>NZOF01000160.1 GCA_002695185.1 Erythrobacter sp.
GATGCCAGGCTGACACTGCGGCGCAGCTTGTCGGCGTGGCCGACCAGATTACCAAAACCGTGCAAGCGCTCGATTGCTGGCCCAAATGGACTGCCGCCGATGTCGAGGCGCGCCAGCTCTTCCTGTCCAGGCTTGCATGCCGCGTCTGGGACGTCCCGGTGGTGGAAGAGGTCGTCCCTGCATGACCAGCTTCTCAGAGGATGTGGTCGAACAAGCCAGCATTGAGATCCTACAGGATCTGGGCTGGAACTATTTGCATGGCACCGTCATTGCGCCTGACGGCGCGGCGGCGGAACGGCAGGCCTTTTCCGATGTCATCCTGCTGCCACGCCTGGAACGGGCCGTGGCCGATCTTAATCCCACGCTGCCCGAAGCGGCGCGGTCGGAAGCGATCCGCCGGCTCCTGACGAGTGAAACCGGTTCGCTGGTCGAGGAAAACCGCCGCATCCACCGCCTGCTGACCGATGGTGTCCCTGTGGAGTACCGCAACGGCGATGGGCGGATCGTGGGCGACAAGGTCTGGCTACTCGATCTCGATAAGGTCGATGCCAACGACTGGCTGGCGGTCAACCAGTTCACCGTCGTGGAGGGCAGCCAGAACAGGCGGCCCGATGTGATCCTGTTCGTCAACGGCTTGCCGCTGGCGGNGCTCGAACTGAAAAACGCGGCGGCAGAAAACGCCACCATTGTTGACGCCTTTCATCAGTTGCAGACCTATCTTGCCCAGATCCCCAGCCTGTTCCGGACCAACGCCGTGTTGGTGACGTCTGACGGCATCGAAGCGCGGATCGGTTCACTGACGGCTGATCAGGAACGTTTCATGCCTTGGCGCACGGTGACCGGCGAAGACTTCGCTCATCGCGGCCAACCCGAACTAGAAACCCTGCTGCGCGGCGTATTTACCAGAGAGAACATTCTCGCCCTGATCCGCGATTTCATCGTGGTTGGCGATGCGGGCGCAGGTCCATTCAAGATCGTTGCTGGCTATCATCAGTTCCACGGCGCACGCAAAGCCATCCGCGAGGCCGTCGATGCGAGCGGCCCGGACGGCGACCGCAAGATCGGCGTCATCTGGCACACGCAAGGCTCGGGAAAGAGCTTCCTGATGGCGTTCTTTGCCGGTCTGGCGGTCAAGTCCCCCGAGCTTGAGAACCCTACGATCGTCGTCTTGACCGATCGAAACGATCTTGATGACCAGCTCGCCTCTACCTTCAGCTTGTGCAAGGATCTGCTGCGTCAGAATCCTGAGCAGGCGGAGAGCCGCGAAGATCTGCAACGCCTGCTGGCACGCACATCTGGCGGGGTAATCTTCACTACCGTCCAGAAGTTCTCGCCCGAGCGCGGCGAGGAGAGCTTCCCAATGCTGACGGACCGCCGCAACGTGATCGTCATGGCGGATGAAGCCCACCGCAGCCAGTATGGCTTCGATGCCAAACTAGACGCGAAAACTGGTGCCCGCCGGTATGGCTATGCCCACTACATCCGCCAAGCGATGCCCAATGCTTCGTTCATTGGCTTTACGGGAACGCCCATCGAGGCCGCCGATGTTAATACGCCGGCGATTTTCGGCCAGTATATCGACATCTACGACATCAGCCGAGCGGTCGAAGATGGCGCGACGGTGCCGATCTATTACGAAAGTCGGCTTGCCCGGATTGAACTGGATGAGGACGAGAAGCCGTTAATCGACGCAGAGATCGAGGCTCTGGTCGAGGACGACACACTGAGTGAGGCCGAGAAGGCCAAGGCCAAATGGTCAACCGTTGAGTCGCTCGTGGGCTCGAAAAAGCGTCTGCAACAGATTGCCACAGACATGGTGGCGCATCTTGAAGCGCGGACTGACGGCACCGAGTACAAGGCTATGGCNGTCTGCATGAGCCGCCGGATTTGCGTGGACCTCTANAACGAGATCGTGGCGCTTCGTCCGGAATGGCACTCTGACGATGATGCCGCCGGCGTGATCAAGATTGTTATGACCGGGGCAGCGTCGGATCCGCTCGACTGGCAACAGCACATCGGTAACAAACGACGTCGCGACGGGCTGGCGAAGCGGGCCCGTGACCCGAAAGATCCTTTGCGGCTGGTATTGGTGCGCGACATGTGGCTGACCGGCTTCGACGCCCCCTGTATGAATACCATGTACATTGACAAGCCGATGCGCGGCCATGGTCTGATGCAGGCAATCGCGCGCGTGAACCGAGTGTTTCGCGACAAGCCCGGCGGCCTGATCGTCGACTAAATCGGCATCGCCCAGAACCTGAAGAAGGCGCTGAGCGATTACACCGACTCCGATCAGGAAAAGACCGGCATTGATGAGGCGGAGGCGATCGCCGTCCTGCTGGAACGCTACGAGATCGTCAGTGGGATCTTCCACGGCTTCGACTATAAGCCCGGCATCCACGGCGCGCCCATGGAAAGGCTGACCTGCCTCGCCGGCGCCATCGACTGGGTTCTCAAATGGGCCGAGGCTGAAGCCGGCAAGGCCCAATCGGCAGAAGATAAGAAGAAGGCCCATCGGCGCTATCTTGATCTCGTGCTTGAACTGACCAAAGCCTATGCATTGGCCTCGGCCAGTGACGAGGCCCGCGAGATCCGCGACGAGATCGGGTTCTTCCAGGCCGTCCGTGCCGCCATCGCCAAGAACACAGCCACAGGTAAGCTCAGCCAGGCCGACAAGACGCTGGCAGTTCAGCAGCTGATCGACCGTGCCGTTGCCTCGGCCGAGATCGTCGATATCCTGAAGGTGGCAGGGATCGATTCCCCGGACATCTCCATACTGTCCGAGGAATTCCTGCTCGAAATTCAGGGCATGGAGAAGAAGAACCTTGCTCTCGAGGCCCTGAAGAAACTGCTGGCTGGCGAGATCTCAAGCCGTACCCGGACCAATGTCGTCGAGAGCCGGGCCTTCTCCAAGCGGCTGGAGGATGCAGTGGCGCGCTATCATGCCGGCGCTCTGTCAGCGGTTGAGATGATCAACGAGCTTATCGCGCTCGCAAAGGATCTGAAGGCAGCTCAGCAACGCGGCGAAGACCAAGGCCTCACNCCAGAAGAGTTAGCATTCTATGATGCGCTTGCCGAAAACGAGAGCGCGGTCGAAGCCATGGGTAGCGAACAGCTGCGGCTGATCGCCCATGAGCTACTCGAACAGCTGCGTCAAAACGTGACTGTCGACTGGCACCATCGCGAAAGTGCCCGTGCCCGGATGCGGGTTCTGGTAAAGCGCATTCTTAAGCGGTTCGGATATCCGCCTGACCTCGCCGACGAGGCAGTGCAGACAGTTCTGGCGCAGGCTGAAGTGCTATTGCGAGAGGTAGCTCCGTAACCCAATCAACGAAGACCTCCTACCTTGTTCGAGAGCAAATCCGTATGCAGCCTGGGGAGGCGCTAGGCATATGGCTTTGATCCGGGGATTTCACTGGTTTCTATGCACTTGGAGATCGAAGGTTTGTGTGTCAGAATCGTACCGCAAAGCTTGAAAATCGGCGGCATTGTAGCGATTTTGAAGCTCACGCCATCTGAGTAGGTGCCTCATGTTGAAGTTATCAGACGACCCTACTGTGACCGAGGACTGGAAGGGCCTCAGAGAGCTTGATCGGGCCATCACAGAGAATCGTCTGACTGCCTATACGTGGAAGAAAACTTGGGCGGATCCTTGGGGGCGCATCAAGTTGATCGCCATCTTCGTCGGCCTCACTGCTTTTGCGGCATTCGTTGTCATCAACGATCTGATCCTCTGACCCTACCATTCTTTTACCTCGTCCGCAGCCTCCTCGCTTGCGCCCTGAGCTCCACGGGTGACAGCATCGAGGTTGCCTCTCGACTGATCGATCATCCCGCGACCACGCTTCTGCGCCGCGCGTACCTCTTGCCGGATCCCCGATGGATCGGGGCCAGCGCCAAGATTTCCTGATCCACCGCCTCCACTCGGCCCTCGGGCGCGGACATCGCCTTGGCTCGCAACGGTGGGTCGGCTGACCGGCGCGAACTCGGGCAGCGTCAGCTCTCCTTCGATCTCATCGTGAAGTCGGTCTGCGTAGCTCTCCACGAACCGGGCCTGGAGCTGCTGTCCCTGGGCGCTCATCTGGAAGTTGATATCGTCGAACCGGACCGGGCCATAATAATCGCGGTTCGCCTCGATCTCCGACATGCCCCATTCGCGGTTGGCCTGACTGAGGTTGAGCGAACCGGCAGCGTTGGCGCCTTCATACCAGGAGGCTTGGCTTTCCAGCCGGCTTGCCAGCTCTTCAGCGCGCCGGGCTTCTACGGAGTAGGTCTGCGCTTCAGTCAAAGAGCGGCTGAGGCCCGCTGCGCTGGTCGAAACCTGAGAGCTCGAGCTCGAGCTGGTTTGGCGCAGGAAACCCTCACGCGTGCTGGACCAATTCCGAGTGTCCGAAAGTTGCTCCAGTGTCCCGGTAATCCGGTTGCGGTCTTCGGAGGCAATGCCGACGTCACTGTCCGACCAGCTTTGATTTCGTCCACCTTTGGCACCAATCGAGGCGCTGCCTACTCCCTTGTCTCCTCCCAAACTAAGCGAACCTTCGCCGTTCAAGAACCACGAAACGGTAATGTCGTCGGCGGCCCGGCGCGACAGGCCGAACTGGCGCTGCAGGGTGGTGGAGGCGTTGTCGACCTCGCTGAAGGCTGTGCCGATGCTGTCGTTGCTGCCGGTGCCACTCACCGTCTCTGAAGAGCGGCCCTGGCTGTAGGCATTGCGGATCTCGTTGAAGCGGGTGACGGCCGAGCTGGTCGATTGCTGGGCAAGGTTCGAATAAGTCTCGCTCTGGCCCCGGCTCTGGCTCGCCATGGTCGACAGCCTGCTCGTGAAATCCTGCCCAAGCGTGGGCGTGAACGGGTACTGCGAATTCGGCACCGTCGCGAATTCCGCCCCACTGAAGCTGGTCGTCTGGGTGCCCACATCGCTGAACCCGCGCGTCTGTGCTGCACCATAGGAAATGCTCGGATTGAGCGCCCCTTGCGCAAACTGGCGCGAGAACACCGTCGAATTGTCGAGGTTGCTGTTGCCGAGCGAAACGTTGCCCGTGCTGGCCTCGCGCGCCGCTTCCTCTGCCGCATTCTGTGACGGGTTGAGGTAAGAGGTCGCCTGGCCAGAGATCGCCAGCGCGCCCTTGGCGATGCCGCCGGCGAGGAACGGGACCGATGCGACGAGATAGCCAGCAAGGAGGCCGATATCGCGGTTCACATCGGCCATGCCCGCAAAGGTCGCGAGCGATAGCCCGGTGCCGCCGCCCGCAGCCGCGACATCACTCGCACCCTTGAACATCAGGATCATGTGCAGGATCACGAAGAGCGGTCCCCAGGCCGCCAGGTAGAAGAATCCGGTGACATAGCCGCGCAGCGCAAGCGGCCCGGTCTTGGGCATGAGAAACAGCGGAAAGATCACCGGGAACATCGCGTAGAACACGACCGTCAGCACGACATTGAGGATCGGGACCCACTTCATCGCGTTCTCCGCGATCGAGGCGTAGGTCCGCTCGGTCTGGATGTCGGCGCGGGTCTGGGCGAAGACATCGACGCTCGAGGTGCCACTGGCGCCCGCAAACCCGTGCATGGCATGGTTCATGGCATTGATCGTCAGGACCTGGCGGAAGATGTCGCTCGCGTTCTTCGAGACCCCCGAAAGATACTGGTAGGCCACTGGCAGGTCAGCAAGCAGCTTGGTCTTGGCAAGTGCTGCCGTCTGGCGCGGATAGAGCTGCCGACCGGCGCTGAGCGCCATGCTATCGACAAGCCCCGCCCACTGGTTCGAAAGACTGGTATAGGCATCACGGCAGGTGACGATCGACGCCGTGACGCTGTCATCGGCCTGCCGGGTGACGAACTTCTGCGCCCGCGCTGCGCTGCCCGGTGCGATTGTCGTCCAGATATCGTCGCTCTCAGCCAGCTGCTTCATCGAATAGCGGCCGAGCAGTAGATCATAGAACACGCATTGCCGGATGTGTTCGTCGAGATTGGCGGCAAACTCGGGGTCCGAGATGCGCAAGGAACGCGTCGCTTCCATCAGTCGCGCGCCGTAGATCATGCCGTTCTTCGAGTAGTTGAGGTCGTCAGGCAGGCCGAAGACCAGCTCGGCCGATCGCGTGAGATAGTCGCCGACCTGGCTCGTGAAACTGGCCATGAGCGCAAGACCCAATGGCACGTTCGCAACGTTCGCTGGCGCAAGGCTCGGGTTCACCCGGTCCGTCACATGGACGTCCATGCGCGGCACCATCAGGCACATGTAGATGAGCGTCGCGCCAAGGAACCAGTTGAGCCAGGCCCGCCAGTCCTGGTTGAAGGCGAGCACGATGACTGCCAGCGCCAGGCCCATGACCATCGTCACCTGGATCAGGCTCTTGTAACCACCCGCGCCCGTCCAGCTGGCGACGGCATTCAGGACATTGACGATGTATTCGCCGCCGCCGACCGTGAAGATCTCGATCATGGATTGTCTCGCCTTTAAGGGACGATGGAACGGGACTGGAGCGCACGCGACCAGTCGAGCGATGCGGCCATCGAGGGTGACATCGAAGCCGCCAGCATGTTCTCGATCATCGCTGTCTTCTCGATGATCTGCATGATGGCCGAGACCTTGGCTTGGCCCGTCGCCTGGCGCTGCGCGAGGCTGGACCGAACCTCCGCAACCTGGGCACGCCAGATCGCGAGCTTGGCCTCATCAGCGGCAATGAAGCTCGCCATCGAACGGCCTGCCTCCGACACGATCCGGTCGAGTACCGCATAGAGCAGATCGATGCTGGTGATCTCGGCGAGCGTGTCGCGGTCATCGGTCGCCATGCCCCGGCCATAGGCGGCCTGGACCGTCAGGATCTTGTAGAGCGGGACCGAGGCGACCTGGAGCAGCTCCTTTTCGGCATCGCCAATCGCCGTATCCGAGCGAATGGCGGCCACCATACTGCCGATAAGCGCCGCGACCCTTGGCCGGATGGCTTTGGCGGAACTGAGGCTCATGTCCCGGAACGCCGGATTGAGGCACTGGTCCGGCTCGTCGCAGGCAAAGACCCGGACCGTCTGGCCCTGCGTGCCATCGAGCAGCGCAGTCACCAGCGTCGAGGAGGCATCGCCGGCAAAGGGCACGAACTTACCCGGCTCTTCGTCCTTGGGCGGCACGTAGATCACCGTGCCGATCAGCGTCATCGCATATTCGGCAAGATCCCGGTCGAAGGTGCCATTGGGCGAGAAGAAGGCGGACTTCTTGAGGACGTGCCAGGTGTAGTTGCGCGCCACCGCCGGGTTCACGTCGGCATAGTTTGCGCCCGCCCCGGAGTTGGTTGAGCTGCGCTGACCGCGCGTGCCGCAGCCATGCTTGGCCGCCGCGTAATCGGTGAATATGCCCTCGCTGTTGCCGATGGCCTCGCAGATCGCCTTGTCGGCAAGGTCTCCCTTGGGCCAGATCCCGCCGACCAGGCCTTGGGCCATCTCGCAGCTGTTGATCGATAGATTGTTCATGAGCTGCGCCTTCTGCGCAAACTCCTGCATGATCTTCGAGCACTCGGGGCACACCGTGTCGATCGCCAGGCTGAAGGCAAAGCCCACGGCATTGTTCGCGACCGCTTTGAGCAGTGCGACGATCTCGCTCGCGTTAATGAAGCTGAAGCTGCCAGCGAAGATGTCAATGCCGCCGCAACCCGCCCGCGCCCGAGGTAGCTGGAGATTGGCAATGTTGGTCGTCTTCTGCGGAAAGCGCGTCCACACATTGCCAAGGCTGTAGTAGCCCGCCGATTGGCCCTGGAAGGCGCTCGGACCCGTGACGTTCGCGGCGCCGCCCATGTCGTCCATGAAGCGGTCCATGCTGTCGCCGACATTGGCATGGAGCGGAGTTACAACGAGGCTCGTGGCGGCAAGAGCAAGCGCCGCCGTGCGCAGCTTAGAAATCATGGCCGGCTTCCTTGGAGGTCAGGAGAAAGATGCGGTCCTGCAGTTCGTCGGCTGACAGGACGCCATATCCGATGGGGATCGCGCGCTTGGCTTCGCTGTCCCACAGAACCAGCGCCGGCGTGATCTTGGGCTCAAGGCCCATGCGCGGCCGCTGCCCATTCTCGACCGTGTAGTTCGGGAAATGACGCGAAGGGCCGCCATCGGTCGAGATCGCTCTTACCGTGAGCTGCCAGCGATCGGCGACCGCCTTGACGATCGGGCTCATCACCTCGCAGGCCCCGCAGGTCTGGGCGAAGAAGTAGAACAGCCCGTAGCGATCGCCGAGATGAGCCATCACGCTATCGCGCTCGGCGGTCCGGGCATCCTGCCATTGCCGCTTGGCGACCGCTCCAACCGGGCGCTCGAGCGTGTAGTCGAGCCCCGGATCCTGCCAGATCGCCCGCTGCCAGACATCGGAGAACAGCGAGGCGCGGTCGAGCTGCTCGCGCTGGAAGCGGATATAGGCAGTCACGTTCTCAGGTGTGGGCTCGATGATCGCTCGCGCCTTGAGCTCGCGCAGCGTCGCAGTGATCGCATCGAGCGCGGCCGTGGCGGTCGGTGCCTGAGACTTCGGCTCGGTGGTCTGCGGCGGCGCGGGTTTCGGCCGCACGCAGTAGAACCAGTAGCCGAGCCGCCGCTCGCCGCAGTAGAAGGCGTCACCGGCCTCGGTCGCGGCAGCGCCGGGGAGCGTGGCCGCGTCCTGGGCGGCGCTCGAGACTGCCTGACCAAGCATGGCGGCCAGCATGATGGCCATGCGGGTGCGACGGGCGCTCATTGGCTGCTCCTTTCGTAATAGTCGCGGATTTTCTGCTGGATGAGCTCGGAGGNCTGGAGCTCGTCGGGGAGCCGCGCCGCATCGGTGAACTCGGCATAGACCTCAGAGAAATCCATGCGGCTGAGATCGAGGCGGGCGAACTCGTCGAGGGTGAAGCCGAGGCACTGCTCGGTCTTGGGCTTGCCCCAGGGCTTGGGAAGCTGCGCGCGGCCCTGTTCCTGCAGGATGCGGGTCAGCTTGGACTCAAAGCAGCAGTAGACCTTCTTCTTGGTCAGGCAGACGCCGAGGAAGCTTGAGGAGCAATAGGTCCCGACATAGGCGCAAAGCCCTTGCGCGTCGCGCTCATGGAGCAGGACCTCCTCCCGGCTGCAGCCCAGCATGACTAGGAACTGGATGCCGGGGATCAGCGGGAAGCCTTTGCCCTTGCAGCAGTTGAGCACCCCGAAGACCTTGGACGAGCACGTCTCGCGCTCACCCTTGAACAGGGTCATGGTTGCAGCGTCGAACTCGCGCCGCGCCTGGTCCATCGCGTTCAAAGCAACGACCGCATCCTTGAATTCGTCGTTGGCCTCGCGGGTGATCGTCTCGCACGACCCGTCGATGCAGTAGACGTCGCCGTCGCAGACATACTGCTGGCCCGCGTTCTCGCCGGGAGGCACCGGGCACTCATAGACCCGCTCAGCCGTCGAGCAGGGGCTGTCGCCGGTCAGACAATCCTCGCGCACGAAGCGGCAGCTACCGTTTGCGTCCAGTTCGCCGCAGTCATTGCCGGGCATTTTGGCCGAGCAGGTATAACTCTGCTGCCAGCCCCAGCACGGCTGCGTGACCTGGACACCATCGACGATCCGGGTGACGGGGGCGCTGTCGGTGCAGACTTCGGTATCGCGCGTGCAGTTGGCATCGCCAGCGAGCGAGGCGCACTGGCTCTCGTTTCGCTCTGCAGTCACCACGGTTTCGGTGGTGGTCGTGTAAGGCGTTGCCCCTTCGACCGGTGCGCTGCAGCTCACCAGGTCGACGCGCAGGTCGCCGGAGCTGCAGCCCCAGTAGATCCCGAAATAGGGATCGCACAGGTTGATCGGCCACGATTGAGTGACCGTGCACTGCGGCGCCGGATAGTGGTTGCAGGCGTAAATCCCGGTCGGATCGACCCCGCTTCCCGCAACGCAGTAGTAGCCATAGACTTGGCGCGGCGTGGCCCGCACCTCGAGAGGCACCTGGCACGTCGCCGTCCTCTGCTCGGCCGTGTAGCCGGTGTTGCAGGTCGCCATGTAGGTGCCAACCGAGCCAGTTCCGGGCGGAAGCGGGACGCAATTGCCCGTTGAGCCCGAGACCGACATGCCGCTCGTGTAATCGAGCGGGGTCTCGCTGATCTCGCCCGAGCGGGCGAGAATGCTCTTGATCTCCTGGGGCGAGAACCGGGCACGGTTGTCCATGCTGTCCTCGATCGTCCGGATTGCCGTGTTGCCGGTCGCAGCGCTGCGCGCGGCGCCCTCGATGCGATCGGGATGATCGGCAAGGTCCTCAAGGCTCTGGGTGGCAGCCGGATTGAATCCGGGAACGCGCGAAGCATCCGGCGCCGTGGTCGCGGCGCCCTTGGCGCGATCGATCACGCTGCCGCCGAACGCTTTGCCGTCAGCCTTTGCATCGGCAGTCGTCTGAGCCGAGGCCACCTGGGCCGTTCCTGCCAGAAGCAACAGGGCGCCAAGTACCGCGCGAAGCCATGTCATGGGCGCTGCTCCTGTTCGAGGCGGGCAAGGTGCAACCGGGCCAGCGCGGCGCCGGGCCCGTTGCCCTCGCTGAAAGTTTCGAGGACCTGACTCACCGTCACATTGCCGGTGAGCCGGTCATGCGGCGGCGGAGCATCGCGGCAGTCAAAGCCATCACACGGCGCAAAGTCGCTGCCGACCATCACGAAGCTGGGAGCGGCCTCGATACCGAAAGCCCGGAACAGGCGAGGATCGATCCCGAGCGCCTGGGGCGCATCGTCGCCCTGCCAGATCGCCGTCAGCGTTGCCTTGAACTTTGCAGAGTCGCCGGCCGGGAAGCCGCGGACCACAGTGACGCCGCCCGCGCGTCCCATGTCGCGAACCAAAGCTTTGAGCGCCTCGGGCGGCATCGACAGACTGGCAAAGGCAATGAAGCGCGGGCCTTGGGAGAGCGGCGCCTTTTCAGCCTCGGCGCGCTCGCGCACCATAGCATCGAAGTCGAAGACCTCTGCGCCGTTGGCCGTTGCCGGGATAGTCTGGGCAACACGCGTGGCCGCAGCTTGCGCGCCAGTCTGGCTTTGCAGTGCCTCATCATGCACGGCCTCCGCCCGGGTGCGGACGGTGGTGGCCAGCGCCTCGGCATCCTTGGTGTGCTCGGCCGAGCGGGCACGGATGGCCCCGAGGTCGATGCCTTCGGGCGCGCTCTGGGCTAGCGCCAGTCCTGCGAGACAAGCACCCGCAGTGAGCGGGATCAGGAGAAGTTTCCGGTTCATAGCGCGCAGCAGTTCCGCTTGCGCCAGACGAGGTATCCCATGTCCTCACCGATCGCGGGGATGACCTGTCCAGCTGATTGAAAGGTGGTGGCGGCNCCAATCGGCGGGCACGCGTAGCGCCCCTTGGTCGCCGGGTTCGGGTTGGTGGCCTGGAACCGGTATTGCTGCTTGCGCATCACCGGCATCAGGTACTTGCCGCAAAGCCCTTTGCCGCCCATCGTGCCCCAGGCGACGAGNTCGCGGTGNAGCTTGTAGGCAAAGCGCGAGAGCACGAGCCGCGAAGCCTGGACATGGCCGATCGACGCCGAAACGTTGCCGTTCATCGGGTACATCGAGCCCTGGCAGCCAGCGCACCAGAACATCTCGTCGACCGGCAGGTTGACCGTGGATGAGACGCAGTCGGCAGCGCAGGCGGCCAGCGCCAGCGGGTTCGCAAAGAGCACCGCCTCGGGGTTGATGATCGCGGTGAGCTCGCTGTCCTGCCAGAGCGGATCGATCTCGGAAATGTAGAGGATATCGATCGAGCCGGACTCAAGGCACAGGAAATCGGCGATGATCTCCATCCAGTAGATCAAGGGGTAAGCGTACCAATGAACGTGCCAGCTCGAGTAGTTCTGGCTCGCCCCGCCCACGGCCGAGGGCCCCTTGATCGAGCGGAAGCCTATGTCGAATCCAGGATCGAGCTTCATCCCGCCCAGATTGACGAAACACCACGGCTTCATGCTGACGTCGGCAAGCCGGACCGGCTCCCAGAAGCCCATGGCAATCCCGGGCCTCAGGCCGCACAGGCATAGCGGCAGATCGGGGTTGTCCGGGTCAGGCCGGTTCGAAGGCCAGATCTTGAGCCCGCCGACCGAGATGGGAAACAGGCACGACCAACAGATATCCGTGATCGGGTTGACGAAGCTGCCGGTGCAGCGGCCAGGACCTGCATCAGCGCTGGCCGGGCTGGCCAGCACCAGCCCCAGGCCGGCGAGCAGGGTCGCAGCCATTTGGCGAAGCGATTTCATGGGCGGGCTCCTTGTCGGGAAGGCAGGACGACCTCGCTCACCTCGAGCACCCGGCCATCCTGGCGCACGCGGGCCGGCAGCGCCCTGATCCCGAAATGCGCGATCAGCTTGCCGCCCTGGTCGAAGTAGAAGCGCCGCTGGCGCGCCTTCATCAGCTCCAGCGGAGCCCCCTTGGTCAGAATGAGCTTGGCCCCCGGCGATGCCCTGAGCGCCCAGGCGAGTTGGTCAGGATCGTCGCCGTCGAAGAACAGGAGCTCGCTGCGCAGCGGCACGCTGTCGAGTGGGTTCACCCGGGTGCCGCGCGCATGGATGAGCTCGCCCTTGGCGCCCCGGATATCCGTCTCAAGCGTGATCGTCGGATCAAAGCTCCAGCGCCGAGCCGCGTTCGCCCGGACGAGACCTACCACCGGTTCGGGCCGGTTGACGCGCGCCGCCGTACGCCGCTTCAGCTCCTGGTTGAGGCGCTCGGTCTCGCCTGACTTTTCCATCGCGGTGAGCCGCGTGTGGATCTGTTCCAGAAGATCGCGCTCGATCACCGGGAACACCGCACCTTGCTGGCCATAGTCCCGCGCTTTGGCTGGAACGGCGATGAAAAGAGCGACGGTCACAAGCAGGGCGCGCTTCACAGGACCGCCCTCCCGCTGCCGAGAATTTGCCCACGGCAGGCAAAGCCCACCTCGGCATAGCGACTGTCGAATCCGCGCGGATGGTCGCTTCCGACATAGTAGCAGCCGCGCGGGATCACCCCTTCCGGGCCCGGGCTGAGCTTGAGCCCGAGGCGAGTCTGTTCAAGGCGGGTGCCGACCAGTCGGCCATTCACCAGGACTTGGTCGCCCTCGTGGCTGACGACATCGCCCGGCAGACCGAGGACGCGCTTGCCGAAGAGATGCGGCCCCTTGCCGAAATGCCTATCAAGCAGCGGCGAGCCCGGCGGCTCGAAAAAGATCAGGCTGCCGCGTGCAATCGGCGCCGACTTGTCGAGCCAGAACGCCCAGTTCGGCAGGCTCGGGCTGGAATTGATCAGGAAGGCGTGATCCTCGCTGAAGGCGGCAAGCGGCGCCCAGGCGAATGGCAAGGCAACGATCCCGGTCAGAAGCAGCGGGCGCCGGGCTCCGCGCAGCAGGCGGGCGATGCGGGTCATGGCTGCCGCTCCCGGCCGAGCCGCGCGGCAATGCGCTGCTCAAGCTCAGCGGTCGCGTCAGGCACGTCACCGGCAAGGANCGCCTCGGCAACCAGCACCACGCGGCCATTCTTGCCCATGTCCTTAACCGCNGCCTCGGCTGCCTTGAGATAGGCGAGCGTGCGGGCCTGGCCCACTTCAGGGTCGCGGGCCGCNCGCGCTTCGCTATCGACGNACCGGGCGATCGTCTCCGCCAAGCGCACCGTGACGATCTGTTCGCGCGGCCGCGCNACTTCGCGGCTNACCCANGCGCCCCACAGCAGAANGNAGACCGTGAGCAGAACCCCGCCAAGTCGCAGCGCAAGNGTGCGANTAAANGATTGTAATNGGCGANCGTCAGCCATTGACNNTCTCCTTGGNNNNGGCCGGNNCGAGGGCTGTTTCGAGGCGCTTCAGGAACCTGGGCGTGCGCACCAGCACCACGCCGAGCACGGCAGCGATGAAGGCGCCCTGCAGGTCCTGGGNGAAAGCCATCCGGCGGATCGNGTCTGCGTCGCGGTAATGATCGGCAAGGTTGCCGAGCTGGGCGAACAGGAGACCCATGTCCCAGCCCGCGAGGAACAGGAACGCAAACAGCGGGAGGCCCAGGACGATGAGCAGGCTCGAGGCAGCAAAACGCGACACCTCGATNAGCACGAGGCAGGTGCCCTGCAGGAACGGAATGAACCGCAGCGGAGGCGACCATAACGCGATGTGATCGAATGGGGTTTGATGGAAGGCCATCAGCGCTCTCCCGGTGCCAGGCCGGCAACCTTGCGGATCGCCTCGGCGAGGGGCATGCCCCGGGCTTCAAGCGCCTGGATTGCCGCATAGGTATTGGGATCGGACGAGAAGATCGTCGCCGAGAGCGGATCGAGCACGAGCCGGCCGATCGCTTCGGTCTCCGGCCCCTTGATGAAGATCTCGGAGTATTCCGCGCCCGAGCGCTTCAGCGAACGGATCAGCGTCTCGGTCCGGTCGTCCATATCGAGCCGGGCGCTCTGCCGGAAATCGGCGATCGTCTCGGCCTTCTGCTGCAGGATCAGCATCCAGTCGCTGTTCTCAAGCGCGGCACGCGCGCCGTCCGACTTGTAATAGTCGTTCAGGGACTGGGTCGCGGTCGCGAGCGCGCCTCCATATTTGCGCGCGGTGCGGGCATAGGTCTCGACGAACTCGCCCATCGAGCCGCCCTTCANCATCGACCAGGCCTCATCGATCAGCANCAGCTTGCGGGTCGCTCGCGAGGTNCGCGTCATGGCCTGGCCGGTCATGAACATGATTGCCGAAAGAACGACGCTTCTGAGCTCCTCGCGGCTCGCAAGATCGCTCATCTCGAACACGGTGAAATCGTCATCGAGCGCGAAGCTGGCCTGGCCTGAGAAGAACCCGCCATAGCTGCCGCCCCGGCAATAGGGCGCAATCGCGGTCGCAAGATTGACGCCGAGCTCGCCGCCGCCCTGTTCGAGAGCAGCCGCGATATCGTCGATGCTGCCGCCGCTGCCGAGCGTGTCCCAGACGGTGGTGACCGCCCGGTCGATCAGCCCCCGCTCGGTGTCGCTGGGCTTGTCGTCATGGCGGGCCATTTGCCCGATGATCGCCTTGATCATGGCAAAGCAGTCGAGACGATAATCCTCGTCGGCCTGAGCCCGCGCATCGTCGACCATCGAGAAGGGATTGAGCGAGAAGCCNGCNGCGAGCGTGAACTCGACGAAGCGNCCGCCCTGCAGCTTGACCGAGTGCTCGAACGAGCGGCCATCGTCGATCACNACGACNTTNGCGCCNGCACCGCGCAGGGCCGCACANAGCTCCTGGAGCAGGACCGACTTGCCCGACCCGGACTTGCCGCAAATCGCGATGTTGTGGTTGCCAGCCCCGTTCTCGAACGGCGACCACCAGAAAGGCTGGCCCCGCCGGCCGACAAGCAGGAGATGCGGAACCGTGCGGCCCAGGTACTCGCCCTGCATCGGCGCGATATTAGCCGCAGTGGTCGAGAGCATGGTGCGCATGCGCTTCAGGCGCAGCATGTCGTCCGCCAGCCCATCGGCGAGGCTCAAGGGGAACGCGGCGACCAGACCCTGGAGCTGCAGGAAGCGCTCATCGGTGAGGTCCCAGCCTGCCGCCTTGAAGATCGCCTTGATCACGCGCTCATGGGCATCGCCCGACCCCAGCGGAGAATAGCTGGTCAGCCCGTAGAACAGCTTCACCAGCTTCTTGCCGGCCTGGAGCTCGTTCTGGACGTGCCGCCACTCGGCCGACTGGTCGGCAAGCTTGGGGAGGAAGCGCGCGCTCTTCGTCTGGGACAGGCTTGTCGTGCGCATGAACTTGTAGCCAGCGCGGGCCGAAGCGACCTCCTGGTCGGGATAGACGAGGCACAGCATCGTGGCCGTCGGACAAGGAAACCGCAGCTTGTCGGCAAACATGTCACCGATCAGCCGCGCGCACTCCCACGGCGCCCAGCGCTCGGGAAATGAGCGCACGGCAAAGTGGCGAACATCGAACGTATCGGGGAGACACACCCCGACATCCGGGTTCCCGGCGCTGTCGCGGCCCAGCTCGCGGAACCGCTCGGTCCTCAGCACCATGCGGTCGTCCTCGACCTCGAGCTCGATGTCGGAGCGGATCGCCTGGACATCGATCTGCTCGAGCGGATTCCAGGTCTGGCGCTCAGGCTCGCGCGCCGTGGTCGGCGAGGTCAGCTCGTCAACAAGACCGATCAGCGCCGAAGGGCGCAGCGGATGCGCATCGAGCCCGAGCGAATGGATGAGACCCAGCAGAGACTCGCGGCATTCGGCAAGCTCGGCATCCGTGACATTCGTGTTCTCCGGGACACCGAGCGAGACGATGAGGCGGCTGCTACGCACATGGAAAGGGGCGAAGGCCGAGCCGCTTTCCCAGACAAGATCGTAGAAGCGGGCCAGGCGCTCCCGCGCGATCGCCTCGTAGATTCCGCCCTGCTCATAGCGCGGTGCGAACCACGGCGAAACGATCTGCCCAATGCGTGGGCTCGCGAAATTGAGCACCTGCAGGCAGGCCCCCTGGGGCAGTCCTTCGGAGAAGAACTGCCCCAGGATTTCGCCGGTGCGCTCATCGGCGCCGATCAAGGGCGTTACCTCGAGGATGAAACCCTTCGAGCGCGCATTGCGGTAGAGCCCGGCGCTCTCGTCGAAGACCCGGTAAGGCAGCCAGTCGGACAGCATGTCGAGACCGAAGCGCGCCCGCGGCTTCTCGGCTGAGGCTGTATCGGCAAACAGCGCGCCCATCAGGGCATCGCGGGCTTTGGTAAGGGAGAGGCTCACGGCGCGTTTCCTTCCTGGGGAGCAGGCTCCCCTTGTCCTGCGATCGGGTGGGGGACCCGGGGCGGGAGGGAGGCAGTCCCGGGTCCCCCGGCCGGCGCGTGCTGCAAGGGGGCAGTCAGCACGTCCGGCAAGGCGGAGTTGATGGTGTCGGGGGCGTCAGCGACGGGCGGCGGCGCTATGCCCTGAGGCTCGCGCGCCGCCGCAACGGCCCGGGCAAGTGCCCGCACGACTTCACGGCGGCTTGCTGGATCCTGGAATTGCCCGCCTGCCGGCTCGGGCAGCGGCACTTCGACCACCCGCGCCGCATGGCTGCGGCCCTGCGCATCGCGGTAGGCGGCAAGCACAACCTTGAGGCTGCCCGAGGTCGAAGGCGCGGCGACCGGACGCTGCGCTGGGAGATCGTCGGCCTTTTCACCGGCGGTCGCGGTTGCCCGCCCATCGATGACCGAAGTCGGCGCGCAGTCTCCGGCCGGTGCCCGGCACGAGAAGTTGCCTTTGACGTTGCCGCCGAGCACCGCGCAGCCGCTGGTCGCCAGCAGCAGGCCAAGCAGTACTGCCGGGCGCCGGAGATAGCTGGAGCTGCGCATCAGCGGCCTCCCTTGTTCGAAGCGAGACCAAGGAATTTGCGGATTTCAGCAGCCGGGCGATAACCCTGCAGCACGGCGCCATCGCTGGCGCGCACCATGACAGGTGTGCCCGAGAAGCCCTGCGCCCGGGCAAACGCTTCATTGGCATCGAGACCCTTGGCCTTGCAGCCCTTGCGCTGAGGCACGGCTTCGCCAGCGTAGGCCTGGTGGAGGGCCGCGACCGGATCGGCAGCGCACAGCACAGCTTCGGAGATCTCGCGGCTCTTTGCCCCGAAGATCGAAATCGGCCGTTCCTCAACCCGGACACCCGCCTTCACCAGCTCCCCGGTCAGGCGCTGGCAGTAGCCGCACTGGAAATCCGAAAAGACCACGACCTTGGGCGCACTCGCCGGTCCCCAATGGATCGCGCCATCGGCAGGCAGCCGCGCGAGGTTGACCTTGGTTGCTGTCGGCGCAGGTGGCCCGGCTTCGCGCCCAGTCAGGTGCCGGGCATCTTCGGCGTCCGCCCGTGCGGCTCCTGCCGCCAGGAGATCCGGGTTGAGCTCGAGCAGCCGCGCCGCCGTGACATCGCGGCGCGTCTCCATGTCATAGAGGCGGCCGACCACGAGATATCGGGCGGTCTCATCGACGTAGAACAGCGTGTTGCCGGATACCACTTCGCACAGCCCGCCGAAGCCCTCGCAGGACAGGCCGGTGATCGGGGTCTTGGGCAGGCGCGCCATGAGCGCTGCACGCACATCGCTCACCATATCCTCGGCCCGCGCGGGCTGCGCAGTGACCGCGGCAAGGCCGAGGCTGATCACGGTAAAGGCAGTGCTGAGGGCGACGACGGCAGTCGCGGCGCGCGCCTTCAGGCCCGGCTGAAATTCCGAGTACTTCATTTCGTATTGCTCCTGACGTGAACGCCGTCGAGAAAGACGATCTCGACCTCGATGCCGGTCGGCATCTCGACGACGGGTTGGTATTGTTCGGCGCGTTCGATGAGGTACTTGCTCACCGTATCGGCAGCTTCGCCTGCACCCTGGCCAAAGCCGCCCGCGACA
>NZOF01000161.1 GCA_002695185.1 Erythrobacter sp.
CGAGCTGAAGCGGGCGGAGCCGTGGCTGTTGCCGCGCCGGGCGAAGAGGTGATCGAAGCCGTGGAGATAGGCCCAGAAACGCACCGCCAGCGCCCAGAACGCCAGCTGCACGACAAGAAATCCCAGCCGGCCTGCCACGGAGGTTGGATCGGTCACCACCGCTTCCCCAAGGATCAGGGCCCGGATCAGCATGAAGGTAACGATCGCCGCGCCCGAGGCGAGGAGCAGCAGGACCGCCAGCTGGAAGAGCAGCCAGGGGATCGTGATCGCCATCGCAGCCATCCCGGCGAGAAACCTGAACAGCCGACCGACCCAAATCATCCGCCCGCACCCGTGTCCGCATCCCCGACAGCCGGGGCAGGGGAGCCCGGTCTCCCAACATCCCCCTCACCCGTCCCTGTCGCATCGCCTTCCGCGCTCCAGCCCTCGAAGGCTTTCCGGTCCTGCTCGCGGGGCAGGTTGCGGATCAGCCGGTCGAGCATCAGTGCGGCGGCATCGTCGCGCCCCGCGAGATCGATCAGGGCGCCGCCGAGGATCACCTTCCGGCGGGTATCGAGCTTGCGCTGTTTTGCGGCTTCCCGGTTCTTCAGCGCCTGCAATCTTGCCTTGGCCTGGGCATAGCGCTTCTCGGCGCGTTCGAGTTCGGTCTCCGCCATGGAATGATCTCCGTGATAAAATGAGCCAAGTTGAAACGGGTCTTGCCAGCACAACCGGTAGCGCGTACCCGTAGGCCTGTAAAGGACAAGGGCGCACTTATGCAAACTCTCCACCTGCGGTTCCGAGATTTGCGTGCGATCTCCCCGGGGCAAAGCCCCGGCCGATGGCGAACCCCGTCGATGCGGCGCGCATCGAGATGGAAGGGCGCGCCGCCCCTCCCAAACCATCCCAAGCCAACCTCGGCGGTTGGATCGCCCGCCGGCGCGCAGAGCCCCTTCCGCCTCGACCGGCCCTCTGCGGGCGGTCTGGCGTCAGGGTCAGCGCGCCGGATGCCGTGGATCTCGTGGGGCCGCTGCGACCCCGATCCACGCCAGGCACGCAAGCTGCGCGCCGCCTGTGCCGCGTGCCCGCCTGCCGCCATTCATGGGGCAGGGCAGGCGGGGGCGTGGCACAGGAGAGCCCGGTGCTCGACGGTCTGGCTGACCGTCTCGGCCGGGCTGTCTTTTCCGATCCCTGCCCAGCCTTCCGGGGGGCGGCAGGGATCGGAAAAGACGGGCGTCCCCTGTCGTCCTCTGCCGCGCTTTGTGGCGGGCAGCGAGATCGCAGGGGGGCGCCGACGCTCCTCACCGGAGGAGGGCGCGGCATGGCCAGCTACCACCTCTCGGTAAAGACCGTGAAGCGCTCGGCCGGCCGCTCGGCGACGGCGGCGGCGGCCTATCGCTCCGGTTCCGTCATCGCCTGCGAGCGCGAGGGCCGCGTGCATGACTATTCCGCAAAACGCGGCGTCGCGGAGGCGTTCATCGTCGCGCCGGAGGATGCGCCGGCCTGGGCCACGGACCGGGCCGCGCTGTGGAACGCCGCCGAGGCGCGGGAGACCCGGCGCAATTCCGTCACCGCCCGCGAATGGGAGCTGGCCCTGCCGGCGGAGATCTCCGACGCGGAGCGCGCGGCGATCGCGCGCGACTTCGCCCGGGGCCTGGTCGAGCGCTACGGGGTGGCGGCCGACGTGGCGATCCATGCACCCCATCGCGAGGGCGACCAGCGCAACCACCATGCCCATGTGCTGACCACCACGCGGGCGCTCGGCGCCGAGGGTCTTGGCGCCAAGACCCGGATCCTCGATGCCGCGCAGACCGGCGGCGCGGAGATCGAGGCGATGCGGGCCACCTTCGCCGAGCTGCAGAACCGGGCACTGGAGCGGATCGGCGTGGCCGAGCGCGTCGATCATCGCTCGCTGGAGGCGCAGCGGGCCGTGGCGCTGGAGCAGGGCGATGCGCTGGCGGCCGAGGAGCTGGACCGCGCGCCGGAGGTGAAGCTCGGGCCGGCGGCCAACGCGATCGAGCGGCGGGAGAAGGCTGCGGCCGCGCGCGAGCGGCGGGACTATGTGCCGGTGACGGAGCGCGGGGCGAAGGTCCAGGACGCCCGTCAGGCGCGTCTGCTCTTCGCCGAGATGCGGGAACGGCTGGAGATCGCGCGGGACGTCTATGCACTGGCCCGCGAGCAGGGCGAGGGGCGGGTCAGCGCCGGGCTGGCCGCACTCCGGACTGCCGTTGGGAAGGACATTGGCGGTAGGGAGCATGGTGAGGGGGGCGATCTGCGCGACAGGCTGGAGAGGATCCTCGGCAAGGATCGGGAGAACGAGCGGGCGCTGTCAGAGCAGCGCATGAGGGATCGGCTGGCGGATGTGCTGGGGCGGGAGCGGAAAGGGCGGGAGGCGCCGGATCTGAGCAAGGAGCGCGACAAGGAACGCAGCAGGAAGCGGGAGATCGGGCTCGATGACGGGTTCGAGCTGTAGGAAAGCCAACTCTGACGCTTTAAACAGATTAAATACAAGCCGTCTGAGACAGAGAGTGAAGGGCGCGCGGAACAAGCCATGCGAAACACTGGGGATCGTGTTCGTGGGGCAGACGCAGGTGTATGCATATGGGCCAGCAACTGACACCAGAAGCGATCACCGATTTTGCGATCTTGGCGATCGAAGCGGCCGCCAATCCAGGATCATGGCATTCCCTTTGCGATCGCATAGCGGACGAGATCGGCGCCAAGGCGTTTTTCGTTATCGCTTATGATCTTCAAGAGCGCTCGATGCCCCAGGTCTTCAGTTCAAGTGCGTTTCGCTGTTCGGCAGGTCGCGCGATCGTGCAGGCGGAACGGGAGGGTGATGGCGACGAAGACCTGCCCATCTACCGAGCGCTCGCATGTCAGTCTCCTGGACTGGTGATTAGCGAGCACGACCTTGCCGATGGCCGAAAGCGCGGTGCCGGGATCGGTAACCACTGGAGGGACAGGATGCTCGGGGTCACGGGTGGGCGGGATCGATCCGTAATGAAGCTCAACGACGTGGGTCCGTTTCTCGACTGCGTTGCCGTGCACGATGCTGTCTCTCATGAAAGCTCGTTGCCTATGGCGCCCTTCGCCCCGGTCCTTCACCCGTTGCTGTCCCGCACGCTCGAGACGACGCGCATCGTGACCGGCTTGGTCGAGAGCCACGAGCGCCTGATGTCGCTGTTTGACCGGCTCGATTTCGGTGCGGCGTTCTGCACGGCGGACGGCCGCGTCATCACCGCCAACCGGGCCTTCCGGACGATTTTAACGGGGGGTGGCGGGCTTCGGGAAGCGGCCCGCGGCTTAGAGGCCGATGGCCGCTCGGGGACCGACAGCCTGCACGGTCTGATTGCCGCGGCCGCACGCCCAATGACACTGCCGGAACGTCTAACGCTCGCTTTGCCGCGGCGATACGGACGGCTGCCACTCGTGCTGTTTGCTGCGCCCGCGCGCGAGCGTGACCTTGGTCCGGCAAATGCCGTTTTGCTTTTGGCTATCGACCCTGAGGACAAGGCCCGCTTGAACGCCAACGGCCTCGCTGCGCTTGGCGTGCTGACCGAGGCAGAGCTGGAAGTCTGCAGCCTTCTCGTCCAAGGCTTCGAGACAGTTGCCATCGCCGAGCAGCGCGACACGCGACCGGACACAACGCGGGACCAGATTAAAGCAGCTGCCGCTAAGCTCTCCTGTCGGTCGCGACTTGACATCCTACGGCTTGCCATGGCGACGGCGACACCAGTGCGGGGCTGATTGGCGCGATATTTGCCCTGTCATCCCCCACACGGGGGATGACGCGCCCCCTAGAAAGCTATGATGCTGCACAGCGAATTAGTTGGGGGACTATGATATGTCATGGGGGTTTACTATCCTTCGATTCCCTTCAAGCGCATCTGTCGCCGCGATCTTAGTCGCAAGCCACGCGCAAGCCGCAACCGTAACAGTCGGTGACGGTGCAGTGTTTCCAGCAAGCGGCGAAAATGGCGGAAAAATAGAGGCTGGCCGAGTAAGTACGGGTTCCGTTACGATTGATGGTGGTGATGTCGTTACTATTACCAGTGGTACTTCTCCGGATGAATTAGCCGCGCGACCGAAAATAGACGTTGGTGACGGCGGCATTGGCACGGTGACCATTACCGGTGCCGGAACCACTGTAAATTTGGATGGGACAAATTCTGGCTCCAAGCTTGAAGTAGGCACGTTCGCGGGAAATTCTGGAGCTTTGGAAGTGTTGGACGGAGCCACCATAAATTTGACTGATGATGGTCCGATTGCAGGTGACGACAACGAAGATATCTTCTTACAATTCGGCGAAGACCAAGCAGACGGCACGTTGGTTATGGACAATGGCACCATCAACGCAACCGGCTATAGCCGCGTTGGTATTCTGGTAGGTGTCTCTGGCAATACTCCAATTGCAGGAAACGGAGTCATTGATATGACGGATTCGTCTATCAACATGACCAACCTTGGAGATGACGAACTGAGCTTCATAGTCATCGGGGATCAAAGTAATGGCACCGGTGACGTTGATCTTGTCAACTCAGACATAGTCTCGACCACACCAAACGACAGGGCATTCTTTGGAGTAGGTACAGATGGCGGTAACGGGAACGTTTCACTTACAACCGCTTCCGAGCTTTCTATGTCAGCAGAACGCGTCGATGTTGTTCTTGGCGAAGGAAGCGGCTCAGTCGCGGCACTTTCCGGAGATGGAAGCTCAAACGTGGGCTTTGTGTCCACCGGCGAAGTCAATCTTGAGATTGGCCAAAGTGCAGGGAGCAATGCTACGGTCACCCTGACCGATGGCAGTACTTTCGAGGTAGACGGAACTTTTGGTCGCGTTCAGATTGGCTCTGATACGCTCACGACTACTTCGGGTTCTGGCTTGCTCAGTGTTGATAATTCGACATTCGATTCATCGGTGGGCATTCAGGTTGGCTCCGCCTTTACGGGACCGAATGCCCAAACCGGTGAAATAAACTTGAATGGTGGAACAGTTCGTGCACCAGAAGTCGTGATCGGCAATGGTGGCAGCATTACCGGTACTGGAGCCGTTGACGCAGTGACGACCGTCATTTCAGGCGGCTTTCTGTCACCGGGATTTTCTCCGGGTATTCTCGAATTTACCGGTGATCTAGAACTGAGTTCTGGGTCGCTTCTATTTGAGATCGGTGGAACAGGTCTATCAATGTTCGACTCGATACTGGTTGGCGGCAGTTTGTTTGCAACAGACGTGTTCGATATAGAGATTAGCTTTATTGATGGTTTCCTTCCCTCCGAAACTGATACGTTTAACCTTTTCAAGGCGGCAAGTGTTGATGCTAGTTTCTTCTCCTTCGCCAACTTCGTATCGAACTCGCCGCTATCTTTCAACAACAGTGGTGGCTCCGTGAGAGTAAGCTTTGATGGTGTTGCGCCAGTCCCTATTCCTGCGGGATTACCACTTCTGTTGACGGGCTTGGGCGGGTTTCTTTTCCTAGGCCGCAGGCGATGTTCATAACGGCAAAGAACGGCATAAATGCGTCAGAACCACGGAGGTTGATCTTAAAATGAGTAATGATCTTGAAGCCCGGATAGCCGAAATACCGGATGGTGAAGAATATGTAAGCGTCGACAGCATTAGGCCGGCAGAAGGCGAGAGAAGCCAAGACCGGACAATCACCACCTACTGCATTACAAAACTTCTAAAAAAAAGTAATGGCAAGTTATACGGGCCGTTCCAACCTAGCAAAAACGTAGCCTGTATGGTGAAAGAATTTCTTGGCGTGATCGATCAAGGAGCAGTGTTAAGCATTGAAAGCGCTGGCCGATGCAACAACGGTGATGCTGTTACTAAAATAGTTTACCAGTAGTTTATTGTGACCAAAAACATCATTCAGACTTCATTTAGAATAACCCGATAGTTTTTTCTCTTTAGAGGCCCAAGTTTATCGAGTGTACCAAAGCGGCGCTTTTTCGCGCCACAAGACATACCAAAACTCAACCGGTTCTGTTGCCGGCGATAACGGTCCCGGTCAGAAACCTTGAACAAAAGGTCAGGGCTACGCTGACAGCTTCGTAGGAATGCGACGTCCAACGGCAATCTACCCTGCCACCGATGGGGGTTCCGGGGGCATCCGGTCAGCCATTCCGATCGGATGTGTCGGAATGCGCAGCCACCGAAAAGCATCCGAATAGTCTGGCAGCAGGAGGGGGTCTTCCTCGATGCGGCGGTAAGAAATAGCTGGTCCAGCCCCTGCTCTTCCTGCACCCTCCGACAATGATATCCGGAGTGGAAGGCTTTGTTGCTCTGGCCAAGGGGCTGATAGCGCTGCGTACCATCGTGACCAGCGACCTGCTGGTCGATGACCTCGAGGCGGTAGCCGAGCTCGTATCTTCCCGAGACACCGTTGCGGGTCTCGTTTCTCGGACAAGCCTGAACCGGCTTTCCAAGAAAATCGCGGACGCGGCCAAAGCAAGTGAGCCACCAACCCGTGGCCGTACCGACGGGCTATCGGATGAGAGAAGGCTCTTCGAACAGGCGGTGCCTTACGCCCTACGCGCACCCGGTCTCGTCGCGACTGCCTTGGTCGACCCCGATCAAGTCGTCAAGGACATGCTGCAAGAAGTACGGAACTCTCCTCTGAGACGAGATTGGACCCCGGCCGCGACGAGCTATTTTAAGCGTGTTGTCGGCGCTGCGGTTTGCGCCCTCATGGCCGATGAAGCCACCGTTAAGCATGCCCTCCCAGAGATCTTTCGCGCCCTCCTGACGAGTCAGGCGCGCATGGAAGAGAGACTTCGGGAAATGGACCGGAAGGCGGATGAGCATGCCGACGCGTCTCGTGCACTTCAGAAAGAAATATTGAAGAAACTGGATGAACTACCGTCGAAGATGAGTCCGCAGTTCATCGCAGCCGCAGCAGAGGTGGCCACAGAACGCGCGCCCCGTAATACCGATCTTGCAATGAATTATGCCCGCGGCTTGATTCGAGTATTCGAGACGCAAAGGGTCGAGCAGTTCATGGACGCCAGGCCGAGGCAACTGACCTCGCACGGGGATCTCCGACAGGCTCTAGCGGACGCCAAGGACCTTCTGAAACACGCCGTCACCAAGGAAGAGCAAACCGAAGCCCTAAACCAGATCGCTCTACAACACCTGCTGCTCCTCGATATGGAAGCCGCATCAGGTGCAATCGCGCAGCGGGCAATCCTGAACCGTGGCGGGAGGAGTGAGGCTGAAGCGCTTCTTGATGAATTCGTTACCTGGTACGAGCGCGGTATCGTCAGCGACAGCGCACTGCACCTGGAAGTGGCTGTCTTGTTAGCCTGGAAAGGGGTCCACTATTCTTCCAAAGACAATCTGTGGCGGTACATGCTGAATATCGGCGTAAGCTATTTCGCCCTTGCTCAGTCTTGGGGGCCGGTCAATCTCCTGCGTGCGAAGTCTGCCTTTTATGGGGCTTATGATCTCGTCCCAGAAGACAGCCGTGATCGTAGTCTGATCAAGGCGAATATCGGAGCTATTCACCAGAGCATTGCCCGAGAAATGGGCTGCCCGGCTGCTCTCGATCTCTCGTATGCATGGTACATAGATGCCATGAAGGAACTCGAGGCGATTGGCGATCCCACCAGCATAAATATCCAGAAAGCCGCCTTCCAAGTGCTGGAGGTGATCCGTAGTAGGGAAAAGCGCTGACCACCGATCTCACTGAGTGATGTCCAAAACGGTCGTTTTTGCCACTGTATGCGGACTCACCTGAATGTGCCCGCACCACCCAGGCGAGCTGGTCGTGTTGGGTCTGCGCCTGCGGCAGCTCAGCCTGTTCCAAAAGAAGTCCTTGCAACACCACGTTTCTGACGGCGTAGTTATGCTACGACAAACTGAATCGGGCAAACGAGATGATCACTGAAGTTCTTGAGCGTACGAGATTAGATGAAAAGATTATTATTGCTAGTTGGTCTGGGCGAATAGAGTCCCGTAGGGATGACGATTTTCCCGCGCGACTTACCGCAATGAATTTCATGGACGCACTGGGAGAGAACCTAACCAGGTATCTTCACCAAAAGTATTTTGGAGAACATGGGGAAATAAGATTTACTAAGCTAGTGGCTAGCGCAGATATAGATTATGGATCAATTAAGTTCGAAAATGGGAAAATTGAGATATCATCAAAGTCCCTTATGGTAATACTAGCTGTACTGGGCGGCATACAGGGCGGAGTTATGAACTACAAAGATGCTAAAGAAAACATTCAAGAGCTGTCGCAAGATGTGAGATATTTTGTATGCAACTATGCGCCAGAAAATCACTATAAGGTGCTGGAGATGTATTGTCAGCCTCGGGACGCAGAAGATGTTATTAAAGATTTGGAGAGAACACAGCAATAATTGAGTCCGTAGGAAAGTATAACGTCAATTTTAGAATCAGAACATCGTTGGCTCATACGGAGGGCCAAAAACGGTCGTTTTTGGCCGTGCGCCCTGCCCTGCAAAGGATCAAGCGCTTAGCTAGGACAAAAACCCCCGGCAAAACCTCAGCGGTTTTGGCAGGTTTTTGGCCAGCCGATGAAGGCTGTCCTAGCCGGAGCGCTTCGCAATTTGCCGCTCTGTCTCATCATGGCCCGCGACAGCAGCTTCGACCTTCAGCCGATCCGGCCCTTCAGGCATTTGCTCAAGCGCCTTGCGCAACTGATGACGTTTTTGGTGCTGAACGTTGGGCAGCAGAAGCGCGCCGTCTCGCAGGATGACCCCAGTTACGGCCACAGGGGTTCCCAATCGCGACTCTTCCTTACTCGCCTTCGTCCGGTGGCCGTGCTTCTGAAGGGTTTGCTTGATGTCCCAAAGCGTCCGGCCAAGCACAGTCCCACCGGAAAGGGTCACGTCATCGACGTAGACCGTGAGCCGGTTAGCGTCGCGTGCGGCAATTGCCGCGATCTCATCCCACATGTCGCGATAGGAGAGAAAGGCGAGGATCGGACTTGCCGGGCTGCCTTGGGGCAAGGTGCCCTCGCGCGTCGTCAGCCAGACCAGTATCGCCACAACGTCAGGCGGGCAGCGCAGGACTTTTCCAAAGAACCAGGCCGCTTTGGCAGCCGTGCAGCTCGGGTAAAAGTCTTCAATGTCAATGAGACGATGCGCAGGCGCGTCCCGATGGACCGCAGCGTTGTCGATGTTCGACCGCCCCCGAACAGGCGACATCAGGTAAGGAGGAGCTTCCACCCTCATCAGAAGCTCGCTCAGGCGCGCCTGAATGCGCTTCAGGTCGTAGCGCGGCGCGTAGACGATCCGCACGCCACCGCTCTTCTTGGCTTTTTCCATTCGGAAGTAGAGGGACTCCGCCGCTTTCAGCTCCGCAAGCTTGGTCGGAGTGGTCTGAAGGAGCCGGAGTAACTTCTTCTTGGTCCCGCAGCGATACAGCGCGCACTGGTCGATCGCATAGCTCTTGTCACGGCGGGCCATGTCAGGATTTTTCCTGGCGACGTTCGATGATCCGAAGGAAATCGAGAACCTTGTCGGCGATCACGCCGCGGGCGCGGTCAATCGCCTTCGGAGTCGTGCCGGAGGATAGTTGTTCATCAAAGAACCAGATCGAGCTGACCGGCAGGTCGAACACCTCCGCATATTTTGCAACGAGGTCCTGGCTGGGTGTCTTCGCGCCCCGCTCGATATCCGACAGGTGAGATTGAGAGATGCCCAGCTCCTCTGCCAGATCGACTTGCTTCCGGTCATGAAAAACGCGGATCAGTCTAAGGGCTTCACCAAGCATTGCGTTTCTGTCTCCCATTCATCAGGCATTCAGGACGCGCGGTTAGCTGGAGGCTCCCCCGATTGCCCAGGCGATCAGGCGAAGTGCCTTGTCGATCACCCAGACAGCCCAGAGGACTATCTTCAGCAGGCGCGGCCCCCACACCTTCCAGAAGGAAGGCTTCTGCGGGGAGGCGCGTGTCCCGCGCGGATCGGTCTCGTTGGTTTCATAGGACATTGCGTCCTCCTTCTGTTGGCCTCGAACGCGGGATTGCGCCGAGGGCCTTCTCCAACAGTCGGTTCGGAGAGACCTCTCCTTGATCCATCATGCGGCCCCCCGGGGCCTTCCCGGGGGGCCGCCCCCTCCCGGCGACACGGCGGCCGTCTGGGGGTAGGCGGTAGAGGGGACGAACCCCTCCGCGAGCCAGAAAGCTGACCCAAGATATGAAGGCGTTGTTCCGAGCCGAGGCCAAGGCCCCGGTGTTCCAACAAATCAGATATAGGAAATCACAATTGGCGATGCAATATCGCCTGTAGCGATTTTTTTGGCGCCTCTATCTGGACAAAATACTGCGTTTCTGTCCAGATCGCCGCATGATAATTGGATATGCCCGCGTCAGCACAGACGAACAGAATCTTGATGCCCAGACCGATGCTCTGAAGGCAGCCGGAGCTGCCAGGTTGTTCGCCGACCGGATCAGCGGATCGAAGCGCGAGCGGCCCGAGCTGGACAAGATGCTGGACCAGATCCGCGACGGCGACGTTGTGACCGTCACCAAATACGACCGCCTAGCACGGTCTCTTAAAGACCTTCTGGAGATCGTTGAGACGATCCGCGCGCGCGGCGCCGGCTTCAGGTCGCTGGCCGAGGACATCGACACTACGACGCCGGCCGGCCGTCTGGTGTTTCATGTCTTCGCCTCCATCGCTCAGTTCGAGCGTGAGCGCATCTCAGAGCGCACCAAGGAGGGGCTGGAGGCCGCGAAGAAGCGCGGCAGGGTCGGAGGCCGCCCCCCTGCCCTCTCAGCCGTTCAGCGCGACGAGGTGCGCCGCATGCGGGACGAGGAAGGCCGTCGCTTGTGTGAGATTGCCCAGATCTTCCGTGTGAGTGTCAAAACGATAAGGCGATGCTAATTCTGCCTGCTATCGTCTATAAGACGTCCTAAGGACGTCTTATAGACGATAGCGTATAACTTTCTCACTGTCAAGGCGCTTGACGGGGTTACTTCAAATCGTATAATCATGCATAAGCATGTATATAACGTCCTGAGGACGTTATATACATGCTTATGGTGATATATGTCTGAAAGATTAGCTCCATTCCAAGATAGAAAGCGGATGACGCGCCTTGGCGAAGCCTTAGCGCGGCAGCTTTCGTCATCGTCTAAGCCATTGATGGGAAGCTACGACATCTTCCTGCACCTATGGAGAATATACGAGGCCGGCAACGTAAAGTATCTCCGTGGCAACCGACCCAGCCAAGATGTTTTTCAGCGTACGCGGGCTTTGCTCCGCAGCGAAGGCGTGATCCGAAAGGACGGCGACTATCCCAGGATGTGGCGTATCATGGCGGTGTCCGATGGCCCTGCGGATGAGATCGTCTGTGTGGCAGATCAGAGCTGCTATATCTCGCACCTTTCAGCGATGCAAAGATACGGCCTTACCGACCGCCGTCCGGAGGCACTTTTCCTCACACTGCCTACAGCGGCTGAGGCGAAACGGATGCTGGAAAAGCGGCGTCGGGAAGACTTTGGGGTCGTTCTTGACGAGGACGTCTACATTGAGCCCTTACATGCCACGCATCATCCGCGCAGAGTACGTGGTCGTCTCATTAATTCCGTATCTACTAGGTATTTTGGCGAATGGAGACAGATCAGAGGTTCGTTCGCCCGCGTCGGAACTGTTGGGCAGACCTTTCTGGACATGCTAGAAGCCCCTGATCGCTGTGGCGGCATGCTTCACGTGCTTGCAACCTGGGAAGAGCATGCGCGGACATATCTTGATGAAATCATTACTCGCATCTGCAACAAGAAGTTCGCAACCGGTACAGACGCCAAGACATCTACGACCTGGATGCACTGCTCAGTAGGTTCGATCTCGACGGTGAAGAAAAGAAGCGCCTACTCTCGATTCTCTTGGAGAAGTGCGCGGCAAGAAACATCAAACCGGACGCAACGTCTCTTTCGCAGCCCGAGATTATTCGGCGAGCTAAGGAGGAGTGGGAAAGCCTTGGCTTAGAGATAGAAGCAGTACCAGATTTTGATGAGTGTTTTTCGCGTGTTGATGCGTTCTACAGATCATTGCCTTGGGAATGATCCCTGATCAGTTGTGTGACAACACCTTACGTAGAAATACTAGGATCATAGGATGCTGCGAAGCTAGACCTTTCCGTGGCGCTTCTCCAGCAGCTCTAGGGCTTCGGCCAAAAGCTCCGGCACCTTTCTTCGCGTGCGGATCGCCAGCATCTCGTATCCATCGGCAACGCCGCGCGTCACCCGCTTGTTGAACTGGACCTTCTCATCCTCAGCAACTTGGGTGAATTTCTCTCCCCTGCCTGCCTTGGGCATCTCCGGCGCTTGTTCAGTAGCTTCGCTTCGGCGGCGTGGCGGTTCTGCGATCTGTAGTCCTTTTGCCATTATGCCGCCTCCCGCCGCCGCTTCATGAGCTGATCGACAATTTCCTGCGCGACCTCGACCGCTTTCTCCTGCACTTTCGGGAAAGGTACTTCCGAAGCGGCCCGCCCTTCGGCATGACCTTGCCGAATAGATGCCAATTCGGGGAACACCGGATCGAGCACTGTCACGCGGGCCTTTCTGAGATACGCACGCGCGGCCTTGTCTTCCGCGTCTGAACCCTTCGCGCGACAGAACACAAACAGGACGCGCGTAGGATCGACCCCCGCCTCTTCCAGCTCATATGCTGCTTCGACTTGTGGTTCCATGTCATCCAAGCTGTAGCCGGTCGGAAGGAGCACCAGATCGCTGGCCTGCGCCATTACAAGCCCGCCCTGCTCGGCATGGGCCGGGCCATCGAGGATCATCAGATCATAGCGATTGGCTTCCTTGAGGGCACGATCAACCGTGCGGAACTTTTCGACCGCTACGTCCGGCTGGAACCCCGCCTGATCGCGCCGGGCCTTCCATTTGGTCGAAGTACCTTGCGCGGGATCGAGATCGGCGATCTTAGCCGCCCATCCGGCCTTTGCGATCTCGACCGCTAGCAGTCGGGCGAGCGCGCTCTTGCCGACACCCCCCTTCTGCGAAATCAATGAGATAATCATGCTCTAACCTCAAGATTTGTTTTTCCTAGAATCACATAAAGCTACACTTCTAGCAATGACAAATCATAAATTCCTAGCACGGTAGGAGTATAGGGTTGTTATATCCTAGGGACGCCCGCGTTTTTCATACCAGGTCTGGCAGAACTTCACATAATGGCGCGCGGGAGCCTTGGGTTCGATCTCGTTGTCCCCCAACCAACCACGCCACTCGTGTTCAAGGCCGTACACATCCCATCCCGGCGCGGCGAGGCGCGCATCGTGGTACGCTTCTGGATCGAGACGGCCATTCCAAGGCTCTGAAGACTTTACCAGAACCATCGTGTTCCGGTTTCGGAACAACACAATCTCGCCATCCATTGTGATGCTGTAGTCGGGAATGTGTGCGTGGGCGCTATCTTCAGCGATGATGTTTCCCAACAACCGGCGAAACTCCTTATCGGTCGAGTAGGAGCCGCACTTCGCCTTGAGCTTCTGAAACCCGATCTTCCATTCCGACTGCGGGCCGCAGTGCTTGCGGGCAATCTCGTACAAGCGGCGCTCCAGGGGCTTGCGCAGACGAAAATAGTTGCGATGAAGCGTCAGGACTTCACGGGCGTTGATCGCGTTGAAGACCCATTCTGACAGCGTGACCTCAATGTCTTGCATCCGCCCGTCGCGCGTCTCGCGAACGATACGGAAACGATCAATCAAGCCGAACCCGTCGAGAACTTCGACCTTGCCAGTTGTGACATTCGTCGTGATCCGTGTGCCTGAAAGCCGCTCCAAGGCCGCACGTAGCTGCTCATAGCCTCGCCCGTCCGTGCCGCGATTGGTCGCGGTCAGCAGATCATATGCCTTAAAGCGCAGGGTAGGACGGATATCCGACTCGCGCCCGTCATTGATCGCCGCCATCACCTGTGAAATGCAGAAAATCAGGATGTCCCGATCATGCACCGTGGCCAAGCCCTTAACAGAGGGCGTGACCTCCACGAAGTTCTTACCGTTCTCATAGCGCCTCACGTTGCGGTCGGGCTTAGTAGAGATCGAGAAGACAGGGTGCTCCATTGACGCCATGTCGCCCTTCGGCGCAGCGTCGAAGATGTCGCACACGAAAAAGTCGCCCTGCTGCATCCGATCAGGGAGAAGAGGAGACCGCTCTTTCGTGTTTTCACCCACCATAGTTTATAATTCGTGTTTTCACACACCGAGTCAACCAGTTTCGTGCTTTTACCCACTACCCTCTGTTTTCGTGCTTTTACCCACCAAAAATCGTGTTACTACCCACCAAAAATCGTGTTATCACCCACCGCTGGACCAGAAATATTTTTATAAAACAGCATCTTAGGCAATAACATCCGCCGCGTAACACTGAATCTAACACATACATAACACCTAGACAGCTTGTGGATAACTTTCGCCCACCGCTGCACCGCGCAACTCCGAAATCGTCTTTCTCAGCAGGAGGAAGCTTGTGACTTCCGGACCTGTCTCACACAAAAAAACGCCCCTCACCTTTGCAGGGGAAGGGCGTTCGGAGACATCTCCGTTCACGGTCATCGGCGTCCCCACCTGTACCGCGGAATCATGCTACCACGTCATCTTCGTTCCATAAATATCCCGGCGGTGAATGCCCCTTCGGGGCAGAGGAGGCAGAGCCTCCTGGCCGCCTGCGGCGGCCGAAGTTGCCGAGAACAAGGGAAGCGGAAAGTTCAGTGTTTGGACGTCACCGGCCGTAGAACACGCAGACGTTCGTGCCGATGGCTGTCGTGGTCCAGGAGGCTCCGAGGACAGCGCAGGCGGAAGCGTTGCCGGCCAAGAACCGGGGCAGCGCGACCGTCAGCACGAGGGCCAGGGCGACAGCGCCGGCCCAGATGTAGGGCACTTTCTGACGCCACGCCGCGGCATCGCGCAGCTCCCGCCGCAACCGCTCGAGATCCGCGCGTTCCGCCCGTTCCAGCTGCTGTAGCCGATGGGCGGTGTCGTTGTGTTGGCGATGGAGCCCGTCGATGGCGTTCCGGAGCTTCCGGAACATCGGATCGAGGTTTTCGTCCATCGCGTCGACCATTTTTCCGGCATAGGTCTTCGCGTCGGTCTGGACCGCGGCCAATTGCGCCGCCTCGCGGGTCTCCGCCAGCGCCTCCATCGCCCCCACAACGAGCTTGCCCTGGGCCTCGAGCATTTCGCCGTGCCGGTCGATCCGTGCCGACATGCTGGCCACGACCTGGCCCAGGAGATCGAGGGTTTCGCGCAGGGCGGCGTCGGAAAGGGCAGGGGAGACGGGATATCGATCGGGCATCGGTGCGGGGCCTCCTGTCAGGCGGGTTGCGGCGTGAAGAGATCCCTGAACTCGGGATCGGCGTAGTAGCGCAGCTTTTCGGCCAACATCACGGGCTGGCCCTGCACGCGCAGCAGCTGGAGATGGGCCGGCATCTGCATGATCTCGTCGGGCGTCAGCAGGTCGCGGGCGAGGGGCGCCGTGGTCAGCGAGGCCGGTTCGCCCGGCTGGTGGCTTTCCGAGTGCCCATAGGCGGTTTCCTTGCCGATGCTCTCGCTCAGCCATTTCGCGGTGTCGCGATCGTTGACCCCGAAGACCTGCTGCACGGCGGCATTGGCGAGGAAGGTGCCGGCGCGGGCGCCGTAGAGATCCCGGAGCTGGCTCAGGTCCTGAAGAATGGGCCAGAGCTGGATGCCATAGCCGGCCATCAGCCCCATGCCGCGCTCCACCGCCTCCAGCCGGCCAAGCGCGGCGAACTCATCCAGCAGGAAGAGGGCAGGGGCCGGGACCGCCCGCGCGGCGTCCCTGCGCCGTTCCGGCGGCTCTCCGGCCTCCCGAGCTGCCTCGGGGACCTCCAGCGCCTCTGTGGCGCTCCCGGGGCCGTTCAGGGCGCCTGTGGGCGCGTCAGCGGCGCTGTGGGCCTCTCCGGGGCGTTCCGCGGCCCGTGCGATGTCCTGGAGGGCCTGGGACACCATCAGCCGCAGCCAGCGGCTATAGGCATCCAGCCGGTTCGGCGGCAGGACGAGGAAGATCGAGGTCACGCTCCGGCGCAGATCGGCAAAATCCACGTCAGAGCGGGACAGGGCCGCGACGATGCGCGGGCTGTCCAGAAAACGGGTGTGGCGCTGCGCGTTCGACATGACCGAGGCGGCCTCGCGCCCGGCCTTGCCGGCAAAGCGGTTGGCGGCGCGGGCGATCAGCCCGCCGGCCGCGTCGCTCTCCTGCATCAGCTCCAGCAGGGCCGCCCATTTGCCGGGCGGCAGCGACAGGTAGTCCCGCACGGAGGCCAGCGTCCGGCGCTCCGGGGGCTCGTGACAGGCACAGAACAGGATCAGCCCGGCCAGGAGCGACTTGGCCTCCTCGTTCCAATGCGCGTCATGGACCTGTCCGGGCGGGTCCATGACCAGCGCCTCGGAGAGCGTCGCGGCCTCGTCGCCGAGATCGGGATCACCGGG
>NZOF01000162.1 GCA_002695185.1 Erythrobacter sp.
CGGCCGCCGTTCGATCCGGTGCTGATGTTCAAAATCCTGGTTTTACAGGCGTTGTATTCGCTGTCCGACGAGGCCACCGAGTTTCAGATCAAGGACAGGCTGTCGTTTCAGCGCTTTCTGGGCGTGGGACTGGAAGGCACCGTGCCCGATGCCACCACGGTCTGGCTGTTCCGCGAACGGCTTGTGACGGCCAAGGCCATCGACCGGCTGTTCGCGCGCTTCGATGCCGCGCTCAAGGAGCGGGGATATCTGGCCATGGGTGGGCAGATCATCGACGCCACCGTGGTGCCCGCCCCCAAGCAGCGCAACACCCAGGAGGAGAAGACGGCGATCAAGGAAGGCCGTATCCCCCAGGACTGGACGCCTGCCAAGGTCCGGCAGAAAGACCGCGATGCGCGCTGGTCGATCAAATATACCAAGGCCAAGGTCCAGGCAGGTGCCGATCCCAAAGCGGCAAAACCGGTCGATCTGGCCATCCCAATGTTCGGCTATAAAAATCATATCGGCATCGATCGGGCTCACGGTCTGATCCGCACCTGGGATGCGAGCGCCGCCAATGCCCATGATGGGGCGCGACTGCCCGATCTGATCAGCAAGGAGAACACCGCCTCGGGCGTCTGGGCGGACACTGCCTATCGTTCAAAGAAGAACGAGGCGTTCCTTGCCAGGGGCATGTTCACCAGCAATATCCACCAGAAGCGCCTGCCCAGGCGGCCGCTGCCCGAGCGGATAGCCAAGGCCAATGCAAGGCGCTCAAAGGTCCGCGCCGCCGTTGAGCATGTTTTTGCCGGACAGAAACACCGCATGGGCCTCGTCGTGCGCACCATCGGTATCGCTCGCGCCAGGATCAAGATCGGCATGGCCAACTTGGTCTATAATTTCCAGCGCCTCGCATGGCTCGAAGGCCGAACTGCGCCTGCATGACAGGAAATCGGTGTGCAGGGCGCGTCTCTATACGAAAATCACGCCGCCAGGAGCGACTAAAAACCGTACTTCGTCAGACCCGCATGCACCGTCCTAACCGATGAGGCCAAAATCACCCGGTTTTTCGAGGTGTCCAGCTGTCAGGCAAAAGCCGCCAAGGACAACCTGCCCGCAGCAAATAGAAAATGGCCTCGATGATCTCCCGCATCGGCCAACGCCGTCGCCGTCCGCATTGGCACGGCGCGGGCAAATACGGCTCAATCAAATGCCATTCTGCATCGGTAAGATCGCTTCCATAGCGAAGCTGTGCGCGGCTATGATGTGCGCGGGCGGTCGGGTTCCACATGATGGCTTCCAAGGTTGGTGTCGCAACCCCTCGGAATCATATCGAAACTCGGCCGTCCACCGTTACGTCAGCGTTCTGACACAGCCTCTAAGCGGCGGCAGGATGGACATTACTCCATGGCCGGGGATTATGTTGACGCCGAGATGTTTAACAACTGGAAGGTCAAGGCGCGTCATCTGCTTGCTCTGTCTTGCGGTGAGCAGTCGTCCCACTACCGAGGCTTCACCGAATTTGAAAATGGCTCGGGCTGGGGCACGAATCATTCGATGCTGCTCAATCTTAAGGCCGTGTTTGAGGCTGCCCACGAGGATTTCGAAGGTGGCTACCTTTCATCTGTCCGCAGCCTTGTCCAAGCGGAGCTCTTCAGCAACGAACTGGATCAGGCAACAGAATTGCTTGGGAAGGGTTATAAAGTGGCTGCGGCCGTGGTTGCCGGCGTTGTGCTTGAAACATCCTTGCGGCAGCTTTGCGAAGATGGCGCTATCACGCCTTCCAGCCTTAACAAGATGAATGCCGATCTCGTAAAGGCTGAGGTTTATTCGCTTCTTGTGTCTAAGCGGATCACCGCTCTTGCAGATATTCGCAACAATGCCGCGCATGGTCATTCCGATGAATTCACGCATGATGATGTCCGCGACATGATCGAAAAGACCGGGTCATTCGTCGCCGATCATATTCGGTGAACGGGTTGACCTTGTCCGACCGATTGATGGCTTCGAGACGTCGGAAGGTCGAGCGATTTCTCACCATAGTCGGGCCAGCCACGGACTGCAGGACGACAGATGTCTATGGCACGCAGAATATCCGCAGATTGACGCCGACCGACTGACAGGTTGAGTAGGTGGACAGTAGAAGATGATGAAACTGCAGCACATGGGCTTTGGGCGTCGCTCTGGCAAACTCCCTTTTCGCCGCCTTTTTCGATAGAATTGCGCCGCCAAGGATCATCCACATTTCCCGCGTTGCGGCCGGATTGGCGCGAGCGGCCGTAAACGCAGTGCGAAAAGCTTGTGCGGTGGTCCCTTGACGCATTCTGGGGACTTCGCCGCCGTTGAGCTTCCAGTCCTTGTCCCATTTTTCCAGGGACCCTGGCAAAGCTTGGGTGTCTGCCTTGAGGTAGGCGAGATTCTTAGCCACCTGACCGCAGACATCATAAAGGTCGGAAGCTGACACACCAGTATCGCCCTTGGCCGGCTTCTTCCCTTTGGCGGCGATAAGGACGATCCTGGGCTGATTGCTGCCACTGCCTTTGTCGACACAGATGAAGTCGGCCGCTTCCTGGCCGATGTCATCGCAAATGAGGAGGGGAAAGGTCGGCCCCAATGGAGTCGTGGGCGCACCTGGTGTGAGCGCTCGATCGATGTAATCGAAGACGCTGTCGGCTGGCCAATGGGTCGCTGGTGCGCGCAGATTTCCTTTTTCTGTCGTTCGAGCGGTCAAGCCGGCCACATCTGTCAGCAGATCGAGCACGAGTGCGCCAGTGCCACCGGCTGCGGCAAGTTTGAGGTCGATCGAATAGAATTGACCAAAAGCATAGATCGCGTCGAGATTCTGCGGAAGGATACGGAAGGGCTGGCGCTGGTTAAGACGGTTAGTCAGGGATGTCCTGGGCGAACCGACGATCTTGAATTTGCTCAGCTCTTCGGAGCGAAGCCAGTATTTTTGCTTGAGCTTGTCCCATTTGATCCAAACCGGATTGCTCTTGCCGTTAATTTTGAGGCTGAAGCGGAACTTGAAATCTTCAGGGCCGGTTGGATCAGGTACGATATCCTGACAGACATCGTTTGTATCGAACTCTACGGGTGCGCCTGCCGCGTCCCGTACTCCCTCTGAGACATCATCAATATCGATGAGGATATTGGCGGGGACCGTTATCGGAGGCGCGGCGATTGGAAGCGCGAAGCGGCCGAAAAGATCTGCTGCTGGTTTCGCGGCGTGAAGCTCGGTGTCTACCTGTGCAGCCCATGTATGAAAATCTGCAGGGCTCGCCTGCGCGCCTTCCCCTTCCCGAACACGGCTGGAGGTGAAGGCGACAGCGCGCCTTGTCCCGTCGACAAGCCCAGTCGCCCGGGTCACCACATTGAGATGCTCGCCCATGAAGACGCCTGCACGTGCAAGGGATCTCGCGGTCTGACTGCGGCTGCGCAGTGCAGCCGGGCCGAGATCGGTATTCTTGAGATGCAACTGGGTAATCCGATTATCAGCGCCTTCGGCAAGAAGGCTGCGCATCTGAGCCGCCGAAGCGCGCCGTTTGAGCCCCTTTACCTCATCAAGAAAAAGGCCGCCGCTGTCATAAAAATAGAGGTGCGAGCCAGATTTCGAATAGATGGTCGCTTCGAGTGATGGCGAAAGGAAGAGCGTTTCAGCCAAGAAGCGGGATTGCGTCAGAGCCAATGACAAATGAAAGCGGCATGCGCCGTCATCGATCCCGCCATTACCTGCCTCGATCCGGTCCATTTCATAAAGGCGCTCTTCGATTTCCCCTTGGAACGCGTCCATATCGAACCCATCACCAAGTTCGAACACAAGGGCCGACCGCGGCACGCGAAGCTCATCGGTAAAATCGCCGTCAAGCTCGACCCGTGTGCGAAACCGCCCGTCCACATAGTCGACGGCTGGCAGCGCTTCGACAAGCTTCTCGAGGACCTCCTTTCCGGCATGGAGTGGAGGCTTGCCGCCATTTTCCATGCAAATCCTGTCAAAGCTGAGAAAGCCGCCCCACATTCTTGCGACTTCATCAGGCATGGTCGTCACGACCAAGGCAGGCGCCTGCACCGTGCCTGGTGTAGGATGCCGCGTCAGACGTCCAAACTGCTGGACGAGCTGGCGCTCTGTTGAGAAAGGCTCGAACAGCGCGAGCATGGTGCAGGACGGGTCGTCAATACCTTCGGTGAGCATGAACTGGTGGATCAGGAATCGCTCGGGCCGTGCTGCAAGATCGTTAGGCACATCGGGACGCAGTTGCGCTCCTGTGTCGCCTTCAAGTTTGAAGCGGTTGTGTACCCCGAGGATGCCGTCATGGCGATTGCCAAGTTTTGCCTTGAAGGCATCAAAGAGATCGCGAACCCCGTCGGCACTGTTCGCCCGGACGATGACCTTTGCGTTGGGAGGCAGGCTTCCATCAGCGATAGCCTGATCCCGCCGAGCAATCACGGCGCCGGCGAATCCTTGGAGGGAACTCGGCAATGGCGTCGGGTCAATTGTGACATTGCGGATCAGATGCCGGTCGACGGCATCATGAAACGACAGAAACGCAACGTGATCGAGATCGATGTCGAAGAGCTTGATGTCATTACGAAAAGGCGTGGCGCTAAAAAGTATTGTCGGCGCTTTGAGGCCGCGGACTGCGCGTGCCCAAGCAGGCGCTGGTTCCCGATGCCCTTCGTCAAACAGGACTGAAGCAAACAGCCCGACCAGTCTGGCATAGCGTGTCGGGGTGGCGTGGATCTGCTGCAGTGCCTGAACCGTAGTTATCACGACGACGCGCTCAGCTGGTGCACGGCTGGTTATGCGGTCGGCCGCGGCGCCGATGTCCTTTGGCAGGAGTTGGAATACCATCTCGGGCTTCCATTCGGTCGGTGCCTTCACCTTTCTCCAAAATTCGCTGCCAACTTCGCGGGTCAACTGGTCAGCAAGTGCCGCAGAAGGACATATTATTAGAACAGGACCCTCGACTGCCCGAAGGCATCCTGTCACGGCCATGATGCCTGTCTTTCCGGTTCCCGTAGGATGCTGGACCAATGCACCTTTGGATGGCGTCGAGGCGAAATAGCCAAGGCACATGTCTACAGCGTTGCGCTGGTGCTGCCATAAGGCGAGGTCCGAAAGCTGCACTCATTTCCCCCAGATTGTATCGAAGTAGATCAACTTTTCACTCGACCGACTGGTCCGCTCCCTATTTTAAACTCCTCGATCTGTTTAGAGAGAATCTATGAAATTGAAAGAATTCGACCTTGAGAAGTTTGAGCAGCGCGTTGTCGCTTCACCTGGGATATGCATCTATTGCGGAATAACTCTTCCGCCAGAGGAACTGACCGACGAGCACGTCATCCCATATGCACTTGGGCACAACACACTTATCTTCGAAAAATCATCCTGCAAACAATGCGCGGAAATCATCCAGCCTTATGAACAGGCGGTATTGCGTCAGCAACTGGGAGATTTTCGCTTGAAAGTCGATGCTCCCAGCCGCACCAAGAAGCGTAATCGTCCTACGACCGTGACACTTCCATTCGTCGAAATCGATGGCGAAGGGCGACTGATACGAGATCTCGGCACTCGCACCTTCCCTCTAGCTGAAGCACCGCTAGTTCTCAATCTTTGGACGTTGCCTGAAGCCGGTATCATGCGAGGCGATCTCGATGGGAGCGATCTGCGCGGCAGGCCTTGGTCTTTTGCGGACCACACACGCGCCGATGAGATCAACAGGCAAATCGCAGCAGAAACAGGTGCAATCCACGTCGCCATGAAAGTTGGGGAGGTCAATAGGGATTATTTTCTCCGCTTTCTGGCGAAGACAGCACATGCCTATGCAACAGCTGATCTTGGTCTGGACGGCTTCACGCCGTTCCTGAACGACCTGATCCTCAACCAGGCTCACGATCTAACGAAGTTTGTGGGTGGAACCCTACCGCTCCAGCGATCTGCTACCAATGCCGACACCGTGTTAATGTCAATCGGCACCGCACGAGATCTGGTTGCAGTGCTATTCCAATTCTACCCTTCGCTGAAATCCCCGGCTTATGCGATCATCGTGGGCGCCATGAACGAGCATACTGAAGCGCGCTTGGTTGCTCTTGCTGAGCAATACAGCTGAAAAGGCGGACCATCAGCAGCCGAGGATGATCGAGATTTAGACTCTGAACGGCAGAGAAGCGTCATTTCTCGGGAAACAGAGGCAGCGTGCTGGACAATGCTGCCAGTTCGGCCGGGCAACTCGATAGTCGGGCCCTGGCAGGAGCAGACGTGCAAGGTCGAATTGACCGCGCCATTCCACGTTGTAGACCTAATGAGGTGATTCAGCGCCTCCCTGACTACGCGGAAAACCATTTCGCCACCCTGTGCGCCGAGGCCGGAGTGGTCTGCAATGCGTCCAAGCAGGATGAGTTTGGCTGGGATTTCTTCGTCCAGTATCCAGCGCTGCGCGATCCCACTAAGCCCGCGGATCGTCAGCCTCCGGGCGTCGACGCGCTGGTGCAGGTCAAGTCCACACGTGCGGCACCCTTCGTAACCCGCTTAAAGCTATCGAACGCACTGCACGCCGCCCAAGCGCGACAGCCCTTTTTCGTGGTGCTGGTGGTCGCGGGCGGCGACGTCCACACGATCTACGCCAAGCATTTCTGGCACGACGAGATCGAACGGACGTTGAAACGGGTCAGATTGGCCGAGAAGGCTGGCGATACCAAGTTTAACCGGCGGCACTTCGATATCCGCATGGACGCAGCCGACGATCACAGTGCCGATCTGATCGACTGGATGCGCAGCACGATCATGGTCCAGAAGGACTATGCCGCCGCCAAATCCGACATCTTCGACACGGTCGGCCATGAGGGTGGCTGGGGCTTGATGAACGTCACCTATACCGGCACCGAGCAGGAGATACTCGATCTGCAGCTCGGCCTGATCGATTCGCTGCCGCTCACCCGGTTGCGCTACGTCCCGCAACGCTTCGGCATCGCTGCGGCGCAGCCCGAGTACGATGTCAAGCATGCGACGTTGAGTGTGACACCCGTAGGCAAGCCTGCCACACTGCGCATGCAAGGCGGGAGTCCCACCGGCGAACTCATGATTGACGCGATGTTCTACGACGCCACGCTGCCCGATGGGGATCAAGTCCACTTCCGATGGCGGATCGACGCCGGGCCGCTGCGCATCGTCGGCGGCGCTGGAAGGTCCCAGGCAACCGTGCCGATGCGCTACGACGAGCATCGCACCCTGCTCGATCTCGGCATCTACCTCAAGCTGGCGAGCTGGCGTGGGGCCGGGCCGATCGGGCTCCAGCTCTTCCTCAACAACCAGCGGGTCCCACTGGGTTCGATGACCATCGACCCCAAGGTGCCGGACGCCGACTGGCCCGTGCTGCTCCGCTGGACCGAGACGCTGCAAACACTGGCAAAGTCTGCGTACGCCGCACAACCCGAGATCTCTATCGTCGAGCTCGACGATGCCGATCCCTACCTCCCGCGCTTCGTGGAGTTCGTGGTCAATCCCGCGATCCGGATGGAATACCAGCCAGCCGGCACCGGCAAACCGCCACGTTCGGCTCTATACTACGTCGGATGCAACGTGGGCGACTGGGGCTTTCTCGCTTTGATCGAGCGCCCGACCATGTCCGAGACACTGCCGGACGGAAGGTGCCGCGTGAATTTCGGCGCGCCGCGCCTACTGGATACGGTTGTGCGCCCCGGCTCCTGGCGGGACCACCAGAACGAGATCGAGGAAGCCTATCGTGCGCAGATCGAGCGGCTCGGCGATCCCGACACTCTCTGGGAGCTCGATTATTTCGAAGATTTCATAACACGCGTTACAACGTCGCCGGGGTGAGACGCAGAGCGGGATGGCGGTCCATCAAGGCTCGTGAATAACCACAAGGACTACTGAGATAGAGGCGGCCTCAAAAGGGGCGGCGCTTACCCATGTCGGCCATTCGCTGATGAAAGGCATTTACCTGGAAGAGGATATTAACTGGCCCTGCAAATGATCGGCAAACGAATGACCGATAGTAGCGAACCCCGCCGTTCTATTGGCGATCGATAAATGACCGGCCCTGGTCGGAAGCTAGCGCAACAGCGGACGGTCCGCGCCTGGGCGTCGAAATTTGGCGGCTGTACGGCAAGAATGGGTCGACTTTGTTGGGCGGCTGCTGGGCTTTATTTGGCTTCATCCGGCCAAGCGCTGAACTTCTAGCTCGTGCCGAGACCGATCTCTCCTATGTAAAACAGACGCATCCTCAATGAAAATCGTGGCTTCGAATTTGGACCAGCTCGTCATCGCGTGTGCCTGAAGTTCCGTATGCTGGTGCCCCCAGCGTTCGCCCGCGCGGGAAATCAGGATCACGCGGATCAGGCCCACCGCCATGACTGGTCCCATCACCCCGCCCCGGAGCCACTGCGAAATTAACTCGCCCGATCGATCGCAGCATTTCGTCATGATCGGTGATCCGGTCGCAAATAATATGGATAACCTCGCCTTCCTTCTGCAGTCGCCCACGCATCGTGATCATAGACGCCGACATGACCTGTCGCCGATATATCTCGAACCGATCGGGCCAGAGAATGCCATTGGCTACGCCCGTTTCGTCCTCGATCGTGACGAACAGCACCCCCTTGGCTGAGCCGGGACGCTGGCGAACAAGAATGACCCCCGCCACCTCGATATTGCGCCCATCGCGGATTGACCGAAGGTCCCCGCAGCGTACGACTCTCATCGCGTCAAGCTGCGGCCGAAGAAAGCTGACCGGATGACCGCGCAGGGAAAGCTGAAGAGAGCGATAATCCTCCACCACCTCGCGCCCGTCGGTCATCGGCGCAAGCGCCACCTGCGGCTCCAGGCCTTCCGAAGAGAATTTCCCCTCGCGGGCGTCAACTGCTGCGAACAGCGGTAGCGGCGCCTCCCCCAGCCCTTTCACCTTCCAAAGTCCCTGCCGGCGATCTTGCGCAATACAGGCAAAGGCATCGGCTTCGGCCAGCCGCTCGATCGCCGCGCGCGGTACACCCGCGCGCCGCCAGACTTCCTCAATGCTCTCAAAGGGCGCCGGCCCGCGCGCACCGGCAATCGCAGCGCCATGGACGTTCGCCAGTCCCCTCACCTGTCGGAAGCCAAGACGGACGGCTCGATATCGCCCTTTCGCAGGTTCGAGCGTGCAATCCCAGTGACTGTGATTGATGGAAACCGGCCGCACCTCAACGCCATGATTTCTAGCGTCGCGCACGATCTGGGCGGGCGCATAGAAGCCCATAGGTTGGGCATTCAACAACGCCGCGCAAAACACATCGGGATGATGATGCTTCATCCAACAGCTGGCATAGGCGATCTTCGCAAAGCTCGCCGCATGGCTCTCCGGAAAGCCGTAGGAGCCGAACCCCTCAATCTGCTTGAACGTCCGTTCGGCAAAATCCTTCGGATAACCGCGAGAGATCATTCCATTCACCAGCTTGTCGTAAAAATGGCTGACCCCGCCGGTCAGCTTGAACGTCGCCATGGCGCGGCGTAGCTGATCCGCCTCAGCTGGCGAGAAACCAGCACCGACGATAGCGACCTTCATCGCCTGCTCCTGGAACAACGGCACACCGAGCGTCTTCTCCAGCACGGCGCGCAGTTCGGGTTTGGGATATTCCGGCTTCTCCTTGCCCTCGCGGCGCCGGAGATAGGGATGCACCATATCGCCTTGGATCGGCCCAGGCCGCACGATCGCGACCTCAATCACGAGATCATAGAATTTGGCAGGCTTGATCCGCGGCAACATCGACATCTGCGCGCGGCTCTCGATCTGAAAGACGCCCAGCGTGTCGGCCTTCTGGATCATGGCGTAGACGCCCGGATCATCGTCCTGAAGATCGGCCATGCCGACCCTGATACCCTTATGTTCCGCCAGCAAGTTGAACGCCCGGTTCATGCAACCCAGCATGCCGAGGCCCAGCACGTCGACCTTCATGAACTTCAGGGCATCAATGTCATCTTTATCCCATTCGATAATCTGGCGGTCTTCCATCCGCGCCGGCTCGATCGGCACCAGATCGTCGAGCCTGTCCTGGGTCAGCACGAAACCGCCGGGATGTTGGGAGAGGTGGCGCGGGGTGCCGATCAGCTGCCGTGACAATTCCAGGGTGAGCTTGAGACGATGATCGTCGGCATTGAGGTTAGCGCTCGCAATCTGCTCATCGGTGATCCCATCCATGGACCAGCCCCAGACCAGGCCGGTGAGCATCTTGGTGAGATCGCGCGGCAGCCCCAAAGCCTTGCCCACCTCGGCGACCGCGCCGCGCGTCCGATAGCGGGTCACCACGGCGGTCAGCGCTGATCGCGTGCGACCGTAGGTTTCGTAAATCCACTGGATGATTTCCTCGCGCCGCTCATGCTCGAAGTCGACGTCTATGTCGGGCGGCTCCTTGCGTTCTCCCGATACGAACCGTTCGAACAATAGCTCATGCTGGATGGGGTCGATCGAGGTGATGCCCAGCATATAGCAGACGCAGCTGTTCGCCGCCGACCCCCGACCCTGGCACAGGATGCCACGACGCCGGCTTTCCTGAACGATCGAGTGAACCGTCAAAAAATAGGGCGCGTAATTGAGCTGATCGATCAATCGCAGCTCATGGGCGATCTGCTGCCGGTAGGCTTTCGGCAGCCCGCCAGGAAACATCCGGCGCGCCGCTTCCTGCGTCAGCGCGGCCAGTGCTTCTTGCGCCGTGCGCCCCTCCATCACCTGCTCATAGGGATATTGATATTGGATCTCTCCAAGATCGAACCGGCACTGCTCGGCTATATCGGCACTTGCGTCGATCGCGTCGGGGAAGGCCGAAAACCGCCGCTCCATCTCCTCGGGCGATTTCAGGTTGCGGTCCATGTAGCGCTCGCGCTTGAACCCCAGGCCATCGATCGACGTCCGCTCGCGAATTGCCGTCATGACGTCCTGCAGGGGCCTCATTTCCGGCGAATGATACAGAATGTCGCCGGTCGCCACGGCGCGCACTCCGACCTTCCGCGCCAGCGCATCCAACTCGTAGAGGCGTGCCGCATCATCTGGCCGCCGGCGCAGAGACAGCGCAAGATATCCGCACGTGCCGAACAATTCGCGCAGCTCCATAAGATTGCCCAGCGTTTCATTGTCGGCCATGTCCGGAACCAGGATCGCGATCAGCCCCTCAGCATGATGGGCCAAATCGGCCCAATCAAGGAGGCAGCGCCCCTTCCCTCCCCGCGCCTTTCCAACCGACAGGAGCCGGGTCAATCGAGACCAGGCCGGTCGATCGGTCGGATAGAGCAACAATGCCTTGCCATCGGAAAGGTCGACGCGCGCGCCAGCGATCATCCGTACGCTCGTCACCTTCTGTGCGTCCCAGCCCCGCACGACGCCAGCGACGCTTCCCCAGTCAACAAGCCCGAGCGCCCTATGGCCAAGCAACGCCGCCGCCGAGAAAAGCTGCTCAGGCGACGAGGCTCCTCGCAGGAACGAGAAGTGGCTCGTCACCTGCAGTTCGACATAACGGGCCATCAGCCGAACATGCCGTGCATATACCAGCTCAGATCCCCGGTCGGCGCGTCCACGCCATCACCGCGACGAAAAATCCAGAAACGCTCGCCGCCGGCCGCTTCAACCCGGAAATAGTCGCGAACCGCCCACATTTCGCGGGCGCTGCGCCACCACTCCCCATGGATGCGCTCCGGACCGTCGCCGGCGACGACCCTGTAATCGGTGCCGCGCCATGTGAAGCGTCGCGGTGGATGATCGGGAAGCAGAGCGACGACATGAGAGAGGAGTTCGGGCCGTTTCAACATCCGCACGGGCCTCTTCCAGCCCGGCCAGCTTGTTGGCGCAGCCAGTGGCCCGATACGGCGGACGGCGCGCTCGGGCACGTCACTCTCATGGGACGTCAGACGGAATGGCGCGTCGGGTTCGATCCGTCCGGCAAGCTGGTCAACCAGAGGAGCAATGTCCAGTGACCGTCCGTCTGCCTCCAATCCAGCTTCCAGGGTCTGGGCCTTGAGTTCCTCAAGCCGTGGTGCCGTAAGCAACATGGTTTCGATTCCAAGGCCCGGATCGATCTTCTCGATCCGCATGGCCAGCATCCGCTTCAAATGGCTGCCATCGCGCGTGGCCCGCGCCGTACCAATCGCTACCCGCTGCTCGGTGCCATCGAGGACAAGGCAGGTAAGAACCGCGGCGCGCAATCCTGCACCTCGCACCTGCAACAGGATCACCAGATCCTCCACCAGATCGCCGATCACCTGATTGATCGCCTCTGCTGTGCCAATGGGTTCAAGCATGCGTCGCTCAACATGCGGCGCCTCAAACGCCACGACCGGCACGATCGGCTCAGCGACCATGCCGCGAGCCTGGTCGAGCCGCCGGACGGTTGCGAGCCCCAGCCGACGCGCGAGTGGCCCGCGCGGCATGGGATAGAGATCGGATATGCGCTCCAGGCCGAACCGCGCCGCCGATAGCAGCGCAGTAGGCTCCAGACGAAGAGCGCTCAGCGGCAGCTCTGCGATGGCCTGTGTTTCCATACCCGACGCCAGAAGCGTGACGGCATCACCGCTAAACCGCGCCATCGCATGCGCGGCACCTGGCGTGCCAGCAATGGCAATGCTGCCCGTGAAGCCGAGGCGTCCGAGAAAACGGAGGAGACGGCGACAGAAGCGTTCTTCGCCGCCGAAAAGATGGGTAGTGCCGGTAAGATCGAGCCAGAGGCCATCCCCCCCCGAAACGCTGGCAGTCGGGGTCCAATGACCAAGAGCATGCAGCGCCAACCGATCGAGCCAGGCGCGATCAGCTTCCGGCTCGGCATCCCGCACCTCAAGATCACTCACCAAGGCACGAGCGTGCGCTGCGGCCATACCGGGCCGTAAGCCCAGTTCAAGCGCCAGGGGACAGGCAGCCGTGAGCACTTCACGCTGCCCAACGCGCTCGATCAGGATGGTCGGCTGCCCCCACAGAGCGGCCCATGTGAGCTTGGCACCGTTGGCGGTACCCGCATTTCCAGATCTCTGTCCCGCCTCGTCAACAGACATGGCCCTGAACGGATGCTCGGCCGACTCGCTGCGTCGCCCCATCTCCCGCATGGTAGGTCGCTGGTGGGTCGGTAACGCGGCAATGTCGGCGTCGCTGGGACGTACCCCAAGCGCTCCGTCACGCGCCCAGCGTGCGCCCGGTCGCCAGCCACCGCCACGCGGGACCGAACAGGCGCCCGGATTGTCGTCGATCGGCGGGGCGAAGCGCGGGGCGATCGACAGTGCAGCAGGCTCAGGCCGCCTGATTGACCGCTCCAACTGCCGGAGCCGCTCTATTGGCAGCTGCGGCAGGTAGAGCGAGGCGACCCGTATCATCGCACGCATCCAGTTCGATCAAAAAAGGGTTGCCGTTCCTTTGGCGGACCAACTCCACCGACCAGCGCGAGCGCCCGATCCCAGCATGCGGCAGACGCCCGGATGGAACAGAGCCGATCCGCCAGCGCGTCATCGCCGATGACAAGCCACTAAGCGGGCAGCGCTCACGGGCGCGATGGCGACGATAGAGCAGCATCGGCGTCTGGCCATCGGATGCAGCCAGCTGAAGACGCCGGGTGGCAGTCTGATCGGCTTGTCTGACCTCCGCGATAACGCATGCGAGCGAACCATCGCGCAAGGCATCCTCCGCCATAGCAAGCACGGCGCTATCCTTCTGACCTTGAGCATAGAAGACCTGATCAGGGCGAAGCCCTACCTGCTCCAGTCCCGGCGCATAGAGGTCGAAGCGCGTGAGTGCCCAGAACACGGAAAAACCGGGCTGGTCAGCGAAACGAGCTGCTATGCCCGCCGCAAAAAGTGTCGCCGCAGCGTCGTCACTCAATGTGGCGGACGCCGCCGCGATCTCATGAAGACCGCCCCCGGCCAGCCCATGATCGGCAAGGCGTTCGTCCAGCGTACGGATGCCAAATGCAAGCGATGGTCCACGCGCCGCGCGGGCATACGCCAGCTCTGCGCGAATAGCAGCAAGGTGATCGGCACGCGACCGATCAGGGAGGGAAGACAGGTTAGACATGGGAACATGACGACTCAAATGTTCCCTTTATGTTCCTACTGCTCTGCAGATTCGTCAAGCGCGATGATCAACGCTCTGGCGCAAAGACCCCTAGCCACCGCTAACCCCTTAAGATTTGGAGCGTCATGGCATCCCGAATGCCAGCAAACCAGCGATCGAGCGCGGCGCTGAAAAGCGGCGAAGGAGCGGCTGCCTCAAAAAGCGTGAGTGACGACCGCAGTTTCATCGCATCGATGCTCCCCATGACCGCGACGGGATCATGCTGTGCAAGTGCCTGGAGTGCCTCCACGCATTCGATATAGCGATGGCCGAGCACATCATGTTTCAGATAGGCTCGCGCCTCTTCAATCGAGACGATGCCGTAATGATGCGCTGTCGGGCTCAACCCCAAGCCCCGCAGCTGTGGAAATATGAACCACATCCAATGCGATCGCTTCGCTCCGGCACGCAGCTCTGACAATGCCGTCTCATAGCAATTCGCTTGCGCTTCAACGAAGCGCTCCAGAGTGGCGTCGCTTGTCATCAGAGCAACGCCCCCTGAGCGGGCGGCGCACCATAGACCTGCGTGACCGGCAGGCTTCCCTTGGGCGACCAACGCAGCACCTCCTTGGCTGGAACGTTCGGATCCAGCCAGTCAGCCCATTGGTCACGGGCAAGCGGAATGATCTGTCGATGATGATAAGGAGCGACGTCCGGGCCGGCATCCATGGTGAGCATGGTAAAGGCCTCCCCCAAGGGACTTTCCCGCCAAATGCCCGCAATGCAGAACCAGTCATGATCCGCCATGGTGAAGAGCCATTTGTCGAGCCGCTTTTGCTTGGGATCGGTCGGGTCGGTAAATTCGTAGAATCCGTCGGCCAGGATGAGGCAGCGGTTCGAGATAAACTCGCGGCCCTCTGTCCGGAAATTATAGACCGGCCTGCCATTATGAGCGGGCCAGCTCCAGCGTCGGTTCACCAACTCACCGACACCGCGCTCTCCCTCGACGCTTCGGACGATCGGCGCCATGTCGGTCATCTTGATATCTTCGCGCGCCGGCACGTTCGGCGTTCCCTCCGGCATCTTGATCTTGATCTTCAACCCATCGAAATCCTCCGCGATCGATGCGATGTCGATCAGCAGGCGATAGTCATTACACATCCGGCCTCCTCGCGCGGGACCATAGCTTGCCCTCGCCCATCGTTCTCTGTATGTTCCTATCATGGACTCGAAAGCAACACCCTTCGACTCCGAGGCGCTCGGAAGTCGCCGTGCCATCATCCGGCGCAACCCGGATGACGCGCAAGAGATTGAGATGATCGAAGCAGCCTGGGGTTCCAACCCGCGCTTCAGCGGCGGACTTTCGTTCGAGTTCATCCGCGCCGAGAGCCGCAATTTTCCGAGCGGCCGTTGCCTGGTGGCAGCGTCTGAATTCCATATCCGCAATGGCGAGAAAAAATTCCGGGCCTTTCGCGAGGACGGCAATTTCTTCTATTTGGCAGCCATCTGGGAGCCAGCCATGGCCGACTGGCCGGTTAGCTATCGAATCATTACGGTTGACGCGAACCCGGAGGTCATTCGTTATCAGGCGCGCCACGGCGCTCTGATCGAGCGGCGCGATGCGCAGAAATGGCTGGATTTCACCGTTCCCGAGGAAGACCTACTGCTGACCCCACCAGCAGGCATTTTCACGATTGAGGAAATCCTGACCAAGCCGGTGCAGACCAGCTTGGCCTTCTGAGCCCCTGTCTCGCCCCCTTGTCCTTCATTCCCGCCACGGACCTGTTTGACGAGCCTAAAGCGAGACACACGCCTCGACAAACGTTGGGACAAAGCCGTCGTTCCTACGTCGCCATCTGAACGACGGCCTTCGCCAGAACCCGTCATTCGCTCAGCGCGGAACCGTCAGGCACCAATGCGCCCATCCAAGTCACTCGAGTGGAAAAATGCTGTGCCAACGACCGGTCGGTCCGCTTATGACTAGGGCTGGGACATAGCTGCCATCCCTCTCGGACCAAGTGTATGTCGGCACTTAGCGCTAACCTGCCGATCGTAAGTGATTTACTCCCAGTCGCTAGATTAGGTAAGACGCATCCAATGCCAGCGTTTCCGAGAAGCCCTAACAATTCCGTTTCCCATCTTTACTAGACCGTTCCAAGACAAAGCGATTGAGAATAGATTTCGGGAACGGGCCGCCCGACGGGTTAGAAAGCCGTACATCTGCCTTTCTTTCTCGTATGACCTTCGTTTTCGGAAAGGTTTTGCGCAGCCATCATAGCAGTGAGGCTACGGCTCCCGAGAAGACGCCCATCGCAACGACGAGCACGATCGGCGGGAGATGCCAGCGCAACAGCGCGACCAGTCCCACACCGACTGCCGCCACGTCCGCCAACGAACGTATCCCGGTCGTCCAGAGCGGATCATAGAGCGCCATTGCCAATATGCCGACGACCGCCGCGTTCACGCCGGTGACAATCGATCGCGCGACGGGATTGAGCCGCAAGCGCGACCAGAACGGCAAAACGCCGATAACGATCAGGAGGCCGGGCAGGAACACGCCAAGGATCGCAGGGAGCGCGCCCCATGCGCTACCGGCTGCGATTGGGCCAAGGTATCCGGCGATGGCGAACAAAGGGCCGGGCAGCGCCTGGGCTGCCCCATAGCCGGCGAGAAACTGGTCGTCCGTCATCAGCCCGGTAGGCACGAGATCGGCACGCAGCAGCGGCAGCACGACATGGCCGCCCCCGAACACGAGTGCGCCAGCACGATAGAAGATATCGAACAGGCTCCACCCCGGTCCGCCGAGGGCTGCACTTATGACCGGCATTGCGAGCAGCATTGCCGCAAACAAGGTCAGGCTGGCGATTCCCACATGACGGGAAACCCTGACCGGAAGGCCATCGCCTGGAGATGCTGCGGGTTCGCGGCATAAGACCAGTCCGGCTAATCCGCCGATAACGATGGCAGCGACTTGCCCGATGGCACCGCCCGAAAGTACGAGGACGAGGGCCGCGACTGCTGCGATCGACGCGCGCCGCAGATCTGGCGTCAGCGACCGCGCCATGCCCCACACCGCTTGGGCGACGATCACGATAGCAACGAGCTTGAGCCCATGAATAGCACCGGCCGCGACGGCACCTTGAAGGCTCGATGCCCCAGAAGCTACGGCCAGCATGAGCAGCGAAGACGGCAGCGTGAACGCAGTCCAGGCCGCGAGCGCGCCGAGCGGACCTGCGCGCAAGAGGCCCAGCACGAAGCCGGTCTGGCTGGAGGCAGGACCAGGCAAAAACTGGCACAATGCCACCAACTCGGCATAAGCATCGTCGCTGATCCATTTGCGACGTAGCACCAGCTCGTCGCGAAAATATCCGAGATGGGCGATCGGTCCGCCGAACGAGGTGAGACCGAGCTTAAGAAAGGCAAGGAACACCTCGCCGACCCGGCCAGCGTCAGGCGGTGTCGTCTCCTGGGCGTCGCTCACGCCCATGCCCTTCCACCAGTTCGCCGAATAACTCGCGCGCTTTCCCGCGGGCGATCTCTAAAGCCTCGCGCCCTAGATCGGTCGCGACATACAGTTTGCGGACCGCGCGGCCGTGCCGCTCCTCGTGGCTGGTTAAATAGCCCTTCTTCTCCATGCCATGCAGCATCGGATACAGGGTGCCGGCGCTCAGGCGGTAACCGTGATGTGCCAGCTCTTCCATCATCCACTGTCCATAAATCGGCGCGTCGGCCGCATGGAGCAGGATGTGCAGGCGCACGAAGCCAGAAAGGAGCTCGCGGTGATCCATCATTCATCATTCCGCACGCTATATAGACGAATTTCGATGTCGAAAACCGATAGCGTCGTTGTGAATGCCGGTTTATGGTAGCTCACGTACTTTAATCGTCCCTTTCGTCTCATCGGAGGTATAACATGACTTCGCCGATAAACGATCACGATGTCGGGCGACGTGCCCTGCTGTGCAAAGCAGGTCTGGTGATCCCGCTGATGCTGGCGACTGTGGCCTGCTCGCGGGGGGCAGGCGATCTTGATCGCGGGGGTGAACACAAGGAGGCTGGCGAGGAAGAGGTTACACCGAACGAAGACTTGATGCGCGAGCACGGCGTCCTGCGCCGCGTGTTGATCGTCTATCGCGAGGCGGGGCCGCTGATCGCATCCGGCGCCCGGGTCGACGTGGGCGCGCTTAATCAAGCCGCCACGCTCTTTCGTGCCTTTGGCGAGCAGTACCATGAGAAAATGCTGGAAGAGGCGTATGTCTTTCCGGCCGTGCAAAAGGTTGGCGGTGCCGCTGCTCAACTCCCCGCCATCCTTCTTGCCCAGCATGAACGAGGCCGCCAAATTACCGACTACATCATCGATCAGACCAAGGCAGGGATCATCGCAACCGGCCAGGCGGCAGCTATGGCAAAGGCGATGACCGGCTTCGCCCGCATGTACGAAGTACATTCGGCGCGAGAGGACACGGTTGTATTCCCCGCCTTCAAAGAGGCCTTGGGTGAGCACCGGTTCAGGGAGTTGGGTGAGCAGTTCGAGGAGATCGAACACAAGCAGTTCGGTGCCGATGGCTTTGATGCCGCTTTAAGCCGCGTCGGCGCCATCGAGCAGGCTCTCGGCCTTTCAGACCTCTCCCGTTTCACGGCCGCGTTGCCCGGCGAATGACCGCCTGATGTCGCTGTCACGCCTATCGAAATCTGAATGGGCATGGGCCGCCGTGAACGGCGTAGGTCTGGTCGTCGGGGGCAGCCTGTTTTTCCTCGTAGAGGAACCAGTGGCCGCTACCCTTCTGCTGGCGGCGGCACTTATCGCTGGCGAACTGGGGGGCCGAGCTGCCTCACGGTGGGTCGCAATCAAAGAGAGTAAAGGAAGAGATCACCGATGACGATGCGATCACGCTGGGCCGACAGCAACGCCAACCCATGGACAATCCTGATCCGTCTTGCGGTGGGGTTAGTGGTGTTCTTCCCCGAAGGCATTCAGAAGCTGATCTTCCCCGACATCCTCGGAGCTGGACGCTTTGCCAAGATTGGTATTCCTGCGCCCGAGATCCTGGGGCCGTTCGTCGGCGTGGTCGAATTGGTATGCGGTGCGCTCATCATCCTCGGCCTGTTTACGAGGCTAGCGACGATCCCCCTGATCGTCACGATGATCGTGGCGCTGGTTTCGACGAAGCTCCCGATCCTGCTTGGCGAGGGTTTTGGGCCGTTCAGTCTCCCCGACTTCAAACGCTACGGCTTCTGGAGCGCGCAGCATGAGTCCCGCGCCGACCTGACGATGCTTCTTGGCTGCCTGTATCTACTGATCGTCGGCGCAGGAGATTGGTCTCTCGACCGTCGTTTGTTCGGAAAGCGCCATGAGCACTGACCGAGACTGCGCCGCGAAATCTGTTGATGCCCACCCCTGCTGCCAGCCAAGGCGGGGTGGGCTAGCGGATTGTCAGTCGGAGCAACGGGTTATGCGGTGACCGCATGCCAGGGGCCGGTAATCGCCAGAGTCTTGGCAGGGCTGTAGATGTTGACAAACATCGTTCGACCATCCGGTGAGAAGCATGCACCGGCCAGCTCCGTTTGCGCATGAAGGCGGGCAAACGAATAAACCGCCCCTTGTGGCGTGATCCCGCGAAGGTGGTTGTCGACGACGTCGGTATACTGATCCTCGCAGACAATCAGGTGCCCGTTCGGCGCGACCGTGAGATTGTCGCCGAAGTTCAGCATCGCAGTGCTCGTCGACTCCACGAAGAGCTGGAGCCTGCCTGGTGCGTCAGCTTCGCCCACTTGGCCTTCGCTGGTGGACGGCTTGTAGCGCATAATTTGGCTCAGCCTTGCCGCCCCCCCGGAGGTACAGCAGAAGTAGAGTTCGCCGGACCCGAAGTGGATGCCTTCGCCTCTGGCGAAACGCACGGCACCTGCCAGATTGCCACGCTTCCTCAAGTCGTCGTTCGAACTGTCGGTTCCATCGAGATCGATCCAGCGGGCATCGGTCCACTGCCCGATGGACAGCGTGCGCGTGTCCCAGTTGCGGCTGTCGGTGCCAAGCGCGCGATCCGCAAACGCCAACGCTTGCAGGCGACCTCCCCGCGCCAGCTGTCCGGGCGACGCAGGAAGAAACCGATAGAACAGGCTGTCGTCGCGATCTTCAGTTAGATAGACGATGCCGGTCCGTGGATCGACGGCTGCTGCTTCATGGTTGAACCGTCCCATGGCGCGCATCGGAATGGCCTCGGTCCGTCCCGCGTGCGCGGCAGGAACCTCGAACACCCAACCATGATCCTCCCGCAGGCCATTTCCAGCGCGCGACACGTCTTCTTCGCAACTGAGCCAGCTGCCCCACGGCGTGATACCGCCTGCACAATTTCGTATGGTGCCGACGAGGCTCAGATGTTGGCGCTCTACCTGCCCGGTCATCTGATCGTACACGAGGGTGGTCGTCCCCCCCGGCAACCAGCTATCATCCGCTCCGCGATCGAAACCGGCCCCCGTGCTGCGAGAGGACGCGAACGGGCCGATGCTGCCATGTTTCGGCGAGAGTTCGTGGTTGCGAACCAGAGCCACCCGGCGCGCATCAAGCCGGAACGCTCCCATGCCATCGGCATGATCCGGCACGCGCAAGCCGTCGTCCATCGGATCGCCCAAGGCAGAGATCACGCGATATGAAAAGCCACGCGGCAGATCGAGGAGCTGGCGCGGGTCAGCCTCCAAGGGGCCATATCCCGCAGCAGTCGATGATCGAGGAAGGCTCGATGTCGCGCAACCGCTCAGCGCGAGGCCTGAAAATGCAAGAGAGGTCAGGCCAAGAAAGGAGCGACGATCGATCGGTGTGATGTTTTGCATGGCTGTCACCTAAGCTTCGATTTGGTCGTTTGCATGAATGGCGATCAGCGCCTCGTGGTGACCGCGATGGTCGACAGGTCCGTTGCCGGGTCGATCGGCACCCCGGTTTCTTTTCGCTCCGAATAGCGGTCAACGAGATGGGCGGTGTGCGGACGCAACAGCACCGTAAAGCGCACCAGCTCTTCCATCACATCGACGATTCGGTCGTAATAGCTCGACGGCTTCATGCGGCCGGCATCATCGAACTCGTTGAACGCCTTGGCGACCGATGACTGGTTGGGGATCGTCACCATCCGCATCCATCGGCCCAGCACGCGCAGCGTGTTAACGCTATTGAACGACTGCGATCCGGCCGACACTTGCATGACCGCGAGCGTGCGGCCCTGCGTCGGACGCATCCCGCCCATGCTGAGCGGCAGGTGATCGACCTGCAGCTTCATGATGCCCGTAATCTGGCCGTGGCGTTCGGGGCTGCACCACACCTGCCCCTCCGACCACATCGATAGCTCGCGCAGTTCGTGGACTGCCGGATGATCGTCGGCGGCGTGCTGGTCGGGCAGCGGGAGTGTCGAAGGATCGAAAATGCGCGTTTCGCAGCCGAAGAAGCGGAGCAGCCGCGCCGCTTCTTCGATGCACAGACGCGAATATGATCGCTCCCGAAGTGAACCGTAGAGCAGCAAGATGCGGGGCGGTGGATCACCGGCGCCCAGCCCGAGGGCAGGACGATCGAGCGCATAGCGCCGATCGAGCGCGGGCAGATGGTCGGGTTCGGCAATGTCGCGGAGGGGCATCATTCAATTCCAATTCGCAGCGCGAGCGCCGCAAGCGTTATGAGCAAGACAGGCACGGTGAGCGTGGCCCCGACCCGGAAGTAATACCCCCATCCGATCCGTACACCCTTTTGCCCTAAGACGTGTAGCCAGAGCAGTGTCGCGAGCGAGCCGATCGGTGTCAGCTTGGGTCCGAGATCGCAGCCGATCACGTTGGCGTAGATCATCGCTTCCCTGACTGCCCCGGTCGCGTGTGCGGCGTCGATCGACAGCGCGCCTACCAGTACAGTCGGCATGTTGTTCATGACTGACGAAAGGACAGCCGCAATCACGCCCGTTCCCAGTGCTGCACCCCACACACCGCCTTGCGCGGTGCGATCAAGCAACGTTGCCAGATGGTCAGTGAGGCCAGCGTTCCGCAGGCCATAGACGACCAGGTACATGCCCAGTGAGAAGATCACGACCTGCCAGGGTGCCCCACGCAGCACCTTGCCGGTCTGGATTACCTGGCCTCGCCCAGCGATCACCAGCAGCAAGATTGCTCCGGCAGCGGCAACGGCGCTAACCGGCACGCCGAGCGGTTCGAGCAGGAAGAAGCCAGCGAGCAGCAAGGCGAGGACAATCCATCCGGCGCGGAATGTCGCAGCGTCACGGATCGCGGCACCGGGAACGCGCAGCGCGGCTACGTCGTAATCTTGCGGTATATCGCGTCGGAAGAAGATCAGGAGCGCGCCCAGCGTGGCGGCAATCGACACCACATCGACCGGCACCATGACAGACGCATATTCGCCGAACCCGATTTCGAAAAAGTCGGCTGACACTATGTTGACCAGGTTCGAGACGACCAGCGGCAGACTGGCTGTATCTGCGATGAACCCCGCCGCCATGACGAACGCCAGCGTCGCCTTGTCCTCGAACCCTAGCGCTCTAAGCATGGCGATGACGATAGGCGTCAAGATCAGCGCCGCGCCATCGTTAGCGAACAGCGCTGACACCGCCGCGCCAAGCAGCACGATCAGGACGAACAGTCGGCGACCATGCCCCCCGCCCCAGCGGGCGACATGCAGCGCCGCCCATTCGAAGAAGCCGGCTTCGTCCAGCAGCAAGCTGATGACGATGATTGCGACAAAGGCGCCCGTCGCGTTCCAGACAATCCCCCAGACTACAGGCACGTCGGAGAGCGATACGACGCCCGCAAGCAGCGCCACGATCGCCCCGCCCATGGCGCTCCACCCAATGCCGAGGCCCTTGGGTTGCCAGATAACGAGTGCAATCGTCGCGATGAAGATCAGAATTGCTTGCAGCATCAAGCGATACGCTGGCCCGAGGCGTCCACGACCTGTTCGCCATCTTCTTTCGCGAAAGCGCCGAGCTGGCCTGTAGGGAGCAGATCAAGCACCGCTTCGGAAGGGCGACAGAGTTTTACACCGAGCGGTGACACAACCAGGGGGCGGTTGATGAGGATCGGATGCGCTATCATCGCATCCAACAGTTCGTCATCCGACAGCGACGTATCTTCCAGGCCCAGTTCCGCATAGGGCGTGCCCTTTTCGCGCAAGAGATCACGAGGGACCATCCCGGCGCGGTCGAACAGCTCGACCAGCAAGGCGCGTGTGGGCGGCGTTTTGAGATATTCGATCACATGCGGTTCGGTGCCTGCATTGCGGATCATGGCGAGCGCGTTGCGCGATGTGCCGCATTCGGCATTGTGGTAAATGACGATGTCGATGGTCACTTGTCGGCTCCCGCTTTGACGCTGGCCCCTTCGGCCTGTCCAATTTCCTTGAGTTTGCTGCGCATCGCCATTTCATCGAGACTGGCGATTGGCAGAGCGAGAAACAGCGAGATCCGGTTCTGAAGGAAGCGGAGCGCCTGTAGGAACGCCTCGCGCTGGCCTTCGCCCTCAACGGCAGCCGGATCTTCTATGCCCCAATGCGCCGTGAGCGGATGCCCGATCCAGACCGGGCAAGCCTCACCGGCAGCATTGTCGCATACGGTAAAGATGAAATCGAATTTCGGGGCATCGAGCGCGGCGAACTCATCCCAGCTCTTGGAACGCATCTCTGCTGTGTCAAACCCGAGGTTGGACAGCACAGACAGGGCCATGGGATGGACGTCGCCCTTGGGCTGGCTTCCTGCGCTGTATGCGCGAAAACGGCCCTCCCCGAGTTTGTTCATAATCGCCTCGCTCAAGATCGAGCGGGCGCTGTTCCCAGTGCATAGGAACAGGACGCTGTAGACCTTATCAGCCACGGTAAAATCCTTCAGCAGCAGGTGAGTTCGGCAACGAGGGGTTCGCAAAGCTCGGCACGTCCCTGACAGCAGTCCTTCGCCAGAAACAGCATGAAGCTCTTGAGGGCATCTATGTTTGCCCGCTGAATTTGCTGGCGCCCGCGCTTCTCAGGCAAGACCAACCCGGCTTTTACAAGGACGGCTAGATGTGTCGAAAATGTGCTCTGTGTCAGGCCCGATGCGTCCACGAGCTGCCCCGTTGATAGGCCCTCGGGTTCGTGTTGGACGAGCAGGCGGAAAGCGTCGAGGCGAGTTGAATGCGCCAAAGCGGCCAGAATCCTGAGTGAAGTATCGACATCCATGCATCGGGATTATCCGATAAGTGATAGGCGGTCAACATCAATCGGAAATTGACGATGGATTTAATCCACTACTAAGTGGCGTGTTTAGAGCGTAGTTCTGGAAGATTGCCCGACGTCGGTATCCGGTGCGTTTGATAGGGGCAAAGCCGACCACGCTGCCAGACTATCCAGCAAGGGGGTGATCGTTATCCGCATTGGATTGCGAGTAGACGGCAGGTTCTGCGGATGTCGGTCGTCCGCAGTGCCCCATGGAATGACGTCAGTTGGTCGGCACAAGCCCCAAGCCATTCTCACCCGCGTCGTCGCCGGCAAGCGTTCTCATGGAGATGCCTGAAACAGAATTCGCCGCCACCAAACGCCCGGTCTGGAATGCCGGACGGGCCGTGGGCGCAAAGCGGGCTCTCAAACCGAAGCAGATCTGGGAAATCCGGTTCTACCTCAATCAGCGCCGCCGCCTGCGAGATCGGGCGCTGTTCGATCTGGCGATCGACAGCAAGCTTCGTGGCTGCGACCTGGTGCAGATGAAGATCGGCGACCTTGTAAGCGGCGGGCAGATCCGAACGCGGGCAATCGTCATGCAGCAGAAAACGAGCCGGCCTGTTCAGTTTGAACTGCTGCCAGATGCTCGAGCGAGCTTGCTGGCGTGGCTCGAACGCCGGGGCGGCACGGTGGACGATTATGTGTTCCCGAGCCGAGTTGATAATAATGGGCATCTCAGCACCCGCCAGTACGCTCGGCTTGTCGACGAATGGGTGACAGGGGTCGGTTTGATACGAAGCGAGTATGGCACCCGTTCGCTTCGGCGAACGAAGGCATCGATCATCTATAGGGCGACCGGCAACCTGCGTGCCGTCCAAATCCTTCTAGGTCACAGCAAGATCGAGAATACCGTGCGGTATCTCGGGATCGACGTGGAGGACGCGCTGGCCCTTGCCGAAAACACCGAGATCTGAACCCTTGGCGCCCGTTTCCGGTTGGGAGCTGGACACGGGCGCTTGAGACTTTGCTGCCGTTCCCGAATGTGTCGCCGATCGGCAGGTTCTGATGGAACCTGTCGCTAACAGTGTCGCCAGGCCATGTGAGTTCGCTAGCCCTATCCCGCGAGAGGTCATCTTTACCTTGACCCTGTAGTTGCTACAGGCCCTATGAGGCACCCCGTGATCGCAATTTAGATCGAACAGGGGTTGGCATTGAAGTCTGTTTCTCGAACGCACCGGCCGGTAAACCACGTGCTTCTCTCACTGCTCCTTGGGACTGCATGGCCTGCGACAGCCTATGCGCAGACTGATACCCACGCCGAAGATGAAGAAGAGCCTGAGATCGTCGTGCAGGCGACGCGGACGGGCCGCCGTGTGCAGGACGAACCGATCCGTGTGGATGTGGTGAACCGGGAGGAGATCGAGGAGAAACTCCTCATGCGGCCGGGCAACATCGCCATGCTGGTCAGCGAAACTCCTGGCGTCAGGGTCCAGACCACGTCGCCGGCGTTGGGGGCGGCGAATGTGCGTATCCAGGGCTTGAAGGGCCGATACACGCAAATCCTCGCCGACGGCCTGCCGCTCTATGGCGGACAGACGCCATCTATCGGCCTGCTCCAGATCCCACCGACAGATCTGGGTCAGGTGGAGATCATCAAGGGCGCCGCATCGGCTCTCTACGGACCTTCGGCCCTTGGCGGCGTCATCAATCTGGTGTCGCGCCGACCCACGAGCGAGCCGCAGGGTGAGTTGCTGCTGAATGCGACAAGCCGGAATGGTCAGGACGCTACGGGCTATGTCGCTTCGCCGCTCAGCGAGACGTTGAGCGCGTCGATCACGGCCGGCTATGACTGGCAGAGCCGCCAGGACCTCAACGATGATGGTTGGGCAGACATGCCAGGCTACGAGCGCTTCACCGTCCGCCCCCGGCTGTTCTGGGATGGCGTCGACGGATCGAAGGCCCTGCTGACCTTCGGCGCAATGGCCGAACAGCGTGACGGCGGCACTATGTCGGGCGCCACCGCGCCAGATGGGCAACCCTTCGTGCAGGCGCAGCGCAGCCGTCGATATGACGTCGGTCTGACGGCAGAGACGCCGCTGGAAGGCATCGGCTTGCTGCACCTGCGCGCGTCAGGCGTGACCCAATACCATCGCCATCGCTTCGGTGGCCAGCTCGAGAACGACCGACACCGGACCGGTCTGGCCGAGGCATCGATCGGCGGTGAGGCTGGCGCGACCACGTGGCTGGCGGGCGCTGCCATTCAGGCGGATGATTATCGCTCCAAGGCCTATGCTGCCTTTGACTACAGCTACACCGTGCCCTCGCTCTTCGTTCAGGGTGAGCAGAAATTGGCCAACAGGCTGACCCTTGCGGGAAGCGCGCGGTGGGACGGTCACAGCGACTATGGTTCGCGCGTCAGCCCGCGCCTCTCGGCGCTCTATAAGCCCGGTCCCTGGACGATCCGTGCGTCGCTCGGGCGCGGCTTCTATGCACCGACGCCGTTTGTCGAGGAGATCGAGGCGAACGGCCTTTCGCACCTCCTGCCCTATGCGAAGTTGAAGGCCGAGGTGGCGGACAGCGCCTCCATCGACTTCGGATACGTCCGTGGCCCACTGGAAGCCAATGTCAGCCTGTTCGCATCCAACATCGACAACGCCGTGCAACTCCAGACGGTCGATGCCAGCCATGTGACGCTTATCAACGCTGCTGGCCTGACGAAGACGCGCGGTGCGGAAGTGCTGCTCCGTTATCGTTGGAATGCAGTCACCCTGACCGGCAGCTATGTTCATGTCGATGCGCGCGAGCCCGACCCTGATGCCGCTGGTCGCCGCACAGTTCCCCTGACCCCGCGCGACAGCGCCGGACTGGTCGCCATGTGGGAGAAGCATGGGCGCGGACGTATTGGGATCGAAGCCTACTACACCGGTCGCCAGTCGCTGGATGACAATCCCTATCGCACCCGCAGCCGACCTTATGTCCAGCTTGGCGCCATGGGCGAACTCGTCCTGGGCAAGGTCAGCCTGTTCGTGAACGCCGAGAACCTGCTCAATGTCCGGCAGACCAAATTCGACCCGTTGCTCCTCCGCAGTCGCGCGCCGACAGGTGCGTGGACGGTCGACGCCTGGGCGCCGACCGATGGCTTCGTCCTCAATGGGGGTGTGCGGTTCCGGTTTGGCGGGGAATAGCATGGCCGTGGTCGAGGCTTTTCAACTCCAGCCATGCCTGGCGAATGATCTGCCAACCACCCGAGACGCCAAGACCAGCCAGCACTGCCGCAACGGCGATGTCCGGCCATGCGGTCCCGGTGCCGAAGACGCCCAGTGCTGCCGCGACTACGGCGATGTTCCCGATGGCGTCGTTGCGCGAGCAGATCCAGACGGACCTGCGGTTGGCGTCGCCCTCGCGGTGCCGCCAAAGCATCACAGCGCAGATCAGGTTGGCGACAAGCGCGAGAATGCCGATGATGCCCATGGTCTCGGCCGTGGGCAGCGTGCCCGTGGCCGCCATCCACGCCGTGCTGGCGATGACCCAGACGCCCAGAAGCAGCAGCGATATGCCTTTGGCGAGGGCCGCGCGAGCGCGCCAGCGCAACGCAAGTCCGGCAACACCCAGGCTGATGGCATAGTTGGCCGCGTCGCCCAGAAAATCGAGCGCATCAGCCTTGAGCGCGGCTGATCCTGCCGTAACGCCAGCGACGATCTCGACACCGAACATGCCCGCATTGATGATGAGCGCGATCCACAGAGCGCGCCGCCAGACGTGGTCGTCCGTCTTTCCGCCAGTGTCGGGTGATCCGCCGCAGCAACCGCCAGCCATGTGCCATCTCCTCTTCGTATCGATGACAGCCTATATAGGGCCTGTAGCAACTACAGGGTCAAGAGCATGGCGTTGACGATCGGGGAAATGGGCAAGGCCACAAACACGAAGATCGAAACGATCCGCTATTATGAGCGGATCGGGTTGCTTCCGAAGCCCGCGCGCACGTCCAGCAACTACCGGGACTATGGGCAGGCCGAACTTGGCCGCCTGTCATTCATCCGGCGGTCCCGCGATTTGGGCTTCTCGCTGGATCAGGTGCGCGCGCTCCTCGGCCTATCCGACGACAAGAGCGGCGACTGCGCTGGGATCGACCGGATCGCGAACCAGCATCTCGTGGAGGTCGATCGAAAGATCGCTGATCTCCAAGCCTTGAGACGGGAGCTGAAGGCGGTGATTGACTCCTGCGATGGCGGGACGGTTGCCGAATGCCGCATCATCGAAGCCCTGGGGCCGATAGCATCGACATGATTGTCGGCTTTCGGGCCGGAAGCTGACGCTGGCGGCGCGGAGGGGTACGTCCTGAGTTGGTCGCCTGCTGCCGGGAGCGGAACGCTCCGTCATGGGACAAAACCGACGTTCGCGAGCTGCGCCGGGAACGGCAGGTTCCCGTCCAACACCTGCCGTTCCTGAAGCACTGATGATCGTTTCCCGGAATGCGA
>NZOF01000163.1 GCA_002695185.1 Erythrobacter sp.
GAACGCCAAGGGCTTCGCCCTCTCGTTCCCGAAACCGCAAATAGACGCCCCCGGGTGGCGGGCTGACGCCCGCTGGCCCGCGCCAGGGCATCGATTTGCGGTTTTCCCTCCCCCTCCCATCCTCGCCGGAAGGCAGGCGGCATGGCTTAGCCATGCGCGCCAGCGGGGTCAGTGGTCTGTCCATCGCAAGCGAGCACTTCATGTGCGGGACTGGAAATTCAGATGATCTACGTTTGGAAGTTAACGCCAGTGCTCTTGTGTTAGCAGTTCCGAAATTGCGTCTAGCTGGTTGCTGATCGAAGTCTCGGAGGTCAAAAGGGCAGGTATGGACGGTGAAAGACTAAGAGAGTTCTGGAATCAAGAGGTCGGTGCTCTACTGGCCGTGTACCGGCAATTTGAGACATTGCTTCCGCATCCAGCCACGGCAGGAGCGGAGCACAGAGGTGAAGACGGACGTTATGTCGAAGCGCTGTTGCGAAGCTACCTTCAAAAGTACCTGCCAAAAGATTTAGAGGTCCTCACGGGCTTCGTTCTCCGGCCAGCAGTGAAAACCGGCCAGAATGATCGGTTCAGGTTAGGTGAAGTGGACATACACTCAACCCAGCTAGACATAATCGTGTATGATACTGGCACCTATCCAGTGTTCCAGCGAATGGGAGAAACGGCGATCGTTCCCCCTGAAGGCGTCGTCGCGATTTTGTCGGTCAAGAAGACCCTGAGAGACGCCGACATCGAAGCCGAGTGCGGAACGTTGCTGAATGCTTCACATGTTTGTCGCTGCGATCGAAACGACCCTGCTCAACGTCGCCGCGGCCCCTTTCTCGCGTTGGTGGGCGCAGGATCCCAATTATCCGACAGTGCGGCAGCAAAGGAAGAACGAATTTTCAAAAAGCTTTTGGATTTGTACACGCCGCCCGTGACTTTCGACGACATGATCGGATTTATCGGTGATCTTTCAGGATGGTATGTTTTCAAGGTTCGTCCGCCCGAAAAGCTGACAACGAATAATATGAAGGCGAAATACCTTTTCCTGAGACTAGCTGAAGACCAGCTACACCACAGCTTTCAGTTTCTTTTGTCAGGAATCCTATCGGTCTATTACGATCAGACGAGGCGGAATATCCAGCGCCCCGGATACACAGCGTTCCCCAAAATGCCAGCGAAGGCTCTTGGCTCTATTCCATACAGCGCACTTCGATAAGCGATGGCATCAAACCTCTTTCCACCTCTCCAAGTAGCAGTTCCTTCGATTCCGAATGACAAATGAAAAGGGGCCGCTCTCCATAGAGAGCGACCCCTAAGCCCGGTTTTTTCCAATATCAGCCATCAGGAGTGACCGGAAACACGTTTGGGCTATACCGTTGGCGAAGCTGACCCTCGCGCTTACACGCAAAATAGGGGTGTCTAACGAATGACACAAGGCTCATCTCGCGAGCGAATTTCACAAGTCGGGACTAACATCGCCATTCGGTCTCTGAGTAGTCCTGGCTACCGGGCTAGCTGAATTTGGGCGAACGAGACTGGACGAATGGGGACAATTCTGGCATCAAATCGACGCTGAAAAATGGTCCTGGGGCAAGACTTGGGGGCAAATTTCCATGGCCACAAAACTTCAAAAAATATAACAATTACATGCACTTGAAGTGCGGGTCCTCTTCTGGACGCTCGCCGCGCCAGCAAGCGAACGGCTGCTATCGGGAGCGCGTCGCTTCCACTCAAATGTCGGCAATGGGGTGGATTGCTGACGTGTACCTAAACTCTTGTCATGCGCGTAAAGGAACATCAAAGCGGTTGCATGTTCAAGCGGATTCGAAAGTTAAGCTGGCCAGCAGCGGGGCTTCTCGTTTTGTACGGATGCAGCGAGGGCGGCTTGCAAAAGGACGCTCAAGGCAGAGTTGCTTACGAATGGGCCAAACCGAACAGTTTCGACGGCACCCTGACCGATGGCCGCTTCTCTCATGAAGGTGGTTGCGTCATTTTCACTCTAACTGACGGTCGTCGCTTCCTTCCGATCATGCCCGAGGGTCAACTGTATTCAGTAGAGCCTATGCGAGCCTTATTTACTCATGAGTGGGCTGTCAGCGGATTCGATGAGAAGAGTGACGCAGTTAAATCGCTTCGGGACGACCCTGTAGCTGTGGAATGTGGGGCGGCTCCTGCTTTTATTAGCGGAATCGGACCGCCGGGTCCGCCATCGCCAGCTCCCCCGTTTCCAATTCCACCGGCGCCGCCTCCGGAAGCATCAGCTCGTGGGCGGGCGCTAGAATGAAGAAGAGAGCATCGGAACAGGGTAGTAATCTGCCGGTCCGCTTTCATTTAGAGGTTCCCTCCGGGTGAATGGCTGAAATGGCGTCGTCAGCCGACTGGCAGCTTTGCGTCCGCTCGTCACCTCAAGCGGACAGTCTGGAACTGGCCAAAAAATTGATCTTGAAATTGGCAGCTGGCGCACCCGACAGGATTCGAACCTGTGACCTTCGCCTTCGGAGGGCGACACTCTATCCAGCTGAGCTACGGGTGCTTTCTGCTTACGCGATGCTTACGCGGAAAAAGTTGCGATGTGAACCCAATCCTCGTATCCATCTAAGCTATTAAAATTCCAACCAATTCTTTCAAATCTTCCCGCACAAACTAGCTTGACACCTGCCTTCGGAGGGCAGCGCTCTATCCAGCTGAGCTACGGGTGCATGCCGTGGCGGGGCGCTTAGCAAGGCGCGCCGCCTCTCGCCACTAAAAACCGTTCCGGATTTAGATCCGAACACCCACTTGATCGGCCACCGGCAAAACCGAACGGCCCATCTTGACTGCGTTCCCACTTTGTTCCACCTAACACCCATGAGCGATTCTCCTGTCANCGAAAGCCCCGCCGATGCCGCCACGGTCTGCCGTGGCATCCGGCGCCTGTTTGCCCGCAACGACATCTGGTTGCTGCCCGAGATGCCGCTGCGCAATGGCCGGCGGGCCGATCTGATGGGGATCGATGTGAAGGGCCGCGTGGTGATCGTCGAGGTCAAGGTCCAGCGCGGCGATCTGCTGGGCGATGGCAAATGGCAGGACTATCTCGATTACTGCGACCGGTTCTACTGGGGCCTGCCGCCCGAGCTCGACCGGACGATTCTCGACATGGACGATTATCGCCCCGAATGCTGCGGCATCGTGGTGGCCGATGGCTATGATGGCGAGATCGTGCGCCCCGCACCGCTGATGCCGCTGGCCGCCCAGCGCCGCAAGTCCGAGGTGGAGCGGCTTGCCCGCACCGCCATGCGCCGGATGACTGTTGCCTCAGATCCGCACTGCGCGCCCTGGGCGGGCCGCGAATAACAGCGGGTCTTAACCAAACGCGATTAAGCGCTTAGGGCGGAACCCAGCACCATGTGGACCGCCATTCTCATCTCCGCCGTTACCATGACGGCCATCGTCGCCGCGCGGTATCTGGCGACCAGCGGGCTGTTCGCCTTTGCGACCGGCCGCCGGCTGCCGGGCTATCACGCCAGGCTGGGCAAGCAGATCCGCCGCGAAATCGGCTGGTCGCTGGTGTCCGCCGCGATTTACGGCATCCCCGCAGGCATCGTGGCCTGGGGCTGGGAAGAACGCGGCTGGACGCGCATCTATGCCGAGTGGGATGCAATGCCGCTGTGGTATCTGCCGCTGGCCCCGCTGATCTATCTCTTCCTGCACGATACCTGGTTCTACTGGACCCACCGGCTGATGCATCGGCCCAAGCTGTTCCGCACGATGCACGCGGTCCACCATGCCAGCCGCCCGCCCACCGCCTGGGCGGCGATGAGCTTTCACCCCTGGGAAGCGCTGACCGGCGCGGTGGTGATTCCCCTGCTGGTGTTCTTCGTCCCGATTCACATCGCGATGCTGGGGCTGGTGCTGCTGGTGATGACCGTGATGGGCGTCACCAACCACATGGGCTGGGAGATGTTTCCCAAACGGCTGGTTCACTCGGCGTTAGGAGGTTGGCTGATAACCGCCAGCCATCACCAACGTCATCACGAAGAATACCGATGCAATTACGGGCTCTATTTCCGATTCTGGGATCGTCTGTGCGGAACCGACAAGGGGCTGAGCGCGCGCATATGATGCGCCTGGCCCTTCTTCCCTGCGCTGCACTGGCACTGGGAGGCGGCGCCCCGCTGGTCCAGCCCACGGCGAAGATCACCGTGACGGTAACGAACCTGCGCAATGCCGATGGCGTGGTGCTGGCCTGCATGACGGCGAGCGAGAAGAATTTCCCCAAATGCCGCGGAGTCGCGGGCACCAAATCCAGCCGGGTCGATGCCCATGAAGGCCGGCTCACCCTCACTTTCGAGGATGTGCCGCCCGGCCGTTATGCCATCGCCCTGCTTCATGACGAGAACGGCAATGGCAAGGCCGATCGCGCACTGGGCATGATGCCGCGCGAAGGCTTCGGCTTTTCGCGCGATGCCCCGGTCCGCATGGGCCCGCCCGCCTTTCACGATGCGGAATTCGAGGTCGGCCCGGTGGATCGCAGCATGACGATCCGCATGCGCTACATGCTCTGAAGCACGCCACCCGCCACGGGCCGGTGATGGCCAGCCGGACATGATTACCGGCCCGATTAACCTTAACTCTTTTTTCAGCATGCCCGGGGCAAACAGGATGCCTCGAACACCACTCGCTTGGGGGCTTTTGCTGCAATGGACAGGTTTGGCGCAGATTTCGACGCTTATGGCGACGATGACGGATTCGACGATCGCGGCAATCCGGGCCAGCATGACGATGGAGCCCATTCGAATCCCCCGCCTTCGCCGGTAGGGCAGGACGAACGCCGCATGCAGGTGCGGGCCTATAACCACTGGGCCAGCCTGCTGGGCGAAGCCACGCTTCCCCATATCGAGGATCTGGAGCCCGAGTTTCTGGGCGATTTCGGCCCCTATTCGGTGCTGCTGGACTTTTCGACCGGCAGCACATCGCCGACGATCCAGTTCGTGGGTACCGAACTGCGCGACGAATGCCGGGTGCAGGATCTGGTCGAAACGCTCGACGACATTCCCGACAATTCGCTGCTGGCCAAGGTGGCCGAAAATTACATGCGGGTGATTTCGGCGCAGGGACCGGTCAATTTCGAGGCCGAAGCCGTCAACGCCAAGGGCCGCCGAATCGCCTATCGCGGCATTCTGCTGCCCTATTCCAGCGATTACGACACGATCGACTTCGTTTATGCAGTGGTGAACTGGAAGGAGGTTGCCGATGCGGCGACCGCCGATGCCCTGCTGTCCGAAATCGACGCCGCGCTCGCCACGCAGGACGAGCCCGCTTACGAAGAACACACTGCGCAGGAGCCAGCCGACATGGCCAATATCGTGCATTTCGACCGCCGCCTCGAAACCGTCCGTGACGAGTTTGCCAAGCGGCTGCAGCGGATCCGCAACGGAGAGGCGCAAACCGAATCGCCCCGGGAACAGGCCACACAAGAAAACGCCGCACCGGAGCAGGCGCCTTACGAGCAGGCCCCGCAAGAGCAGGTTACCCAGCAGAACACTCCGCAGGCCGACGCTCCGCAGTATGCGGCCCCGCAATACGAAGCCCCTCAGGCCGACAGGAGCGAGGACAATGTCCTGGCGATGAAGGGCACCCTTAACCCTGCACCCTATGGTGCCGAGGAATCCTATGGCGTCGAGGACGAATCGGTCGAACTGCCTGCTCCGAGCTTCGGCCAGACGGAGTATGCGAACCAAGAGGAAACCGGATACGAGCAGGAAGAGGCCGGCGAATCGCAGGATTACGCCGCTTACGAGCCGAGCTACACGGACGCCGTCTCCACGCCGAAGCGCAATCGTTCGGTCGATGCGCTGGGCAATCCGATCGGCGGCGCGCCGCAGGACGAAGGCGGCGAAGAACCTGCCCCTTCCGCCATGTCGATCACCGAAGAATACGGCCTGCCCGACTGGGACGAGGAAGAAGAGCCCGAAGAAGATGTCGACGGGCTGGTCAATCCGCTGGCGGACATCGATCTGAACAGCCGCCTGCTGTCGCTGGTGAATTCCAGCGTGCGCGGCAAATCGCCGATCGATCTGGGCTCGCTGGCCGACGAGGACGAGGAAACCGCCAAGGAAGAAACCGAGGAACGGCCGCTTTTCCGGCCCAAAGCCCCTTCGGTCGATACGCTTCTTACCCCGCAGGCCTATGACGAGGCCGACGAAGAGGACGAATATGGCGAGGAATATGAAGACGATAACGGCGGCGCCTATTCCTACGCCCCCGAGCCGGTAACCGATTCGCAGAATGCCCCGGCGCATGAAGCGGCAGGCGATGCGCCGCTTGAATACACGGCCTATGCCGCGCCCGAGGAAGCGGCTGAAGAGCCCGCCGCCTATTCCGCGCCTTACGAGCTGTCGGAAGAAGCCGTTTCCTATGAGGAACCGGCAAGCGCCCCTGCCGAGGCAACCTATCACGCGCCGTCCGAGGAAGAGCCGGTCGCTTACGAGCCGCAGCCTGCGGCTTACGAATCGGAAACTTCCGAAGACGAACCGCTTTCGCTGGCCGGTTATGCCGAAGTGCCGGAAACCGAAGAGTCTGAGATGGCGGCCGAACCGCTCGAACTCAGCGAAGATCTGATCGTCGAAGAGGTCGCGCCGCAGGAAGCTGCCTATGAAATCCATGCGAATGACGATGCTGCGGCCGCAGAAGAGCAGGCAGCTTATGCCGCCGCTTCGCACACCGATATCGTGGCCGAAGAACCGGCGAAGCATCCCGAACCCGAAAGCCTGCACGGGCTGCTGGCCGCCGTCCACGAGCTGACCGAGGCTGCGCGCACGACGCAGGACCGCAGCCGCCGCGCGCTTTACGAAGCCGTGGGCCGCGCCTTCGACGTCAGCATCAAGGCGGTGATCGCTGCCGAGGCCAGTGGGCAGGAACAGCGCCGCGTGCTGGCTCAGCTGCCGGTGGGCGATCTGGCTGCCGAAGGCCCGGAAACCGCGCTGGTCATGGTGCGCCGCACCGCGGACGGCGGGGCCGAAGTCATCGGCGAAGTGCCGCATGACACTGGTCTGCTCGAAACGGCGGCGCTGAAGCTGGCGGGCCGCTAAACCCCCGCATTATCCGACGAATTGCTTGAGTATGGGGCGGACCGCAGGCTAGCGGTTCGCCCCATGCCGTTTTTTCCCAGCGCACCCGTCCGTATCCAGCCCTATTTCGGCTATCGCAACCGCGAACGCCTGCACATGACGGTGCGCGCGCTGCGATCCCGTGCCAGCGAGTTCGAGAAGACCGGCAAATGGCGGGCCATGCGGACCATGATGTCGCAATTCGCCAGCCATGAGGTGAGGGATTTTCCGGTGGAGCTGCAGGTCGGCTCTCCCACGGGCGAGCCGCGGCGGTATCCGGGCGTGACCGACAAGGAAGGCTTCGTCCATTTCGACATCCGGCTGGAAGGTGACTGGGATTACGAAGAGCATCCGCAGTGGGAAACCGTCACGCTGCACTGGAAAAACGATGCGGGCGAACAATGCGTCGACGGGCATGTGCTGGCGCCAGGCAAGGCCACCGGGCTGGCGGTGATTTCCGATATCGACGACACGATCATCGAGACCGGGATCACCGGCAATTTCCGCGCGGTGATGCGCAACTGGCGCCGCGTGCTGATGCAGATGCCCGAAGAGCGCATTCTCGTGCCCGGGGCGGACATGTTCTACAATGCGCTGGGCGGGAACCGCGGCAAACCGTCGAATGCCGGCAATGCGGGCGACCACCAGGCCGCCTCGCGCCGGCCGTTCTTCTATGTTTCCTCCAGCCCGTGGAACCTGTTTTCCTATCTCGTCTCCTACATGAAAGGGCGCGGCCTGCCGCTCGGCCCGATCATGCTGCGCGACTGGGGGCTGAACCGCGAAACCTTCGGATCGTCCAGCCATGGGGCGCACAAGCGCGTGGCCATCGAAGGCATCATCGCGACCTATCCCGAATTGAAATTCGCGCTGATCGGCGACGATTCGCAAGGCGATCTGACCGCCTTTGCCGATATCGCAGTGCAGATGCCGGGCCGGATTCGCGCGGTCTTCATCCGCAAGGTCGGCGAAGCGATGACTCCCGACGAACTGGCCGCCAAGGCATCGCTGGAGGCGGCGAACATCCCGCTGTGGCTGGGCGAAGGCTATGAACAGGGACACAGCTTCCTCGCCTCGATGGGGCTGCTGGACGATGGCGAGGCGGAGAAGATCGTCGATTCGGTGGGCAAAGGCGATGCAGCCGAGGCGGCTGAATGAAGCGACGGGCGATGTGGGTGATCGGCATCGTTGTTGCGCTCGTGCTGCTCGCCGCGCTCGGCCTGCGGATCGCGGTGCAGCGCAACGGCCCGGCGGTGCTCGATACGGTGGACCGGGTTGCCGGCGGGTCTTCCGGGGTGGAGCTGGTGCAGATCGCCAGCACCGGCCCCTCGCCCCAGCAGCAGGTGCGGGTTTTCCGGCCCGATGAGGCAGGCGAAGGCCCGCTGCCGGTATTCGTGTTCTTCCACGGGGGTTCCTGGGCCAGCGGGAATCCGGCGGACTACGGCTTCGTGGCGCGCAATGTCGCGCGCGAGGGTTATGTCGCGGTACTGGGCGGTTACCGGCTGGGCGAGGGCGGGCGCTATCCCGGCATGGTGCAGGATACGGCGGCGGACATCGGCTGGGTCTATCGCAACATCGCGCGCTTCGGCGGCGATCCGCAGCGCATCGTGATCGCGGGCCATTCGGCGGGCGCCTATAATGCGATGCAGGCCGCGCTCGATCCGCGCTGGCTGGACGAAGCGGGCGTGCCGCAGGCTGCGATACGCGGGATCGTGGGCCTCTCCGGCCCCTATGATTTCTATCCCTTCGACGTCGACAGCACCCGCGCCGCATTCGGGAGCGTGGGGACAGGCGCTGAAAGCCAGCCGGTCAATAATGTGCGCCCCGGCCTGCCGCCCGTGCTGCTGGTACACGGCGAGGCGGATACCACGGTCAAGCCGCGTAATTCGCAGGCGCTGGCCGCGGCCTTGCGGGCGCAGGGGGACAGCGTCGAGACGCTTTACCTGCCGGGCAAGAACCACGCCGATCCGCTGCTGATGCTGGCCAGCCCCTGGCGGCGCGACGGGCGGTTCTTCGATACCATGATCGAGTTCATCGACCGCGCGGTGACAACTTCAGTTCCGGTTCAGCCAAAAACCCCCTAGGCTGCGCGCAATGCGATTATTCTCCCATATCGCCGCGATCCTCGCGCTTGCGATCTTTGTCGCGCAGCCCGCCGCTGCCCAGTCGATCCTGCGCGATGCGGAGACCGAGGCTTTCCTCGACGATATCTCCGAACCGCTGATCGAGGCGGCCGGCCTGCAGCCCAACAATGTCGATGTGATCCTGATCAACGATCCGTCGATCAACGCCTTCGTCGCGGGCGGGCAGGCGGTCTATATCCATAGCGGGCTGATCGACGCCGCCGACACCGCTAATGAAGTGCAGGGCGTGATCGCGCACGAACTGGGCCATGTCACCGGCGGCCATGTGATCCGCATCGGCGAAGGTTACCAGACGGCGGCCAATATTTCGATCCTGTCGCTGCTGGCGGGCATCGGCGCCGCCTTGGCCGGTGGCGGCGAGGCGGCGATGGGCATCATCGCGGCGGGCCAGCAGGCGGCGATGGGCAAGTTCCTCGCCTTCAGCCGCACGCAGGAAGCCAGCGCCGATGCGGCGGGCGCGGAATATCTGTCCAAGGCGGGCATCACCGGCAAAGGCTCGCTCGCCTTTTTCGGCAAGCTGCTGAACCAGGAATTTCGCCGCGGCATCAGCCAGAAAGACGAATCGGGTTTCTACCGCACCCACCCGCTTTCGGGCGATCGCATCTCCAAGCTGAGCGAAGTCTACGAACGCGATCCCGCCTGGGATGCACCGCTCAATCAGGAATGGGAAAACAGCTTTGCCCGCGTGAAGGCCAAGTTGCAGGGCTATGTTGCCGATCCGCAGGATACGCTGCGCGATTATCCCGAAAGCGAAACGTCTATCCCCGCGCTCTATGCCCGCGCCTATGCCTATCACAAGGAAGCGCTGGTCGAACGCGCGCTGGACACGGCCGATGCCCTGATCGAACAGGCCCCGAACGACCCCTATTTCCTTGAGCTCAAAGGCCAGGTTCTGCTGGAATCGGGTCGGCCTGAAGAAGCTGTTATTCCGCTGCGCAAGGCAGTCGAGATCAGCCGCGCCCAGCCGCTGATCGCCGCCATGCTGGGCCACGCGCTGATCGCGACCGAGGACAAGGACAATTTCGAAGAGGCCGAACAGGTGCTGCGCGCCGCCGTGGGCCGGGACCGGTACAATCCCTTCGCCTGGTATCAGCTGGGCGTAGTCTATGCCGCGCGCGGCGACATGGCCCGCGCCAAGCTGGCCAGCGCCGAACAGCAGGTGATGCGCCGCCAGTATCCGCTCGCGCTGCGCAGCGCGGAATCCGCCGAGGCACAGCTGCCCTATGGTTCGCCCGACTGGCTGCGCGCGCAGGATATCGCCATGGAAGCGCGTGCACTGATGGAACAGATGTGCGAGATGGACCGCGCGAACTGCGACAAGCGCAGACGATAGAGACATCCCGGGGATCCGATGAAATATTTATTGATGGTGGCGATCGGCCTGCTGTCCGGCTTCGGCGGCGCGGCGATCTTCAATTACAGCGGCCTCGGCCACGCACAGACGCATGACTATCTGGTGGCGAACCCCGAAATCCTGCCGGAAATGGCGGAAGCCTATCAGACCAGGCAATCGCGCGAACGGCTTGCTTCGGTGGCAGGGCCGGTCACCGCGCCCTTCGACGGGGCCGTGCTGGGCAACCCCAATGGTTCAAAGACGCTAGTGAAATTCACCGATTACGCCTGCGGTTACTGCCGCGCGAGCGTGGATGATGTCGACCGGCTGATTGCCGCCGATCCCGATCTGCGCGTGGTCATTCGCGAATGGCCGATCTTCGATGGCAGCGAGCAGGCGGCCCGCATGGGTCTGGCCGCGGCAGAGCAGGGCAAATACGATGCCTTCTACCACGCGCTGTTCGCGCTCGGTCAGCCCACGGATGACAATATCGCCGCCGCCGCGCGCACGGCGGGCCTAGACATGGAAGCTGCCGAGACCTTCGCCGCGTCCGACAAAGTGTCCGCCGAACTCGCCCAGAATTCGCAATTCGCCCAGCAATTGGGCTTTTCCGGTACGCCGAGCTGGGTATTCGGCGATCGCAGCTTCGAAGGCGCCGTCGGCTACGACCAGCTCAAGGACATCGTCTCGGGCGAGGCGGGCTAGGCGCTATTCCCCGGCCGCCTTAGCGTACATCGACGCCAGCGGCCGCGCCATCACCCGGCGCACCATCGGTTCGAAGAAGGCCAGATCCTCGCTCTCGTAATCGGGGTCGAACGCGGCCTGATCGTATTTCTCGCAGAATTCCGCGCAGGCTTCGTAATGGGGGTTGTCGCGGAAATTCTCTCGCACATCGCGGTCCATCCCCAGATGGTGGAAATAGTAATAGCCCTGGAAGGCGCCGTGGTTCTGGCAGATCCAGTGGATCTCTTCGGTCACGAAGGGCTTGATGATCGCCGCGCCGACTTCGGGGTGGTTATAGCTGCCCAGCGTATCGCCGATATCGTGCAGCAGCGCCATCACGACATATTGTTCGCCCCGGCCATCGCGATGCGCGCGGGTCGCGGTTTGCAGCGAATGTTCGAGCCGGCAGACCGGAAAGCCGCCGAAATCGCCGTCCAGCAGCTTGAGATGATCCAGCACGCGGTCGGGCAACCCTTTGGCAAAGGCGCGATATTCCGCCCCGATGATCGCCCAGTCTTCCTTCGTGCCCTCCTTCATTTCGCGAAACTTGGCACGTTCCGCCAGCGAATGGGCAAGGGTTTCGGGCTTGTTCATCGTCTCTCTCCAATTGGAACGCAGCCTAGCTGCTGGCAAAGGCGCAGGCAATTGGGCTAAGGCCGTGAGACCATGGCCGTCTTGCCCTTCGAACCCACCCCGTTCTTCTCCGACAAGAATCGCGCGTTCTGGACGCTGCAGATTGCCGGATGGGGCGGCGCCTTCCTGCTACGCGCGATCACCAGCCTGGTCAGCGGACAGGATGTCAGCTTCATCATCAATCTCGCGATCGAGGGGATAACGGGCTTTTCGATCAGCCTGATCCTGTCGGTCGTCTATCATCGCGTGATCTCGGACAAGCCGCTGATCGTGTGGACTTCGATGCTCCTAGTGCTGATCACCGGGGTGGCGATCTTCACCTTCATCATCGCCTGGGTCACCAGCCTGACGCGAAGCAGTTTCGATGGCGATTTCCTGTCGCTGTTCATTGGCCTGTTCATCTGGCCGCTGGCGCTGCTGGGCGCCTGGTCGGCGCTGTATTTCGCAATCAATTACTTCCTCAAGGTGGAAGAGCAGGCCGACCGGTTGGAACGGCTGGAAGCGCAGGCTACCAGCGCGCAGCTGGCCATGCTGCGTTATCAGCTCAACCCGCATTTCCTGTTCAACACGCTGAATTCGATCAGCACGCTGGTGCTGCTTAAACAGACCGAACCGGCCAATGCGATGCTGACGCGGCTGTCCAGCTTCCTGCGGCATACGCTGGTCACCCAGCCGGGCGGCAAAGTCACCGTGGCGCAGGAGGTGGAGACGCTGAAACTGTACCTCGATATCGAACGCATGCGTTTCGAAGAACGGCTGCAGACCGATTTTAGGGTCGAGGAAAAGGCGTCCAAGGCACAGATCCCTTCCATGCTGCTGCAGCCGCTGATGGAAAACGCGATCAAATACGGCGTCAGCCCGCTGGAAGAAGGGGCTGAGATTTCGCTTCTGGCCCAGATCGTGGGCCCGCGCCTGCGCATCACCGTGTCCGACAGCGGCCCCGGCGTCGATGTGGGCGGGGTGGCGGATGATCTTCCCGCCGTGATGGCCACGCACAAGCGCCGCAATTCCACCGGCGTGGGCCTGGCCAACATCCGCGACCGGCTGGCGCAGGCCTATAGCGACGATCACCGTTTCGAAATTCGCAGCCCGGAAACGGGTGGTTTTACCGTCCTCATCGAAATTCCGCACGAACTCGCCGCCAAGGAAGAGCCGTCTGCCGCAGGATCGGCGACACGGGCGCAGAAACAAGCCAGCGCTTCCGACGTTGGACAGAATAATACTCCCCAGAAGGTAAGTACCGCGAAATGACTATTCGAACGATCCTCGTCGACGACGAGAAGCTCGCCATCCAAGGCCTGCAACTACGCCTCGAACCTTTCGAGGATGTCGAAGTGATCGAAACCTGCCAGAATGGCCGCGAAGCGATACGGGCGATCAAGACGCTGAAGCCGGACCTCGTCTTCCTCGACATCCAGATGCCCGGCTTCGACGGTTTTTCGGTGGTGCAGGGCGTGATGGAAATCGATCCGCCGCTGTTCGTTTTCGTCACCGCATTCCAGGAACACGCGATTCGCGCGTTCGAAGCCAATGCCGTGAACTATCTGATGAAGCCGGTGGACGAGGACAAGCTGGCCGACACGATCGAACGCGTGCGCCAGCGCCTCGCCGAAAAGAAGAGCAGCGACGAAGCCGACCGCCTGCGCGGTGTCCTGTCCGAAGTCGCGCCCGAAGCGGCGCATGACATGGAAGAAGGCGATGCGGAAACCACGGGCCGTTATGAAAAGCTGATCAATGTGAAGGACCGCGGCCAGATCTTCCGCGTCGAAGTCGACACGATCGAGCATATCGAGGCCGCCGGCGATTACATGTGTATCTACACCGGCGACAATTCGCTGATCCTGCGCGAAACGATGAAGGATCTCGAACGCCGGCTCGATCCGCGCACCTTCCAGCGCGTGCATCGCTCCACCATCGTCAATCTGGACCAAGTGCGGCAGGTGAAGCCGCATACCAATGGCGAATGCTTCCTCGTGCTGGACAGCGGTGCCGAAGTGAAGGTTTCGCGCTCGTACAGGGATGTCGTCGCCCGTTTCGTACACTGATTTGTTTTCCGCACCGACCTCCGTCGGCGCGTCCTCGCTAGACGTGCAGCAAGCTGCACCCGCTGCGGGCGGGCGGTTGCCCTTGCCGGGCCTCCACCGGCCCGGTTAGGAGCCGTGCATGACATTCAAACTTACCGGTTTTGATCTCGACCAATTCGTCCGCGACACCTTGGCCGAGGATCTCGGCGAAGGGCTGCCCGGCGGCGGGCGCGACGTGACCAGCGAAAGCGTGATCCCCGCCGATGCGCGCTTTGCAGGGGTCATGGATACGCGCGACGATATCAAGGTCGCCGGCCTGCCGGTGGCGGAAGCCTTCTTCCGCGCGCTCGATCCCGATATGACGATCGAGATATTGGTCGAGGAAGGCGCACAGGTTTCCGGCGGCACCGATCTGATGCGGCTCGAAGGCAATGCCCGCGCCATGCTGACGGCGGAACGTGCGGCGCTCAACACGGTGCAGCATCTGTCTGGCGTGGCCACCATGGTTTCCGAATATGTGCGCGCCATGGGTCATCCCGAATGCACCCTGCTCGATACGCGCAAGACGATCCCCGGCCTGCGCCATCTGGAAAAATATGCCGTACGCATGGGCGGCGGTGCCAACCACCGCATGGGCTTGTGGGATGCGGCGATGATCAAGGACAATCACGTCCTCGTGGCCGGTAGCGTGAGCGAAGCGGTGCGCCGCGCGGTCGATGCCGGGGTCACGGACATCATCTGCGAGGTGGACCGGATCGACCAGATCGAACCCGCGCTGGAAGCGGGGGCCACGCGGCTGCTGCTCGACAATATGGAACCGCCGGTGCTGCGCGAGGCGGTGGCGCTGGTCGCCGGCCGCGTGCCGACCGAAGCGAGCGGCGGCATCAATCTGGAAACCATCCACGCCAAGGCCGCAACCGGCGTCGATTACGTTTCCGTGGGTCGGCTTACGCAGAGCGCACCTGCGGTCGATATCGGTCTGGACTTTACTCCCCTGTAAAAGCGTTGCACTCCCTCGCACTGTATCAACAGGGAGGAACGCGTGACCAAACCCGCTTCCATCAAGAAATTCGATTATCTGTACATCGGCTCGGTCATCGTGGGCCTCGCCGGGCTCATGCTCGGCTGGGATACGCTGATCCAGCAGATGAATGCCGAATTCGCCGCACAGGGTGTCGCACCCGAAGACAGTTTTGCCAGCACCACCGTCATCACCGGTGTCTTGATGGGGACCGCCATCAGCCTGGCGCTGTGGTTCCTGATCTCGAGACTGCGGATCGAATTCGTGAAATGGATCATCGCCCTGTTCACGGCGTGGAGCGTGATCTCCGTTCTGACCGCGATCGTCACGGGCAGCTTCAGCGTCAGCCAGATTTCAGGCATCATCTCGACCGTGATGGCAGTCGCCGCGATCTACATGCTGTTCCAGCCCGATGCGAAGGCCTGGTTCGCCGAGAAACGTGGCGACTGATCGCACCGCGTTACTGATTGCCGCGCTCTCCTGTGCCACCGCGCTTCCGCAAGTGGCGCAGGCACAGGCGTTTCAATGCTCCCTGCCCGATGCGGTGGAGCTCCCGCAGATCAAGGCTGAACGGCCGCGCTGGCTGCCCGTCACCGGCTATACGCTGGCGCTGAGCTGGGCGCCCGAGTTCTGCCGCTTTCGCGAGACCCAGCGCCGTCATGCGCGGCAATGTTCCGGCGATAGCGGGCGGTTCGGCTTTACCGTGCACGGTCTCTGGCCGGAAAGCGGCCGCAGCTGGCCGCAATGGTGCGGTGGCCAAGACCTCAAGCCGCGCGAGGCCCGCCCCAATCTCTGCATCAGCCCCGACGCCGCGCTGATCGCCCGCCAGTGGGAAAAGCACGGCACCTGCATGACGCGGCAGCCGGCGACCTATCTCAAGGTGACCCGCATCCTCTACAACGGCCTGCGCTGGCCCGACTTCGTCCGCATCAGCCGCGAGGACGATCTGACCGCCGGCACCATCCGCACGCGTCTTGCCGACGCCAATCCGGGCTGGATGCCCGAAGCCATCGGCGTACATCTCGACCGCAAGGACTGGCTCGAGGAAATCCGCCTTTGCTACGACCGGCGTTTCATGCCGAAGCGATGCGATCCGGCGAGATTTGGTGCTTCCGACGACCGCGCGGCCAGGATCTGGCGCGGCTTGTAGGCTCAGTGAGCCCGCCGCACGATTTCTCTATAACGCATTCAACATTTGACCTTTTAGGCGGATATAGTCCATGGCGCGCACAGCCAATTGTGGCGAAAAAAGGGGAACCCAAATGAAATTCAAGAACGCAACGCTCGTCGCTTCGGCATTCGCTTTCGCAGCTCTCGCTGGCTGTGCAGAAAGCGAGCAGGAAGCTCAGGAAGATCTGGTTGAGCAGCAGTACGAATCGCAGGAAGACACGCTTGAAGAGCAGGCCGACCTCGCTGAAGCTCAGGGCAACGAAGCTCAGGAAGAAGCTCTCGACGCCGAAGCAGACGCCATGGGCGAAGCTGGCGACCAGGCTGAAGACGCTGTCGACGCAGCCAACTAATTTCAGCGGTCGGCGATAAATCGCCGGCTGATGGTTTTGCGGCACCCGTTTCCGGACGGGTGCCGTTTTTCGTTGCGGGCCCCTTTAATGTACTATCCAGAATGCAGTCTTAGCGCCGCGCGCTGAAAAACTCGCGCAACAGCGTGGCTGCCCGCGCTTCCCCCAGACCGGCGTAGACTTCCGGCCGGTACAGGCACTGATCCTGCTCGAATACCCGCGCACCGTGCTCGACTGCGCCGCCTTTCGGATCGCTTGCGCCGTAATAGACCTTGGCTATCCGGGCGTGGACGATCGCCCCGGCACACATGGCGCAGGGTTCGAGCGTGACCCATAATTCGCAATCGGTAAGCCGTTCTTGGCCGAGCGCTTCGGCAGCACGGCGAATCGCGAGGATTTCGGCATGGGCTGTGGGATCGCATGTTTCGCGCGGTGTATTATGCGCCTCGGCGATTACTTGGCCGTCGCGGGTTATGACGGCCCCGACCGGCACCTCGCCCGCGGCAGCGCTGGCCTCGGCCAGTGCCAGGGCGCGCTTCATGGGTTGTGGGAGGGTCCAGGACGACATACCAGCGCCTCGCTAGCCCCCGGCCGCGGCCTGCGCAACGTGCTTGACGATTCGGACCCCCACCGCTATGCGCGCCGCTTTCCGGGATTAATGAGGCCCTGACCCGCATAGCGCGGCCAAGGGAACTCGCCCGCCCATTCGAACGAAGAGACTGATCCATGTCGCGTATTTGCGAACTCACCGGCAAGGGCCGCCAGGTCGGCAACAATGTGAGCCACGCCAACAACAAGACCAAGCGTGTCTTCCTGCCCAACCTGCAGAACGTAACGCTGATGAGCGAAAAGCTCGATCGCAGCTTCAAGTTCCGCGTTTCGACGCAGGGCCTGCGTTCGGTCGAACACAATGGCGGGCTCGACAACTGGCTGATGAAGACCAATGACGAAAAGCTTTCGGCCAATGCGCTGAAGGTGAAGCGCGAACTGAAGAAGGCTACCGCCGCTTCGTAAGCCGGCGGCGCTTCGGCGCTGTTTCAGACAGACGAACAAAAAGGCGCGCAGGGATTCCCTGCGCGCCTTTTGTCGTGCCCTGCCGCGGCCGTTCTCTGCCTTACGGCATAGGCGGCAGAAACAGCAGCGGATCGAGCCGCTTGTTTCTCCAGACGAGGCTCCAGTGAAGGTGCGGGCCAGTGGCGCGGCCCGACGATCCGATTCGGCCCAGCGGCTGGCCCTGCTTCACTTCCTGCCCATCGCGCACGAACAGTTCGGAAGAATGTAGGAATGCGCTGTTTAGGCCTTGGCCGTGATCGATGATCAGTAGCTGACCCTCCAGGCTGAAATCCGGTTCACTCAACACCACGATCCCGTCAGCCGGCGCGACATAGGTCGTCCCTGACCCGCCCGCGATATCGAGACCCGAATGATAGCTGCCAGGTTCGCCGCGATAGATACGCTGCGATCCGAACCGGCCCGATATCCGGCCCGTTACCGGCCAGATGAAGTCCTGTCGCCAGCCCTCGGCACCGGTCTCTTCCTGCCGCGCATTCCAGATCGCCTCGAGTTCGGGGCGGCGGCGCTCCATGAAGCTTTCCGATGCCCCGCCAGCGCGGCGCGCGACGTTAACGCGCTCGATGTTCCAATCGCGAGGCTTGATGGAAAGAGTCTCGGCAATAACCTGCCCGTCGGCACGCGTAGCGCTGAGGCGGATGGTCGATTCCTGATCACGGTCGAAGGCCGCAAAGAAATAGCCATCATCGTCCAGGCTCAGATCGGTGTCGCCAAGGGNGGCGGACACAANTNCGCTGGGTGCGCGGCCGCGGAGCCATCCGCCCTGCTCAAGCTCGCCCTGATAGGTGAAAGCGGCACGCTGCGGAACCGGCGGCGGCGTAGGGGCGGGTAATGGAGTGGGCGCAGGCGGCGGAGCAGGGCGCACCGGCTGGACCGACTCATTCCCGCCCGCTATCATGATATCGGCTTGCGGCGTGGACACCGCGCAAGCGGCTGTCGAAAGAAGGAGAAACGGCGCGACCCGGTGCAATTTCACGGTTTCAGCCGCTCCGTCGCCAGCTGGGGTGTCGCATAGGCTTCCTGGTGATCGACGGACCAGTAGCGCAGTTCTTCCAGGGGTATCGGGACCCCGCTGGCCGCGCAGAATACGTGGTTTCCGGTGCGCAACACGCGAAAGCCGTTGGGACCGTAGTGCAATTTCGCCTCGCCGGACGAGGAATTCTTGTTCATCAGCATGGGATCATCCTAGCAGGCTGCGTCTAGCCGAACAAATCATCCTGCGTCGGCGGCGTTCCGGACTTCGGCGGTTTGCGGCGCGGTTGGGGCGCAGGCGCGGTGGCTGGGACATTGCCGGTCGAGACCGGTAGATCACCGTCGCGGAATTTGAGGATCAGGCTGGCGTGTTTGGCCGCCTCTGCCTTGTCGGTGAGCGTCCCGCCCTCGATGCCCGTCACGCGAACATAGCCACGCTTCAACACCGTATCGGGATCGAGCGAATGCATGACGCGTCCGAGACCAGCCAGGCGTTCACGTCCTTCGGCCAGCGGTCGCCGGACCAGTACCTGTTCCAGCCGCACACTTTCGAGCTTTCCGCGCGCCTCTCTCAGACCGCCCCGCAGCACCGAAGGTGACAGGCGGAGATTGCCCAGACGCTCCCGGCTTTGCGCCGTACGATCGCGGAGACCGCGCTTGAGACGTTCTGCCTGGTCGTCGAGCTTCTGCGCCTGCGGCTGCAGCAGAGCCTCGGGCGTGGGGAGCCGGTCGGTTCGGGCTTCCAGCCGTTCGCGCCCCAACTGGACCGGACGTATGATCGCACGCCTGCTCCGCGCACCGAAATCGGCCAGTCCCGCGGCCAGTTCGTGCCGCACCGGAACGGCGATTTCAGCCGCCGCTGTGGGCGTGGGCGCCCGGCGGTCAGCCGCGAAATCGGCCAGCGTCGTATCTGTTTCGTGCCCTACCGCGCAGATCGTGGGGATCGTGCAATCGGCGACTGCGCGCACGACCTCTTCCTCGTTGAAGCTCCACAAATCCTCGATCGAGCCGCCGCCGCGCGCGACGATCACCAGATCGGGCCGGTCGGGATGGCCTTCGGGCATGGCGGAGAACCCGCGCACCGCCCCGGCCACCTGCGAAGCGGCGCCCTGGCCCTGCACCAGCACCGGCCACACCACCACACGGCTTGGGAAACGGTCGGCCAGGCGGTGGAGGATATCGCGAATCACTGCGCCGGTGGGCGAAGTCACCACGCCGATGGTGCGCGGCAGGAAGGGCAGCGGCCGCTTGCGCTGCTCGTCGAACAGACCTTCGGCAGCGAGGCGGGCGCGGGTCTTTTCCAGCAGCGCCAGCAATGCACCTTCCCCTGCCAGCTCCATCCGCTCGATGACGATCTGGTACTTGCTGCGGCCGGGGTATGTGGTGAGCTTGCCGGAAGCGACGACTTCCAGCCCGTCCTCGGGATTGAACGGCAGGCGCTGGGTGTTTCCGCGCCACATTACCGCATCGATCACCGCTTTTTCATCCTTGAGCGCAGCATAGAGATGCCCCGAGGCTGCGCGCTTCACCCCTGACAGCTCGCCGCGGAGGCGCACGAAACCGAAGCGATCTTCCACCGTCCGCTTCAGGATGTTGGAGATTTCGCTCACCGACAGCGGCTCGGCGTTGTCGCCGGGGCGACGCTTCGCTACCAAGCCTTCGTCTTCGGAATTTGACGGGAAATCGGCGGCCATGAATATCCTTTTGCTCGGCAGCGGCGGGCGCGAACATGCTCTGGCATGGAAACTGGCGCAATCGCCCAAGTGTGACAAGCTGTGGGCGAGCCCCGGCAACCCCGGCATGGAAGAATGCGCCGAATGCGTTCCGCTCGATAGCAGCGACCATGCGGCGGTGGTCAAGTTCTGTGAGCAAAATTCGATCGGCCTCGTAGTCATCGGCCCGGAAGGCCCGCTGGTCGGAGGGCTGGCAGACAGTCTCGCGGACGCCGGCGTGCTCAGTTTCGGCCCCTCCAAGGCTGCGGCCCAGCTCGAAGGCAGCAAGGGCTTCACCAAGGATCTGTGCGAGCGGGCGAATATTCCCACCGCACGGTTCGAGCGCTGCACCTCGCTGGAAGCGGCGTGGGGCGCGCTCAAGAAATTCGATGCTCCCTTCGTGCTCAAGGCCGATGGGCTGGCCGCAGGCAAGGGCGTGGTGATCGCCGAAACGCGCGAGGAAGCGCAGCACGCCCTTTCGGAAATGTTCGACGGGCGATTCGGCAGCGCAGGCTCCGAAGTGGTGATCGAGCAGTTCCTGACCGGCGAGGAAGCGAGCTTCTTTGCGCTGACCGATGGTGAGACCATCGTCCCGCTCGCCAGCGCGCAGGATCACAAGCGCGTGGGCGATGGCGATGAAGGCCCCAACACGGGTGGGATGGGCGCGTATTCGCCTGCGCCGGTGCTGACCGACAAGCTGCGCGATCAGGCCATGCGCGAAATCATCGAGCCCACGGTCCGCACCATGCGCGAAGAAGGAATGCCCTATTCGGGCGTGCTCTATGCCGGGCTGATGCTGACCAAGACCGGCCCGCAGCTGATCGAATACAATGTCCGCTTCGGCGATCCCGAATGTCAGGTGCTGATGATGCGGCTCGAGAGCGATCTGGTGGAGCTGATGCTCGCCAGTGCCGAACGCCGCCTTGGCGAAATAGAGGCTCCCCGGATGAGCGACGATTTCGCACTTACCGTGGTTATGGCAGCGGAAGGCTATCCCGGCACACCGAAAAAGGGCGGCGAGATCGACTTGGGCAGCGCCGAGGAGAACGGTGCAAAGGTCTTCCATGCCGGTACGAAGCGCGACGGCGGCTGGCTCGTCGCCAATGGGGGGCGCGTGCTCAACGTCACCGCGAAAGGCGCGACGGCTACCGAAGCGCAGGCCGCGGCCTATGAGGCGGTTGACGCAGTGGAGTTTCCCGACGGCTTCTGCCGCCGCGACATCGGCCAGCGCGAGGTGCGCCGCGAGCGGCACGGGTAGGGCTCTCTCACTCGAGATGATGCGACACAGGGTAGGCGCCGGGCTTCCGAACCAGCGCCTACACTCGGTTCGTCCTGCGTGAGGGACGTATCCCTATTTTCCGCCTTCTTTCTGACACATTTGGCCTCGCATCCGTTTGCTTGCGGTCGGTTTGTGCCGATGTTGAGCGCACAGGGGACACATGATCGAAGGAATTACCCATGAGATATCTCCCTACCGTACTCGCAGGATCGGCCTTGATTTTCGCTAGCGGTGCAATCGCGCAGACCACGGATGATATGGAGGCGAACACGCCTCAGGACAATTCGACCGACCCTGCCATGAGCGGGCCGACAATGAGCGATCCGGCGACCGCAGGGACTTTCACCGATGCGCAGGTCCAAAGTTTCGCAGGAGCCATGCTGGAATTGCAGGCGTTGACCGGTGATGCCGCGACCAAACAGCAGCAGGCTGCGGCAATCATCGCCGACTCGGGCATCGACGCCGAAACATTCAATGCGATCGGCGCGGCAATGCAGAGCGATGACGATCTGGCCAGGCGCGTCCGGCTGGCCGCAGCGGAACTGCAGGGCAAACCCGCGGGCTAGTCAGACCGCTTGATACTGCTGCGGGTCCTTGCCGATGCGACAAGGACCCGCAGAGTAGACAGTTAGTTACCCAATCAAGAGAGCAACTGCGCCCGAAGATCAGCCGAGCTTTTGCGCGACGAGAGCCTTCAGATCCTTCTCGCTGCGTGCGCCGATATGGCTGATGATCTCGCCAGCGCAGATGGCGCCCATCCGCAGACAGGTTTCCAGACCTTCACTGCGAGTGTGCCCGGTGAGGAAGCCAGCAGCGAAGAGATCGCCTGCACCGGTCGTATCGACAACCTGTTCGATCGGCTCGGCGGCAACTTCAGCGCGCGCTCCACCGGCAAGCGCTACGGCACCGTGGGCACCGCGCGTGGCGACCAATGTGGGCACCTTGTCCTTCAGCGCAGCCAGACCGGCTTCGAAATCGGCTTCACCGGTCAGCGTGGCGAGTTCGCCCTCGTTCACGAAGAGGATATCGATCTTGCCCTCTTCGATCAGCGCGCGGAAATCATCGCCGTGACGATCGATCACGAAGCTTTCCGACGCAGTGAAGGCCACCTTGCGGCCAGCGTTGCGCGCCACATCGATAGCCCGGCGCATGGCACTGCGCGGTTCTTCGGGATCCCACAGATAGCCTTCGAGATAGAGCACGCCCGCGCTGGCGATCAGTTCTTCGTCGAGCGCTGCAGGCGGCAAATATTGCGAGGCGCCGAGGAAGGTGTTCATCGTCCTCTCGCCATCGGGGGTCACGAAGATGAGGCAGCGGGCAGTCGGCGGTTCGGCATCGCGCGGAGCCGTATCGAAATCGATGCCGACGGCGCGGATGTCATGCGCGAAGATATCGCCCAATTGATCCTTCGCGACCTGGCCCACGAAAGCGCATTGCGCGCCCAGCGCAGCCATGCCCGCCAATGTATTGGCAGCCGATCCGCCCGAAATTTCCGTTGCGCGGCCCATCGCGCTGTAAAGTTCCTGCGCGCGCTCGGTGTTGACCAGGGTCATGCCGCCCTTGGCCAGGCCCAGTTCTTCGATCAGTTCGTCCTGGCAGGGGGCCATCACATCCACGATGGCATTGCCAATCGCGACGACATCGTAACGGGGGTCGGTCATATTTTCTCCGCGCGGGATTTAAGAATTGGTCGGGCGCGGTTAGCGGTTCGTCGCGCAGAGGCCAAGGGCGGCGTTGACATTACCCGGCGCGGCAGCGATTCACGCCAGCCATATGATATCGCTGCCGCGCGCCCTTGCCTTGTCCTTCAGCCAGTTGCGCGATCCGACAATCCTCAGGGTTCTCGGCAAGAGCCTGCTGGTGACCATCGCGATTTTCCTGCTTCTGGGATGGCTGCTGAGCTTCGGCTTCGAAGCCCTGCTGGAATGGGCGGGGCTGGCCGACGGCAGCGGGGCAGGCACTCTGCTGGCCCTGCTCGCCACGCTGATCGGCGCATGGCTGCTGTTCCGCTTCGTCGCCTTGTTCGTATTGCAATTCTTCGCCGAGGAGGTTGTCCGGGCGGTCGAGGCGAAACATTATCCGGCTCAGGCCAGCGCTGCCAGATCGCTTCCACTCACGCAGGAACTGCGCAACGGCCTGCGATCGACGCTGCGGGCATTGGTGGTCAATCTCATCGCCTTGCCCTTTGCCATTGCCCTGCTGGTCACGGGCGTGGGAACGGCGCTTCTGTTCTGGGCCGTGAATGCATTTCTGCTCGGGCGGGAACTGCGCGACATGGTCTGGTTGCGCCATCGCCAATCGGAGCAGGATATTGCGCCGCTCGGCCAAGGGGGACGTTTCCTTCTCGGCGGGGCGGTTGCGGGAATGCTGCTTGTGCCCGGCATCAACCTGCTCGCCCCCGTCATAGGCGCGGCGAGCGCCACCCATCTTGTCCATCGCGGGAGAGCCGCCGTTGCGTAATATGATCGCCCTGCTTGCCATGGCGGCAAGCCTGTCCGCCTGCGTGAGCACGCCGAAAACCATTCCGGGAGCCCAGCGCCCGGTCACGTCGACACGGCCACCGCCGCAACAGCCCGTGCGACCTGCCCCATCGACCGGAGCGTTTATTGCGCCGAAGGTGATGAATGCGCAGGGACTGGAAGGGGTCATCGGGCGCGATGCCACCTCGCTGGCCAATCTGTTCGGTGCGCCGCGGCTGGAAGTGAAAGAGGGCGATGCTCTCAAGCTGCAATTCAGCGGCAGCGCATGCGTGCTCGATATCTATCTCTATCCGCTGCAACCCGGCGGGCAACCCAGCGCCACCCATGTGGAGGCGCGCCGGGCCAGCGACAGTGCAGATGTCGATCGCGCAGCTTGTGTCAGAGCATTGCGGCGATAACGCGCCCTTAACTGCTATGACTTAGTCATTCCGCTATTCTTGGACCTTGGCGGAAATACTTATGAATCCTTCTTTCGATATTCTGGCGCGCCGTGTCGCCGAAGATGGGCGTGTCAGTGCAGACGAACTGCTGGAGATGCGCCGCAGTGCGTGGCCGGATGGCGTTATCTCGAAGGACGAGGCCGAAGCGATCTTCGCTCTCAATCGCCAGCTTACCGAACGTGGTCCCGGTTGGACCGATTTCTTCGTCGAGGCGATCGGCGAATTCGTCGTCAACCAGATCGCCCCCAAGGGCTATGTCGATGATGCCAACGCCGCTTGGCTGATGGCGCAGATCGATACCGACGGTCATCTGGGTTCCATGGCAGAGCTTGAGACCCTGGTCCGCATTTTCGAAATCGCCAAGAACGTCCCGCAAGAACTCAAGGACTATGCCATCCGCCAGATGGAGAAAGCAGTCGTCGAGGGCACCGGCCCGACCCGCCGGGGTGGCGCGCTGGAGGCAGGGAATGTCAATGCCACAGAAGCCCGGCTGCTGCGCCGCGCGATCTTTGCCCCCGCCAGCGACCGTCCGGCAGGCGTTAGCCAAGCTGAGGCGGAAATGCTGTTCCGTATCAAGGAGATAACCCTCACTGCCGACAATGCGCCTGAATGGAAGCAATTATTCGTGCAGGGTGTGGCGAATTATATAGAGGGTTTTGCCACCGAGGCGGCACAAATCGACCGAGAAAAAGCCATCGAACTCGAGCGATTCATGAATGACACCTCTTCGAGCGTCGGCGGTTTCCTGATGCGCATGCTCGGCACACTACCGGATAAAGCAGGCTTTCAGCGTGCCAGTCAGGGTGGCCTTGGTGTGTTTGCGGATCGCGAGGCCGAGGCCGCAAGGGGTAAGGTCATCACCGAGGCGGAGCAGGTCTGGCTCGACCGGAAGATCGATCAGGATGGCAAGGTAGACGAGTACGAACAGGCACTGCTCGATTTCCTTGCGGAAGGCTGATCAGCCTAACCATGCGCTGTATTTTCTCGAAGAGCTCGTCATAGCGCGACATAATTCGCTTATACCATAAAGCTTTCGCCGCACCCGCATGCACCCTTGGCATTCGGATTCTCAAAAACGAACCCGGCAGAAAAGTCATCTTCCACCCAGTCCATCGTGCTGCCTACGAGGTAGAGGACGCTTGCCCCATCGATGTAGAAGATGCCGCCCGGCGTTTCGATCTTCTCGTCGAATTTTGCCTCTTCGCTCACGTAGTCGACGGAATAGGCAAGGCCAGAGCAGCCGCGGCGGGGGGTCGATAGCTTGACGCCGATCGCGTCGTCCGGTGCCTTCGCCATAAGTTCGGCGATACGGGCTTCTGCGCCCTTGGTCAGGATAACGGCAGCTTTCGGGGCAGGGCGGGTGGCAGTTTCGACCATTACAGCATTCCCAATTCGAGCCGCGCTTCGTCGGACATCTTTTCCGGGCTCCACGGAGGATCCCAGACAAGGTTCACCTCGGCGTCGCGCACACCTGGTACGCTGGCCGCGCGCAATTCGACTTCACCCGGCATCGATTCCGCCACCGGGCAATTGGGCGTCGTCAGCGTCATGTTGACCGTGACATCGCATTCGTCATCGACTTCCACGCCGTAAATGAGGCCAAGATCGTAGATGTTTACGGGGATTTCAGGATCGTAGATCTCCTTCAGCGCCGAAATGACGTCCTGCTGGAGCTTGCCGCCAGTTCCGGTCGCAGGGTCGGCATCGGGCTTCTTCTGGAGGAAGCCTTCGAGATAGTCCCGCTTGCGCTCCAGCTTCTCGCCCGCGGTTTCTTCAGGCTCCACCGCATCGGAAACGCGGGCCCGAGGCGGTTTGCCGACCACTGTATCGGCGGGCGACGGTGCAGCGATGAAATCCTGTTCGTCGCTTTTGATAGGTGTGGTGGGCTTGTTCATCCGAAGATCCTCCGGGTCCTTTCAATTCCGCGCAAGAGCGCGTCGATATCGCTTTCGTCGCTGTAGAGGCCGAAGCTGGCGCGCGCTGTGGCGGCAACGCCGAGGTGTTCCATCAGCGGCTGTGCGCAATGGTGTCCTGCTCGGATTGCGACATTTTCTTCGTCCAATATGGTGCCCAGATCGTGGGGGTGAACCCCATCGAGCGCGAAAGATACGATCCCGGCGCTTTCATCCGGCCCGAACAGAGTGACGGCATTGAGTTTACGCAATTCGTCCCGCAATTGCCCGGCGAGACCGGACTCATGCTCGAACAACCGTTCAGGGCCGAGCGCATCGACATAATCGATGGCAGCATGAAGCGCGATGGCTTCCGTGATCATGGGCGTACCAGCCTCGAAACGCTGCGGGGGCGGTGCATAGGTCGTACCCTCGAAGGCGACCTTGTCGATCATCGCCCCGCCACCCTGATAGGGCGGCATCTTTTCGAGGAGTTCTTCGCGAGCCCAGAGCACCCCGATCCCGGTTGGCCCGTAGAGCTTGTGGCCGGAAAAGGCGTAAAAGTCGCAGTCCAATTCCGCCATGTCGAGCGCCATGCGCGGAGCAGCCTGGCAACCGTCGAGCATGATCTTGGCGCCGACCGAATGGGCCAGATCGGCTGCCTGACGCGCTTCCAGTACGGATCCCAGAACATTCGATACGTGAGCCAGCGCCACCATTTTGCTGCGCGGGGTCAGCAACGCTTCCAGTGCGCCCAGATCGATCCGGCCGTCTTCGGTAAGCGGGCAAACGTCGATCTCGGCTCCGGTCCGTTCGGCAAGCATCTGCCAGGGAACGATATTCGAGTGATGTTCGAGCTGGGACAGGACGATCCGGTCGCCTTCGCCGATACGTGTCATACCCCAGGTTGCGGCTACAAGGTTGATCGCTTCGGTCGCACCACGGACGAAGACGATTTCATTTTCCGTCTTGGCACCGATAAACTCGGCAACGCGCCGACGGGCAGCTTCATATCCCAGGGTCATCTGCGCCGAGCGACCGTAAACGCCTCGATGGACCGTCGCGTAGTCGCGGCCCAAAGCGTTTGCCATGGCATCCACGACAATCTGCGGTTTCTGCGCGGATGCCGCAGTGTCGAGGTAGTACCAGACCTCACCTGCCTCGGTCACGAGCCCGGGAAAGTCGGCTTTGCGGGTAAGTGTGGCCGTATCGCTCACAAATGCTTGTCCAGCTTGTCGAGCGCGGCACCCAGCAATGTCTCGTGTGCGCCTTCATCGTCGAGACCGACCAGCGCATCGCCGATAAAGGCCTGCACCAGAAGCCTGCGCGTCATTTCGGGCGAAAGGCCGCGGGCCGCCATGTAGAAACGTGCGGTTTCATCGAGCTGGCCGACAGTGGCGCCATGGGCGCATTTCACATCGTCAGCAAAGATTTCGAGCTGGGGCACGGCATTCACGCTCGCGCCCTTTTCCAGCAGCAGGCCCTTGAAGTCCTGTGCCGCGTCGGTTTTCTGAGCCTTGCGTGCAACATCGATCGCACCGAGGAAGTTGCCCGTGCCCGCTCCCCAATGGACACTGCGCACCGTCTGGTTCGACGTCGCTTCCGGCTCGGCGTGGTTCACGCGGGTCACGAATTCGCGAACGGTGTTACGACCGCCAACGGTAATCCCGCCCATTTCGAAGTGCGCGCCGCTGCCCATAGTCACTTCGACTTCGACGCGAGAGAATTCGCCCGAAGCAATGACGCCAAACAGCTCGAATCGCGCGTTCTCTGCCACATTGACGCGAAGCCGTATCACTTCGGTTTCCGAAGTATTCTCGTCTGTTATACTAAGAAGTTCGCGCAGGCTCTCACCTGCCGCCACGTCGATCTGGCGCCACGTGTCGAGATCGCCAGTCCGCAGCTTTTCGACTGCAGAATAACGCCACGCCTCATCCTTGCGGGTCGGAAGATCGAGCGCCCCGGTCACTTCGCCGCCCTTACCGTTGCAATGCGGCGCACGCCGAGACGGTGCGCATCTTCGATGCAGGGCTGCACCTCAGCCATAACTTCCTGCATCTGTGCCTTGCGATCGGCTTCCGGAGCATCCGCAGCGGCAATCGCATCAAGCTCTTCAACGCGTGGCGTATAGCAACCGACCATTGCACCGCAGCGGAGCAGGTCCACTGCCTGATCGCCGGAGCTCTGCTCCACGCGGCAGGTCAGCTTGCCATCGTCTTTCTTGTAGACACCGCCCTTCCATTTATCGAGCGTCTGGTTGATCTGCACCACCTGCTCGGCAATCGCCTCTTCGCTTGGCGCGGTAGCGGCAGGAGCGGCGGCTTGCGCCATCACAAGTGTTAATGCGGCGAGTATCATGCAGCCTCCATCACAGCGTCATAGCCTTCATTTTCAAGCTGCTGAGCCAATTCGGCTCCGCCGGTCTTAACGATCCGGCCCTGCGCCAGGATCGAAACCTTGTCCGGCTTCACCACTTCGAGCAGGCGCTGGTAATGCGTGATCAGAAGGGCCGCCTTATCGGGCGCCCGCATGATGGTGTTGATGCCTTCACCGACCACTCGCAATGCATCGATATCGAGACCGCTGTCGGTCTCGTCGAGGACCGCGAAGCTCGGATCGAGGATACCCATCTGGACCATCTCGGCACGCTTCTTCTCACCGCCCGAAAAGCCGACATTCACGTTGCGCTTGAGCATATCCATGTCGAGCTTCAGCAAGCCGGCCTTTTCCTTGGCCAGCTTGAGGAATTCGCCGCCTGTCAGCGGCTCTTCCCCGCGCTGCTTACGCTGGGAATTGAGAGCCTCGCGCAGGAACTGCACGTTCGAGACGCCGGGTATTTCGACCGGGTACTGAAAGCCGAGGAACACGCCCGCAGCGGCGCGTTCATGCGGTTCCATATCGAGCAGATCCTTGCCGTCGAAACTGATCGATCCGCCGGTTACTTCGTAACCGGGCCGGCCGCCAAGCACATAGGCAAGCGTCGATTTGCCTGCGCCATTGGGACCCATGATTGCATGGATTTCACCCTTGGCCACTTCGAGCGTGAGCCCGTTCAAGATTTGCTTGCCGTCGATTTCGGCAGAGAGATTTTCAATTTTAAGCATTGTCGTTCCTGGAATAGCGGGGCCGCGGCGCACTGTTGCGCTGGTGCTCGCGGCGAGCCTGCTGCTTGTCGGCGATGCGGCTGCGCATGCCAAGGGTGATACGTTCGAGGACGGCGTCCATATTCTCGAGAATATCCTTGGCGGCGATGCGCATGACGCGAATACCGACGGCTTCGAGACTCTTGTCGCGACGCTTTGCCAGCGCATCGTCCTGGCCCGGCTCGTCGATCATGATCGCCATGCCGAGGTTGTGGCAATTGAAGTCCACGATCGCGCTGCCGACGACGGCGTGGCGCTTGAAGGCGTAACGGCCCATGTCGGCCTTGGCAAAACGCTCAGCCAAAGCTTTGTGTGCTTCGGTAGAGTAGCGCCGCATCTCGCGGGCCTGCTCGTGGAGCGCATCGAGCCGCTTTTCGGAAATTTCCCAACCTCGCCCCTTCTTCTTGATAGCCGGAGCGCTTTCTGCAGCTTCTGAAGGATCACGGAGCTGGAGGGTTTTACGATCGCTCATTAACCCACACTCCCCTCAAGCGAAATCGCCAGAAGTTTCTGCGCCTCGACGGCAAATTCCATTGGCAATTCCTTGAGCACTTCTTTCGCGAAACCGTTCACGATCAATGCGATAGCCTCTTCATCGTCCAGCCCCCGCTGCATCGCGTAGAACAGCTGGTCATCGCTGATCTTGCTGGTGGTTGCCTCGTGCTCGATCTGGGCACTGGGGTTCTTCACCTCGATGTAAGGCACGGTATGCGCCCCGCACTGGTCGCCGATCAGCAGACTGTCGCATTCGGTGCGGTTGCGCACACCGTCAGCATTGGCCGCCACGCGCACGAGGCCACGATAAGTGTTATCCGACTTGCCAGCGGAGATGCCCTTGGAGATGATCGTCGAGCGGCTTCCCTTGCCGTTATGGATCATCTTGGTGCCGGTATCGGCCTGCTGGTAATTGTTGGTCACCGCGACCGAATAGAATTCGCCCACGCTGTCTTCGCCATTCAGCACGCAGGAGGGATATTTCCACGTCACTGCGCTGCCGGTTTCGACCTGGGTCCAGCTGACCTTGCTACGCGCGCCCTGGCACAGCGCCCGTTTGGTGACGAAATTGTAGATCCCGCCTTTGCCGTTCTCATCACCCGGATACCAGTTCTGAACCGTCGAGTATTTGATCTCGGCATCTTCCAGCGCGACCAGTTCCACTACAGCAGCGTGAAGCTGGTTCTCATCGCGCATCGGGGCGGTGCAGCCTTCAAGATAGCTGACATAGCTACCCTTTTCGGCAACGATCAGTGTGCGTTCAAACTGGCCGGTATTCTCTGCATTTATGCGGAAATAAGTGCTGAGCTCCATCGGGCAGCGCACGCCTTCGGGGATGTAGACGAAGGTCCCATCCGAAAAGACCGCGCAATTCAATGTCGCGAAGAAGTTGTCCTTCTGCGGCACGACCTTGCCGAGCCACTTTTTCACCATCTCGGGATATTCGCGAATTGCTTCGCTGATCGACAGGAAGATGACGCCAGCGCGTTTCAATTCTTCGCGGAAACTTGTGGCCACGCTGACGCTGTCGAAGACGGCATCGACTGCTACTTTCCGGGCGCCTTTTACGCCTGCAAGGACTTCCTGCTCACCTAGCGGAATGCCGAGCTTGTCGTAAACGCGCTTGATCTCGGGATCGAGCTCGTCGAGCGATTCGATCTCCGTCTTCTTCTTCGGAGCGGCGTAATAATAGGCGTTCTGGTAATCGATTGCCGGATAGCCGAGCTTGGCCCAGTCGGGCTCTTCCATTTCCTGCCACAGGCGGAACGCTTTCAGGCGCCAGTCGAGCATCCATTCAGGTTCACCCTTCTTGGCGGAAATGAAGCGGACCGTGTCTTCGGTCAGCCCTTTTTCGGCAAATTCGGTTTCGATGTCCGATGACCAGCCGTGCTCGTATTCGGCAGCCTTGGCGGCAGCTTCCTTCGCTTCACGGTCTTGGATATCCACTTGCTCGTTCACGCGACTTCCTTTTCCTGCGAGAGCTGCACCAGCGAGATATTCGCCAATGCGCCGCGCAGCGCTTTATTCACCATCGGCCAATGCGGTTTGACCCGGCAATCGTGATCGACCGTGCACTCACTGCCGTCGATACATGCCGTCAGCGCAATCGGCCCTTCCACTGCCTCTACGATATCGGCCAAGGTTATCGCTGCAGCAGGCCGGGCCAGCTGCAAGCCACCACCCGCACCCCGCACGGACCGCAGCAGTCCAGCTGCCGTCAGCTTGCTCACCAGCTTCTGTACAGTGGGTACAGGAAGGCCGGTTTCCGCTGCCAGCTCGGACGCACTGACCCTCGCCCCGCCGCAATGGCGGGCAGCCTGGCTCATCGTGACGACAGCGTAATCTGCAAGGTTCGAGAGGCGCATAGTGAAATCGGACAATATCGTTCCGATTACTCAACTATGAGCGGAACGGTCGATTTTCAACGGGAAACGGCCAGTTGCGAGTCGTTAGCATTTCCGTGGAACTGTGGTTTGCTACGCACATCTTCCCTCTCGCGACCTACAAAGGTCCAGCATGGCCTCCATGCTCTCTCAGCACGAAGCGGAAGGAAAGAGGGAGAGGAAAGAAAGGGGGAGAGATCGGGCGGGCCGACAATTATACGTACAGGCCCACCCGATCACGCTGATTCTACTCAGTTACCTATCAGGAACCGCGCTTTTCATTGGCGATCCAGTGATCCACGTTTTCTTCCATAATCGACAATGGAACAGGGCCATTGGTGAGGATCACGTCATGGAAGGCGCGGATATCGAAATCCTCGCCCAGCTCTTCGCGGCCGCGCTCGCGCAGTTCCATGATCTTCAGTTTGCCGATCATATAAGCCGTCGCCTGGCCAGGATAGACGAGATAGCGTTCGATCGCCTTGCGGATGTCACCATCGGGATTTGGCGTATTCTGGGTAAGATAGTCGATCGCTTCCTCACGGCTCCAGCGCTTGTGGTGCATGCCGGTATCGACCACGAGCCGACATGCGCGCCAAAGTTCCATACCAAGCCGGCCGAAGTCGGAATAGGGATCGGTGTAGAAGCCCATGTCCTTGCCGAGCTCTTCGGAATAGAGACCCCAGCCTTCGCTATAGGCCGTAACCCCGCCAAAGCGCCGGAAGGGAGGAACTTCGCCCAGCTGGGTCTGGATCGAAAGCTGCAAGTGGTGGCCCGGCAAACCTTCGTGATAGGCCAGAGCTTCTAGCTCGTTCTTGCTCATGTCTTTTAGGTTATACAGATTGACGTAATAGGTACCGGGGCGTGAACCGTCGGGCGCCGGACGTTGGTAGAAAGCCTTGCCTGCGCTTTTCTCCCGAAATGCCTCGACCGGCTTGATGACCAGCGGATCGGCCGGCAGCGTCGAGAAATAATCCGGCAGCCTGGCTTCCATGGCTTCCAGCTTGGCCTCTGCATCCGCGAGATAGGCCTCGCGCGTGTCATAGAAAAAGCGGTCGTTAGTGCGGGTGTAATCGAAGAATTCCTGCAGCGTTCCTTCAAAGCCGACCTCGGCCATGATCTCGCGCATTTCGCTATGGATGCGTGCCACTTCTCGTAGGCCGATCTGGTGAATCTGATCGGCTGTCAGATCTGTCGTGGTGTAATTGCGAAGCAGTGCTTCGTAATAGCCGGCCCCTTCGGGAAACCGCCAAATTCCATCCTCGGAAGGCGCGATGGCCTGCTGGCGTTTCATTTCATTCAGCAACCGCTCGTAAGCCGGCCGCGCGCTCTCGTTCCAAGCTTTCTCGGCGGCCCCGTCAGCAGGGCGCGTTCCGTCGATTGCGCCCACCTTCTTGCGGTAATCTTCGAGAATTGCGTTGTCATCGCCTGCTGCAAGCAAGTTCTCGATATCCGAAATTACGTAAGGGTAGACCCAGTCGGGCGGCATGATCCCTTTGGCAGCGCGCTCTTTCGACTCTTCCACCAGCGTATCGATTGCCGGTCCCAGACCCTGGATGCGGCTCAGATAGGCCGCTGCATCGGTACCGTCGGTCACCCGGTGAATGTTGATGAGGAATGCGGGCAACTGGCTCTGCGCGCCATTCATCTGATCGAAGATGTAACCGTATTCTCGGTAGGGAGAGAGGGCTGCGCTGCGCTTGGCCATCGCGTCGAAAAGCCGGAAGCTCAGCGCGTCTTCGCGCGAGAGCGTCTCGGGATCGAAGTTTGCGCGCATTCTTTCAGCTGTCGACTGGAGCAGCGCTTCGCTCCGCCGGTCGGCGGCGCTCGAAAGATCGCCCCACCGCGAATAGTCTTCATCGCGAATCCCGCGATAGGACTTTGACAGGGGCGACAAAGCGAGGGACGCCTGATCGTATTCTTCGAACAGATTTGCGAGCGCTTCGCTGTTCGAAGACTGCGTGGTCTCGGCGGAAGCGACCGGCGTGGTATTCTCCATCGTTGCACAGGCAGGCAAGCTTAGGATCGATATTCCGGCGAGCCAGAAACGGACGGAATGCATCATCTTGATTTTCCCCTCAGTGAACGAGAAGAGTGTCAAGCATGCTGGATCGCAACAGTAAACACCGCATCCGATGAGCACTTTAGTCAGTACCTAGACCGCCCCAGAAAAAAGGGCGGCCCAATAGGCCGCCCCTGAAAGGTGAGAGCTCTCTGCAGTTCCGCTTCGAGCCCTTCGGGTCGCAAAAATGTGGTTACTGAAACTTTGCCTGCAAGTATTGTAAGGACACGACATTCCATTGCGTGAGCAATCGTTTTGACGGAATTTTAGTGTGCAGTCGTGCCGCAAGGACCCGCAACCTCGACACCCTTCGCGGCCTAAGCCATAGGCGTGAAATGCTTTTCGACATAATCCGCCCCTTGCTCTTCAGGCTCGATCCGGAGCGCGCTCACCGTCTTACGATCAGGGCACTCAAAACCGTTCCGACACTCAGGCCAAGTTCTCCGAAGGAGCTTCGAACCGAAATTGCAGGGATAAGCTTTCCCAATCCTCTCGGGATGGCGGCCGGGTTCGACAAGGATGGGGAAGTTCCGGACCAACTTCTGGGGCTGGGTTTCGGATTCGTCGAAGTGGGCTCCATCACGCCTAGGCCCCAGCTTGGCAATCCGCAGCCGCGGTTGTTTCGCCTTGTGGAAGATCGCGCGGTGATCAACCGGATGGGGTTCAACAATCACGGGGCGGAACGCGCGGCGGGACGGCTGTCTGCACGCTCGGCACGGCCCGGCGTGCTGGGGATCAACATCGGCGCCAACAAGGATAGCGATGACCGTATCGCCGATTACGCCGAGATGACTCGTATCATGGCGCCTCTGGCAACCTATCTTGCGGTGAATATCTCGAGCCCCAACACGCCGGGGTTGCGTGCCCTCCAGGACGAAAGCGCCTTGATCGAACTCCTCGATGCCGTGTTCGCGGCGAGAAGCGAAGCAGGACCACCCATCTTCCTCAAGGTGGCTCCGGATCTTGAACCGGCCGATATCGATGCAATCGCGCGCATTGCCGCTGACAAGAAGCTCGGCGCGCTGATCGTATCGAACACGACCACCGGGCGCCCGCCGCTGCAGTCGCGCCATGCTGCTGAAACGGGCGGACTTTCCGGTGCGCCGCTCAAAGATTTGGCGCTCCAGCGCATTCGCGACTTCCGGACAGCGACTGGCGGAACCATCCCGCTTATCGGTGTGGGTGGAATAGCGTCTGCGGAAGATGCATGGGCGCGGATACGGGCCGGGGCCAGCCTCGTTCAGCTATACAGCGCGATGGTGTATGCAGGTCCCGGCTTGCCGCGGCGGATCACGCACGGCCTTCTGGAGCTTATGCGCCGCGATGGATTTTCATCGATTGCCGATGCGGTGGGAAGCGAATAACCACGCAGCATGTATCGTTTGCTTTCTTTACCGCTCGCAGCGCTGGCACTTTCGGCTTGCGCTACCTCACCTACCGATCTCGGACCGCCGCGCCTTGGCGATGAGCAAACCCAAGGCTGGGTAAGTGCAGCCGACCCTCGCGCTCAGGCGGCGGGAGAGGTCATACTCGCCAAAGGCGGAAGTGCGACCGATGCGGCCATTGCGGTAATGCTGGCCCTGGGCGTGGTCGAACCGCAAAGCTCCGGCATCGGCGGGGGCGGTCTGATGGTTCGCGGCCAGGCCAATGGAAGCGTCACCACGTTTGATGGGCGTGAAACTGCGCCGTCGGGCGCCACCCCCGAATGGTTTCTCGATACGGATGGAAACGTGCCGCCGTTCATGGATTCGGTCCTGAGCGGATTGAGCGTGGGCGTTCCGGGCAATATCGCTTTGGCCGCCGAAGCGCATAAGGCGCATGGGAAGCTGGAATGGGCGGCATTATTCCAACCCGCCATTGGCCTTGCCCGGGAAGGGTGGATCGTCAATCCCCGCCTTAACACCTCGCTGGCAACTTCGAAGGATCGTGCCGCCCATACCGAGGACGGCAAGGAACTGTTCTTCAATGCCGCAGGCGAGCCCCTGGCAGTTGGAACGCGGGTGAAGAACGAAGAACTTGCCCGCACACTGGAAGAGATCGCCGCCAGGGGCCCGGACGCCTTCTATACCGGGCAGAACGCGACCGCCTTGGCGACTACCGTTGCCCGCCACACACCCAAACCGGGCGCCATGACCACTCAGGACATCGCGAATTACCAAGCGAAAGAGCGCGACGCGGTGTGCACGTCATACCGTTCCTATCGTATCTGCTCGATGGGTCCGCCGACTTCCGGCGGAGTTGCGGTTCAGCAGATCCTCGGTCAGCTGGAAAGGTTCGATCTCGCCGCCCTTGGTCGGGAGAACCCTGTAACCTGGCACCTATTCCTTGAATCGCAGCGGCTCGCCTATGCCGATCGCGAACTGTATCTCGCCGATAGCGATTTCGTTAACGTGCCCGTCTCCGGCCTGCTGGACCCGGTTTATTTGGCAAAGCGCAGCGCTCTTATCTCATCCGAAACGACACTTGGATTCGTCCAGCCCGGCAAGCCTGAGGGGGCACCGCAAGCGCTTACCGATGGAGACGAGCCGACAGAGCACGGAACTTCCCATATCGCCGTGGTTGACCACGATGGTACCATGATCAGCTACACCTCGACTGTAGAAGGAGCTTTTGGTTCAGGCCTGATGACTGGCGGGTACTACCTCAACAACGAGCTCACCGATTTCAGTCGGACTCCCGAAGTCGATGGGCGCTTCGTGGCCAATCGTGTCGAGGGCGGGAAACGTCCGCGCAGTTCGATGTCGCCTACCATAGTCTTCGATCCGGAAGGACGACCATTCATGGCGGTCGGTGCAGCCGGAGGGAGCACAATTCCGGTGACCACTGCCCGTGCCATCATCGGTGCGATCGATTTCGGGTTAAACGCCCGAGACGCGCTCGCGCTGCCCTTCACGATGGCTTTCGGTGATCAAGTGCTGCTTGAAGAAGGAACCTGGTTGCAGACCCATGCCAAGGAATTCCGCAAGCTGGGACATGACGAGATCATGATCCGTGCGGCACCCATCAAAGGCGGCACGGTCCTGCGGCGGGCTGGGGGCTGGGAAAGCGCACGTGACCCCAGGCTGGACGGCCAGCTGGACCTCCCCTGAAACGCTTCTGGTCACCTTGCCGTAGCGGCGTGGGGAGCTTAAGCGCCGTCTCGTCGTTGGTCGCACAACAAAAGATAACTCTGTGAGGAGCCTGCCTGTGCTGTCGGACATCGACTCCGCCAATAACCTTGTCGAACTATTCCTGAAACGTGCGGCCGAGCGGCCTGATCGCGCTTTTCTTGGCGCGAAACGCGACGGGGAATGGACGACCATAAGCTGGAAGCAAGCCGCGGATCAGGTTTGTCTGCTGGCCGAAAGCTTGCGTGAGCTCGGTCTTAATCCGGGGGACCGGGTATGTCTGGTGTCCGAGAACCGGCCTGAATGGTGTATCGCGGATCTGGCGATCATGGCGGCAGGCTGCATCACAGTGCCGGCCTACGTAACCAATACCGAACGCGACCATGTCCACATCCTCGACAATTCAGGAGCACGGGCGGTAATCGTATCCTCGCAGAAATTGCTTGGGCCGCTCCACGGTGCATTGCAGGTGACCGGAATCGCCGATCATGTGATCGGGATCGAAGATTTGCATCGCCAACAGTCGGGAAGTTTCAGCTTTCACCAGTGGGATAAGCTGGTTCAGGGAGATGCGGAGGCGGCACGTGAGGCCGTCACATCCAGAATGGCAAATGTCGGTCGCGGAGACACGGCCTGCATTATTTATACAAGTGGCACCGGCGGTGCGCCTCGAGGGGTGATGCAGCATCACGGTTCCATTCTATGCAATGTCGCGGGCGCTGCCGAAATTCTGATGGAAGATTTCGGAATCGACGATGAAGAACGCTTCCTTTCCTTTCTTCCCGCCAGTCACGCCTACGAGCATACCGGGGGCCAGTATCTTCCGATCGGCGTAGGCGCCCAAATTTACTATTCCGAAGGTCTGGAAAAGCTGGCCAGCAACATTGAAGAGACCCGCCCGACGATCATGGTCGTGGTTCCGCGGCTGTTCGAAGTGCTGCGCACCAGGATCATGAAGCAGGTCGCGAAACAGGGCGGCATGGCGGAAAAGCTCATGACCATGGCCCTCGAAGTCGGCGAGAGGCGGGCCGAGGGTAAACCGAGGTTCGGCGACGGGGCAAAGGATTTTCTCGTCGGGAAACTCCTAAAGCCCAAAATTCGCCAACGCTTTGGTGGCCGTATCAAAGCCATGGTTTCCGGTGGTGCGCCGCTCAATCCCGAAGTCGGCATTTTCTTTGAATCGATGGGTCTCACCATGCTTCAGGGTTACGGTCAGACCGAAGCAGGCCCTGTCGTCGCATGCAATCGGCCCAAAGCAGGCATCGCCATGCATTCGGTCGGCCCCGCCATGCGCGGTGTCGAAGTGAAAATTGCCGAGGACGGAGAGATACTGTGCCGCGGCGAACTGGTGATGCATGGTTATTGGCAGAACGATGCCGAGACTGCGCGTACGATCAAGGATGGCTGGCTTCATACGGGCGATATCGGGCACCTCGATGAAAAGGGGCGCATCGTTATCACCGATCGCAAGAAAGACATGATCGTCAATGACAAGGGCGACAATATCGCGCCGCAGAAGCTTGAAGGCATGCTGACACTTCAGCCGGAAATCGGGCAGGCGATGGTTGCCGGAGACAAACGGCCCTACATCGTTGGTCTGCTGGTGCCGGACGCCGAATGGGCGGTAGAATGGGCGGCCGAACAGGGGAAGAAATTCGACCTGAAAGCGTTGCAGGACGATCCGGAGTTTCGCGCGGCGCTACGCAAGGCGATCGATCGCGTGAACAAGGACCTGTCCGTGATCGAGAAAGTGCGCCAGTTCGAATTTGCCGACGAAGCGTTCAGCATCGAGAACGAGGAAATGACCCCCTCGATGAAGATACGTCGGCACAAAATCAAAGAGCGTTACGGTGATCGGTTGGCGAGCCTCTATCGGAGCTGAATTAGGCCGGTACTTCCTCGATGAATTCGGGAAAGAAAGTGGGAGCTCGGTCGGACCAGCCCGGCGCGGTCGCGGCAGCTTCGCTTAGCGACTGCAACAGCATCTTGCGCCGTTCCGGTCGGATATGCGGCAGAGCGGCCGCCGCACAAAAAGCACTGGGCAACCAGGGGCGGGCTTCCGGGCCGAGCAGGCGCTCGTAAAGGAACCGGAAGGCTGAAAAACAGTCGATCCGCTCCTGTGCAAGATCGAAGGCTACGACCCGGGTGATCTTGCCGATAAAACTCTCGATCCCGTCGAAGCCGGATTGATGAGGGATGGCACCACGAAGAGCCTTGAGCTCCTGATAGGCCACGTACTGACTACGTATTGCGGCCGTTTCCCCGTGGGTGCGCCCCCAGATCCGGAAAGCATCGTTACGGCTTAGCCCGATATCCAGACTGCGCCGAATGTATCGCTGCTCTGCAGCAGTGAAACCAGCGAATTCTCGCATCTCGGCAATTGTCAGCGATGCAGCATTGGTAACGGCCATGATTCGACTCCTTCGTCGAATCGGAGTTTCCCCGAAGATGGTTAATTTTGTGTGCCGGGGCTTAGATCAGTCCGGCGAGAGGGCTGCTGGGATCCGCATATTTACGGCGCCCCATGCGTCCGGACAGGTAAGCCTCGCGGCCAGCCTGGACTGCCAGTTTCATCGCTCGTGCCATGCGGAGCGGGTCTTTTGCTTCGGCGATGGCTGTATTCATAAGTACTCCGTCGCAGCCCAATTCCATGGCTACGGCCGCATCTGACGCTGTGCCGACACCTGCATCGACGAGCACGGGTACCTTCGCGCCTTCTACAATCAGACGGATCGTAACCTGGTTCTGTATCCCGAGTCCCGATCCGATGGGGGCGCCCAGCGGCATAACCGCAACCGCGCCAGCTTCTTCCAGTTGTTTCGCTGCGATAGGATCGTCCACGCAATATACCATCGGGTGGAAGCCTTCCTTGGCGAGCACTTCGGTCGCCTTTAGCGTTTCGCGCATATCTGGATAAAGCGTCTTCGCCTCTCCAAGAACCTCCAGCTTGACGAGGTCCCAGCCACCAGCTTCCCGGGCAAGGCGGAGGGTGCGGATCGCTTCTTCCGCCGTAAAACAGCCCGCAGTGTTCGGAAGATAGGTTACCTTCTTGGGATCGATGAAGTCAGTCAGCATCGGCGCTTTCGGATCGCTTACGTTGACCCGACGTACGGCAACGGTAACGATTTCTGCGCCGCTCGCTTCCAAGGCCGCCGCGTTTTGCTCGAAATCCTTGTACTTTCCGGTGCCGACTATCAGGCGGGAATTGAATGTGTGGCCAGCAACCGACCAGCTATCGTCGCCTTGCCCTCCGCCCACGAAATGGACGATTTCGAGTGAGTCCCCTTCGTCTACTGCGCGCGCCGAGAGTTCGCTGCGCGGTGCGATCGTACCGTTGTGCTCGACAGCAACTTTGGCTGGATCGAGATCGAGCTCCCGAACAAGCTCGGCAATGGTGTTGGCGGATGTGCGGCGGCTTTCGCCGTTTACGGTCAGGGAAATCATGGGACCGACTTAGTCTCCGCAGCGCTCCTTGCAAGCGGCGGAATGGCAGTGGCGCATATTCAGAATATGGCCAAGCGATACAAGCGCGACCCCGAGGATCGTCAGGACGGCTTCCTTGTAACCGTGCGGAACCGCAAGCGCTGCGCCCATAAAGCTAAGTCCCGTCATGGCGATCACAAATGGCATGGCCATGCGATGCCGCAGTGCGCCCCAGCCGATCGCCACGCCGGCGATCAAAGTCGCAACCAGCAGGCCCCAACGGTGGATTTCAGGAGCAAGTAGAAACTCGCCGCCGATACCTAGGCCTGACACGAGTGCAATGCTGGCGATGCAATGCAATGCACACAGTCCCGAAAGACCGATGCCGACACGGTCCAGCCGCCGGCGAATCGGGTTTAATGCACGTTGCAACATGCCAGAGCAGATATGTGATAGTGTCTCATCTTACAAGAGCGAATTGTGGAATTGATCTGTAATCCGCCGTTTGACGTATCCGACATGCCGCTTGTTCCATTTGCACTTGCGAAACACGTCCCTGGAGGCGAACAGGCTCCGCATGAACACCCTTGCTTCCCGCAGCCGACCGATACTGCTGGCAAACTGGCTATTCTCCGTGGCTTTGCTGGTCATCATCATCGTCACTGTGGGCGGAATAACCCGATTGACCGAAAGCGGACTCTCGATCACCGAATGGAAGCCGTTCCTCGGCGCGCTGCCTCCGTTGAACGAGGCCGACTGGCAAGCCGAGTTTGAACTCTACCAGCGCATACCCGAGTACACCCAGATAAACGGCCCTGCGGGAATGGATCTGGAAGCATTCAAATCGATTTACTGGTGGGAGTGGATACACCGCCAGCTGGGCAGGCTGATTGGGCTGGCGCTGGTCATCCCACTCGCATTTTTTGCCGTTCGCCGGATGATTCCAGACGGCTATTTCTGGCGGCTGTTTGCATTGGCGGCCCTCGTGGCGCTGCAGGGTAGCTTCGGTTGGTGGATGGTCGCGTCCGGTCTCGAGACACGTACCGATGTCAGCCACTTCCGCTTGGCGATCCACCTTTGCACCGCACTGATCCTGTTGGCTGGCCTTGTCTGGACAGCGTTGGACCTGCGAAGGCTAGGCGTGGTCAACGCAAGGCCTGCGCGATTGACGAAGCTAGCGACTGCAACGGGTATCATCCTGTTTATTCAGCTTCTGCTGGGGGCCTGGGTCGCCGGGCTTGATGCAGGCCTGGCTTCCGACAGCTGGCCCCTGATGCAGGGACGCTTCATCCCCGAGTTCGACGGCACCCCAGGGATCTTCTGGGCGATGACCCATGATCCTTTTCTCATTCACTGGATGCACCGCTGGTGGGCATGGGTTGTCGTGGCAGCTCTGGTGATGATGGCCCGCAAGGTCAAAGCTGCTTCCAGAAAAGCATCAGTCGCTATTCACGCGGCGTTGGGGACCCAGATCTTGCTCGGAATTGCGACTGTCATGAGCGGTGTCGACTTTCATCTGGCGGTGCTTCATCAGTTGGTTGGCGCACTGCTGGTAGCGTCGGTCGCATGGGGTGCCCATGTGCTCGGACGCCAGACCGAACCTCTGTTGCGATAATCATCGATCTGTCAGGGTAAGCTCTAGCCCAGCAACTGAACATATACGCCGTTTGGATTCACGTACATTCCGATGGCGTATTATTATACCCCACGCAAGACCCGCAGAATTGCTTGACGAATCGTCGCTAGGCGCCCATTTGGCGCGCGCTTAGCGGCTCCGTGATGGGCCGCGAAATCGTTTAGGGCCGTAAAGCACGGCGCGACAACTCGAGCAAACGGACATATCAGCCATGAAGGCTCTCACCAAACTGACCAAGTCGGCCAAGCCGGCAGAGGTCGAAAAGGACTGGCATATCATCGACGCCGAAGATCTCGTCGTCGGTCGTCTTGCCGTCATCATCGCCAACCACCTGCGCGGCAAGCACAAGCCCAGCTATACTCCGCACGTGGATTGCGGCGATCACGTCATCGTCATCAATGCCGACAAGGTGAAGTTCACCGGCAAGAAGATGGACGACAAGATCTATTACAAGCACACCGGTCACCCGGGCGGCATCAAGGAAACGACCCCGAACAAGGTTCTGGGCGGACGTTTCCCCGAGCGTGTCCTCGAAAAGGCCGTGCAGCGCATGATCCCGCGTGGCCCGTTGGGCCGCGACCAGATGCGCGCGCTCCACCTCTACAACGGCACCGAGCATCCGCATGAGGGCCAGAAGCCCAAGACGCTCGACGTCGCTTCGATGAACCGCAAGAACAAGGCTGTTGCGTAATGGCTGACGAAACCAAGAACGACACCGTCTCGGATCTCGCCGATCTGAAGGACATTGCCGCCGATGCACCTCAGGGCGACAGCGCGGAAATCGCTGCCAAGGCCGACGTTCCCCTGCGCGAGCAGGAGCTTGACGCTCAGGGCCGCGCTTACGCCACCGGTCGCCGTAAGGATGCTACCGCCCGCGTATGGCTGGTTCCCGGCAGCGGCAAGATCACCGTCAATGGCAAGGACCAGGAAGTGTATTTCGCACGTCCGACCCTGCGTCTCGTGATCGATCAGCCGTTCGCTATCACCGAGCGTCAGGAACAGTACGATGTGATCGCCACCGTCAAGGGCGGCGGCCTTTCTGGTCAGGCCGGTGCAGTCAAGCACGGCATCTCGCAGGCTCTCGCCAAGTACGAGCCGGCGCTGCGTTCGACGGTCAAGGCCGCCGGCTTCCTCACCCGCGACAGCCGCGTGGTCGAGCGTAAGAAGTACGGCCGTGCCAAGGCACGTCGTAGCTTCCAGTTCTCGAAGCGTTAATTCGCCTCCAGAGCCGGATCAACGGACAAACAGAAAAGGGCGGTTCCGCGAGGGACCGCCCTTTTTCTTTACGTTTAGCGTCCGATCACCGCTGAATAAGCATCAACGCCCATGCAAGCCCGGTGCCAGCGAAAAAAACCGGCCAGCTCCACCAGATGTCATATTGATAAATCTCGGCCTGGAACACCGCGAGGTGGCCGCCGTCCGAACCTTGGCTCCCAACAACCAGCGCTACGACACATGACAGAATAGCGCCGAGAGGCGCTGCTTTGAAGAATTCCATGGCATTTCCTCGAACTCTGTCAGCATAATTGCATGTCAGGGTTGAGAAATCGCAATGTCTTCTGGTTAATGCACAGGCGGGTCAACGCGCGGGACTTGGCGAACCGGTGCCACCGGATCATTTGGTTCACGCGGGGGCCTTGCATCTTCTGGCACGTCATCGATCTGCATGTCGCTGGTCTTAACGTCGCTAAGATTACGCACACAGACAGTCAGCTTGCTACCGTCCCATTCAATCTCATTAAAGCTTGGCGGTGTCGAACGGGTGCGCTTGGACAAGGTGCCAGCACCGATCATTCTCACCGGACCGTTATCGGTTTCTTCCATGATATCGAACGCGTCATGGACGTGGCCGGAAAGGACAGCCTGTACCGGTCTCCCCGCCAGTTCGCGCAGAGCCTTATCGCCATGGCGGGTAAGAGCCGTCCCTTGGGTTCCAACCTCACGCAGAGGATGATGGACGGTGACCAGCGCTTTCGTACCGCTGGGCAGCGCATCAATCGCGGCGAGACATTTTTCCAGCGCAGCCGAAGAAACCCAGCCTTTTGACCAATTCAGGCGCGGTTGCATGCGCACCGCTGTCTTGAGTGGAACGACGGCAAGCGACCCCAGATCAAGTTCCTTTTCGACCTTCTCTTCCATACCGTGAAAGCGTTTGTAGGGCGCGAAGAAACGCTCGATAGGATTGAAATAGGGCATGTCGTGGTTTCCGACCTCGACAGTGACCGGCGCGGGAAGCGAATTGATCCAATGCGTTGCGGCCTCGAACTCCCGATGGCGCGCCCTCATTGTCAGGTCTCCGGTGATCGCAACAGCATCGGGCTGTCGTTCGACGATCTCCTGCTTGACCCAATCGAGAGCACGATTGTTTTCAAGGCCGAAGTGGATATCGGAAAGGTGGAATATGCGCCGGAATTCAGAAGCCATGATGCGTCGCTAGCAGATCGACCTCGCACGGTGCTACCGCGAACTCGGCCTTGGGGGAAAGGGTGGCCGGCTCGCCATCGATCAGTACCTCCACAGGGGCACCGTCGCAGGTTTCCAAAGTAATCCGGTCCACTAGCCCCAGTCGAGTGTGCGGCCCATCGCGAAAGCTCCGCCGCAACAATGCCCAGCTTTGAGCGAGCAATTCGCCCGCGCCTTCGGCATGAAACGCGTCGAGTTGCATGCCGCGATGGCTTGGCGTGAATTCGATGAGAGGGTAACCTTCTCTCTTGCCCAGTTCGGGATCACTGCAGCGCACCATCGATCCCCCGGTCGTTTCCGACAGCGCTTCGCTTGTCCCGCCGGCCATCGCGGGTATGTCGAAATCCCGCATGGCTTCGCGCACGCTTGCCCAGGAAGTGCCTGGCCCTACGAGAAGGCCGGCCAGAGCATCGCCTTTTTCGCAACGGGCCATCAACGGTCGTACCGCCCGCACCGCGCCGCTTGCATGTCGTTCGATGATCGTTTCGAGATCTGCATCCGGGCCGTGAAGGCGCTTGCTCAAGAGGTTCATCGTGCCACCGGGCAGGACCATGACCGATCCGCCCCAACCTTGTAGTTTGGCGATAGCCGCATTCAGGGAGCCATCCCCGGTGAAGATCGCGAGACAACGGATGCCCTCGGCAACGAGTTCTTCGCGAGTGGGTAGATCCTCATCCGGAAACCCAATCTTGCGAGAAATGGCAAAGCCTTTGTCTTTGCAATGGCTTTCGAGCATCTCGATGGCCTGATCGGTATTGCTGCCTGACCTTGAATTCGTGAGCAGCCAGATAGGATTATCACTCTCCATGCAGCATTAGCGCCCCATGCGGACGGCGGTTCCCTCCGCTCAAACTTTGCCCGTCAAGATCATCCAGGCCGTCCCGAAATTCAGCAGACTATATATGCCGTAGGCCCACGCCATGCCCGTCCAGCCATTACCGGCCAGCAACATGGCGGCGAGAAGGATGAAGAATTCGAACCACAGCGAAAAGCGCCCTCCGCCGGTGCGATAAAAGCTCGGCAATGCATCGAGCATCGGATGCCCGCTTTCAAGCACCGCCTTGTGCGCGGCGAAGTTGCCGATGCCGAGGAGGAATACGATCAGAATGACCATCCTGTCAGGATAGGCATGATGTCAGCCGATTGCCAATCCTAGAGGCTCGGGATCAGCGGCCAGCCATAGCCTTTACCTTGGGCAAATAGGTGCGACCAATCCGGAGCGCTTCCCCGTCTTCCAGTTCTGCGGACCAGACACCCAAGCCATCGTGGCGCAGGCCTTTTATCCGGTCCTTGCGCAAAATGGTGGAGCGATGGATGCGAATGAATTTGGCCGGATCGAGCCGCTTCTCGAGCCCGGCGATGGTCTGCAGCAGGAGATAGCTGCGATCGTCGGCATGGAGGCGGACGTAATCCCGCTCTGCATCGATCCGCGAAACTTCATCCGTATCGATTCGGATCAGCTCGCTACGATGAGGGATCCACAGTTCGTCCAGCCATTTGCTTTCCTGTCCGCTGGTCTCGCCGCGCCGAGCCAGAGCGCGCTGGATAGCGCGTTCGAGCCGTTCAGGTTTAACCGGCTTCAGGACATAGTCGACCGCATCGAGATCGAAGGCCTCGACTGCGTAGTTGTCGTGGGCTGTGACGAAGACCACCGCGGGCCGATCATCCTGCTTGGCCAGCGCACGAGCAACCGAAAGCCCATCGACCTCGGGCATAGTCATATCGAGCAAAATGAGGTCAGGGTCCTGCGCCTCGATCATTTCCAGGGCCTCGGCGCCATCGGCCGCTGTCCCCACGACCTCGATATGGGAGAGCTTGTTGCAGATAACGTGCATCCGCTCCAACGCCAGCGGCTCGTCATCGACGATGAGAGTTCGCAGTTTGCCTTGTATGTCTTCAGCCATGCTTCACCATCGGCAGCTTCAGTTCGGTTTCGTATCCGTCGGGCGTCTGGCCTGAATTGATCGATGCTTCGCGACCGAAACGTGCCTCCAGCCGGTCCCGCACATTGGCCAGACCGATACCGAATCCTCCGGTGTGACCAGAAGGCAGCCCCGGCCCATTGTCTCCTACGCGCAGGACCAACCACCCACCTTCCTCGCGCGCCACGATTGAAATGGTTACCGGGCGATTGCTTGCCGAGACGCCGTATTTTACCGAGTTTTCGACCAGCGGCTGAAGGATCATACCGGGCACCTTCAACTGTGCCAGTTCATCGGGCAGATCGACCCGCGTCTTGAGCCTCTTGGGGAAACGGACCGCCTCGATCTCAAGGTAATGTTCCTGCAGATCGATCTCGTCTTCGAGGCTTACGTCGCCAGTCGAATCGTCGGCCAGCGAATGGCGGTAGAAACGCGAGATCGACTGAATCATCTCCTCGGCCCGGTCTTCCTTACCAGTCATCACGAGGGCCGAGAGAGAATTCAGCGTGTTGAAGAGAAAATGAGGATTCACTTGATACCGCAGCGAACGCAATTCTGCGGCCTTGGCGGCGCTCCGAAAGCGTTCACCGCGGCGTTCGGCCGCCTGCACTCGCGCGCCGGCGAGCAACGCAAAATAAAGCGCTGCCCAAGCTAGCAAAAGGAAATAGCGGTCGAGCCCCATTTCGATGAGTTGAAGCCAGCGATCCATTTCGCGGCCGTCCGGCAGGACGACTTGTGCCGTATTATTATCAGGAGTAGCCGTGCCCAATGGCTCGCCTATCTTGGGTTCAGCAGGCACCGGACCTTCGATAATCAGATTACCATTGTCATCCCGGCGGAGCGAGATACCTCGGTCTTGCGCGATCTTGGCTTCGTAACGCTCCTGGATAGAGGCGAAGAGCCATTGCTGCGATTGGGCGATAAGCAGGGCTGCAGGCAAAGCGAAGATCAAGGCTCCGCAAATCTGCAACGCCGAAGAGCGATTGTCGAACAGGCGGATGATCAGCCAAAGGATGAAGGTCACACCCATTGCGGCGACCGTCACTGCCACTCGGCGCGATACGAGATCGAACTCGAAGTCGAGTCCGATCAGCCAGCCGCGGGCGCTGATCAACAGGAAATAGGCTGACCACACGCACACGATCGACACGAGAACCGTGCGGATCGAGACGTTTCCGGTCTCGGGACTTGGCGTTCGTTCGGCGGTCAAAGCCAGGTTTCTTTGCCCGCTAGACTTACCGCAGGGAAGTCCGGCGGTCGGACTTCCCGTGCGGTTTGTCGATCAGCTAAGATCCTATCCGACGGGCTCGACCTCGCCGCTCGCGATCTTTTCGCGCCACTTCGCCGGAGCGAGTGTGTGTACATTGTTGCCTTGGGCATCGACCGCCACCGTGACCGGCATGTCCTGCACTTCGAATTCGTAGATCGCTTCCATCCCCAGATCCTCGAACCCGACGACTTTCGCGCCCTTAATGGCCCGGCTCACAAGGTAGGCAGCTCCGCCGGTAGCCATGAGATAGGCCACTTTGAAGCGGCTGATGACCTTGACCGCATCGTGGCCGCGCTCGGCCTTTCCGATCATGGCAAGCAGGCCGAGATCGAGCATCATTTCAGTAAACTTATCCATACGCGTGGCCGTCGTGGGGCCCGCGGGTCCGACAACCTCGCCCATCACCGGATCGACCGGGCCGACATAATAGATGGCCCGCCCCTTGAATTCGACCGGGAGATTTTCTCCCTTTTCCAGCATGTCGTGAATGCGCTTGTGGGCGGCATCGCGGCCGGTGAGCATCTTGCCGGAAAGGAGCAGGCGATCGCCATGTTCCCAGCTTTCGACTTCTTCTGGCGTCAGATTATCGAGGTCGACTTGCTTGGCCGCTCTGTCGGGTTGCCAGGTAACCTGCGGGTAATCGTCGAGCTTGGGCGGTTCGAGATAAGCTGGCCCGGAGCCATTAAGCGTAAAATGCGCATGGCGCGTAGCCGCGCAGTTCGGGATCATGGCCACCGGCTTACCAGCTGCATGGCAGGGGGCATCCAAGATCTTCACGTCGAGCACGGTGGAAAGGCCGCCGAGTCCCTGAGCCCCGATCCCCTGAGCATTCACCGCATCGAAAATGTCGATCCGCAATTGCTCGATATCGGTCTTCGCACCGCGTTGCTTGAGTTGACCCATATCGATCGGGTCCATCAGGCTGAGCTTGGCCAGCTTCATGCAATGTTCGGCTGTGCCGCCGATGCCGATGCCCAACATCCCCGGAGGGCACCAGCCGGCCCCCATGCTGGGCAGCTGTTCCACGACCCAGTCGACGATATTGTCGCTGGGGTTCATCATCTTGAACTTCGACTTGTTCTCGCTGCCACCGCCCTTGGCCGCAACGTCGATATCGATGGTATTGCCGGGGACCATCTCGACGGAGAGCACGCTGGGAGTGTTATCGCGCGTATTACGGCGAGTGAACGCCGGATCCGCCAGAATTGAGGCGCGCAGCTTGTTATCGGGATGGGTGTAAGCCTGCCGCACGCCCTCATCGACCACTTCCTGAAGACTGCGCTGGCTGTCGAGTCTGCAATTCATGCCCCATTTCACGAAGACATTGACGATGCCGGTATCCTGGCAAATCGGACGGTGCCCTTCGGCACACATGCGGCTGTTGGTGAGGATTTGCGCGATGGCATCCTTGGCTGCCGGACCCTGCTCTGCCTCATAGGCATCGCCGAGGGCACGGATGTAATCCATCGGGTGATAGTAAGAGATATACTGGAGGGCGTCCTTAACGCTCTCGATCAAATCCTCTTCCTTGATAATCGTCATGTCGCTCATCGCGGCGCGTTCCCATGTTGCAGATTTGCGCACCCCGATAGGCGCGTTCCCCGCCATCGGTCAAAGCGCTTGGAAGCAAAGTGTCTTGCGCCTAAGGCAACGCCTCGTCGCAACAGCGCGCTTGAAATGCCGTGTTATTGATGTAATACAGCCCTCGGATGACTATGACCACGACCACAGCCCGCCCCGATTACGCCGCCGCCCGCAAGGCTATGCTCGACAGCCAGCTGCGCACCAGCGGCGTCAACGAAGCCTTCGTTCTCGAACGCATGGGCACTGTCCCGCGTGAGGACTTCGTACCGGAGAATGCCAAAGGTACGGCCTATATGGACCGTGCCATCCGGCTTGCCGATGGCGGTTTTCTGCCAGCACCGCTATTCCATGGTTCGATGCTGTCCGAAGCTCGGCCGACAACGCAAGACAAGGTCCTCGTCATCGAGGGCGGCAGTGGATATCTCGCAACGCTTGTCGATCCGCTGGTCTCTTCGGTCACTTCGATCAGCCCGGCAGAGGCGCTGGAGGCGAAGAAAGGCAAGTACTCGCTGATACTTGTAGACGGCGCGATCGAGCACGTGCCCGATAACATTGCCAAAATGCTGGATGCAGACGGCCGGATCGTTACCGGCCTCGTCGAACGCGGCGTGACGCGGCTCGCGACCGGGAGGAAAACCGGCAAAACAGTGGCTCTACTGCGACTCGCAGAGATGGGTATCCCGCGCATGGGCGAGTTCGACAAGCCAGCCAGCTGGAGCTTCTGAACATGAGCAAGGGCAGGGCAATCGGGCAGTTCGCAATCACCGCAAGCATTGCCGCCCTGACACTGGGGGCAAGTTCGGCGCACGCCGATACGCTTCAAGAAGCCCTGACAGAAGCCTATTTCAACAATCCGACGCTGGAAGCAGCACGGGCCGGTCAGCGGGCCACCGACGAGACGGTTCAAATCGAGCGAGCCGATGGTCTTCCTTCTGCCGAAGCAACTGCTTCCGTAACCGAATTCCTCAAGCAGAGCTCGACGAGCTTCTTCACGCCTGACCGAGCCCTGACGGCCGGTGTCGATCTGGGCGTACCCATCTATTCGGGCGGTGCGGTAAAGAATTCCGTACGCGCAGCCAAAGAGCGTGTCGCCGCCGGCCGAGCCGATCTGCGCGGTACGGAAAGCGCGATCTTCACGCAGGTCGTGGCCGCTTACATGGATGTGCTGAGAGGCCAGGCGCTGGTTTCGCTTTCACTCAATCAGGTCGATGTGCTGTCCGTGAATACGCAGGCAACCAGCGACCGCTTCGAGATCGGCGATCTGACGCGCACCGATGTTGCCCAGTCCCAGGCCCGTCTGGCGTTGGCACAGGGCGATCTGCGGAGCGCGCAGGCAAATCTGATAGCCGCGCGTGAAGACTATATCGCCCTGGTCGGCGAAGCGCCGGATAACCTGCAGGCGCCACCACCGCTCGCCGGCCTACCGGCCGATGTCGAGACAGCCGTGGACGTAGCGCTCGAAAACAATCCCGACCTTATCGCAGCGAAGGAACGTGCCCAGGCATCGCGCTACGATATTAATGTCGCCGGTTCGAGCAGGCTACCCCGGGTTTCGGTCTTCGCAGGATATGACTACCAGAATTTCCTCGGCAGCGTAGCGGACGCGCCGCTCGATCCGACCGATCCGGTCGGCCCCACGGTCGCCAGCCCGCAGACCACCACTGCGGCGCAGGCCGGCGTATCGCTTCGATTGCCGCTCTTCCAGGGTGGGCGCCCCGCAGCGCTTCAGCGCCAGGCCACCGCGCGTGCGAGTGCCGCACTGGAGCAAGTGATTGCGGCGGAACGCGATGTGATTGCGCAGGTGCGCTCCGCCTATTCGAGCTGGCAGGCATCGCTCGCCATCATCGAAAGTTCGCAAACAGCTGTTTCCGCTGCTGAGCTCAGTCTGGAAGGCGTGCGGGCCGAGAACTCGATCGGCAACCGCACTATACTCGACGTGTTGAATGCCGAACAGGAACTGCTGCAATCGCGCGTGGAGTTGGTCACGGCGCGCCGCAATGCTTACGTGGCGGGATTCTCGCTTCTTGCGGCCATGGGTCGGGCCGAAGCGCGTGATCTTGGCCTTGCCGAAGAAGGCGTCCTTTACGATCCTGTTGCCAATTACGACAGCGTGAGTGGACGGATCTGGGATTGGGAAAGCGTTCCCGAACCCGAAGCTATCACCACCACCACCCGCGACATTCCCGCACCGACCTCAGAAATTCCCGAGGTTGCCGATCCGCGCGACAGGCCGTAGCGTAAGGCACGATCCACAATCGATACAGGCACAGCGGGGCAGACGCGGATTATGAAAATCAACGGTGAACCCTCGGTCGAAGAAATTCTCAATTCGATCAAGAAAGTGATCGCGCGCGATAGCGAAGGCAAGGTCGAGACACCGCAACGGCGCCGCGGCCTGATTGCTGGCGGCGCGGAACCGGCCGATGCGGAAGAAGCAGAGGACGTACTGGAACTGGGATCGGGCTTGGGCGAAGAGCTTCTCATTCAGGACAATGCAGACCTCGACGCGATATACGGCGAGGAAGCGGGCGAAGACGATTACGAAGAAAGCCTGATCGCCGATGCTACGCGCAGTGCGATGCAGCAGAATTTCGCAGCGCTGACCATGCTTTCGAAGCCGGGCAAGCAACCTCATGTCGTTCGCCAAGGCGAAACATCGCTCGAAGGCCTTGTCCGGGAAATGCTGCGTCCGATGCTTTCCCAATGGCTCGATGATAATCTGCCCGGCATGGTCGAAGACATGGTGAAGGCCGAGATTTCCCGCATAGCTGGCAAGAAGCGCTAAAGCTCTACCCTTCCGCCTGCGGTCGCGCTACATCGCGCAACCATGACATTCCGCAACAGGGTCGCATTCCCGCTCGCCAGCGCATTTGCGCTTTTCGCCTATCCGCTTCTGGCGCAGACAGCGCCGGAACCAATGCAGGCGAGCGACCTCGTCACGATGCCGCGTCTCGGCAGCCCCACCGTATCACCCGACGGAACAATCGCCGTCTATTCGGTAACGACCACCGACCCGGAGGAGTTTGCGCGAGACAGCCAGCTCTATATGCGGTCGCTCGACAATTTGAACGCCACTCCCGTCGCTCTCGACTTGAAGGGTAGTGGGGCAAGCTTCGGCGGCGACGGTTGGCTCTACTATATGGCTAACGGTGCCGAGAATGACAGCACACAGGTGTGGCGGGCCATGGTTTCCGCTACCGGCACAGTAACGCAGAAAACGCAGGTCATCAGCATCGCACGCGGGGTTAACGGCTATTCCGTTGCCAAGGACGGCAGCAAGATCGCGATCTGGACGGATATCGCCCGGAGCTGCACCGATATCGCATGCGATGACGGCGCCAAGTCCTATGCCCCGGGTCCTGGCGATGGCCGCCTCTATGAAGGCGATGGCGGTTTTTACCGGCATTGGGACAGTTGGGAAACGCCGGGCACCTACAGCCGGGTTTTCGCCTTCCCGCTGCGCAATGGTCGGGTATCCGGGGAGGGCATAGCCGTCGACGGGCCTCTCGGCGCTGGCGGTCCGGTTGGCGATACCCCCACCATGCCCTTCGGTGGTGGAGAGGACCTAGCCTGGCCGCCTGACGGTTCAGGAATCTACTTCGCCGCTCGCAAGGCGGATGCTCAAGAACCGTATAGCGTGAACTTCGATATCTGGTGGAGCGATTTATCGGGCGCGGCGCCGACCAATCTGACTGCTGCGAACACTGCATTGGACATGCTGCCGACGCCTTCGCCGGACGGGCAGTATCTTGCCTATGTAGCCATGGCTCGTCCCGGCTATGAAGCAGATCGCCAAGTAGTCATGCTCCGCGATCTCAAGAGCGGTGTGACCACCGCACTTACGGGCGATTTCGACCGTAGCTTCAGCTCGCTCGCCTGGACGCCGGATTCCCGTTGGATCGTCGGTACCGCACAGGATGTGCTGGACACACCCGCCTTCCGGATCGATCCGCGGACCGGCGCTGTAGAACGGCTCGATCTGATGGCCGGGAATGAAGCGCATATCGGCAATGTCGTCCCCCTGCACGGAGGTGATTTGCTGTTTACCAGAGACTCGATTGGTGCGCCGGCAGAACTCTTCCTGTCGCAGGATTGGGATCAGGCCGAACCGTTGACGCAAGTGGCAACGGAAACGATCGGCAAGATGGCGCCCGTCGTGGTCGAGCGTTTCAGCTTTACCGGTGCGGGGGGCGACAAGGTCTGGGGCCAGATCACCAAGCTTGAAGGTCAGCAAGGACCGATGCCGGCGATCCTTTATGTTCACGGGGGACCGCAAGGGTCGTTTAACGACGGGTGGTCCAGCCGCTGGAACCCGAGAGTCGTCGCAAGCCAGGGTTACGCTGTTATCTCGGTCGATTTTCACGGGTCCACCGGATACGGACAGACCTTTACCGACAGCATCAATCGCGACTGGGGAGGCAAGCCGCTCGAAGACCTCCAGCTGGGCCTTGCGGCGGCACTGAAGCAGGATCCCCAGATCGACGGCAACCGGGCATGCGCGATGGGTGCCAGCTATGGCGGTTACATGATGAACTGGATAGCGGGGAAATGGCCCGATCAGTTCGACTGCCTGGTGCAGCATGACGGCCTCTTCGACATGCGCAGCTTCTATTACACCACCGAAGAGCTGTGGTTTCCCAAGTGGGACTTCGGCGGAAGCTATGCCGACAACAAGCAGCTCTACGAACGCTGGAATCCGGTCAATCACGTCGAAAACTGGAAGACCCCAATGCTCGTGGTGACCGGGGAAAAGGATTTTCGCGTTCCCTACACACAGGGTCTGGCGGCCTTCACCGTGTTGCAGGAACGTGAAATTCCCAGCCAGCTTCTCGTCTTCCCGGAAGAGAACCACTGGGTGCTCGATCCGAAGAACTCGCTGCAGTGGCACAACACCGTGTTTGCATGGCTGGACCGTTGGCTGAAGCCGGATGAGTAAGAAGGGCCTCGAAAAAGCACAGAAGGCGCTCGGCAAGATCGGCGGTGAGACTGCCGAGCGTCAGATCTTCCTATGCGCGATCAGCGAAAAGCAGAAATGCTGTTCGCGCGAGGAAGGTAAGGTCGCGTGGAGCTATCTGAAGAAACGTTTGAAGGAATTGAACCTCGTGGGGCGGGCAGGGACCGTTCAGCGAACCAAGGCTGATTGCCTGCAGGTTTGCGCCCACGGGCCTATCGCCGTCGTCTGGCCGGAAAACATCTGGTACCATTCCTGCACCGAAGATGTTCTGGAAGCCATTATCCAGCGCCACCTGATTGGCGGCGTACCGGTCGAGGAATACCGGCTGCGTTCGCCAAAGGACGCCTAGTCTTCGTCGATCTTGTTGTCGGGTAGACTATTGTCAACCGACTCGTCGTGACCCGTGCCTGACGAGAGGAACATCAGTCCCATCAGCGCGCCCGCCAACAGCATGGTGAAAGCGATGCCGAGCGCAGTGGCAATGTAGAAATGGACCGACACGTCCTCGAATTTCCATAGCAGCGCCATGGCGATCGCCACGATTCCCGCCGTCATCAGGAAAAGAAAGCGCATGATTCGCCGGAAGCGTGCCCACGCGTAAGCCGCAGCTTCAGGGTCGTCGAGGGGGGATTTTCCAGCCATGCCTCAGCTCAATGCCCCGATGCGCCGCGGCTTTCAACGGCGGTTTGAGTTCGATTCGCCAATTGTTGGGAAAAGTGGCATCTTCTCCTCCGGATAATTTGTGGAGGAGGAGCAGGCATGAACGTTGGCAAGCTTATCGAGGACCGGGCAAGTTCGGACATTATCTCCGTCAGCGTCGATCAACCGGTACGCGAAGCAGTGGCGGTTCTCGCATCGAAGCGAATCGGCGCGCTCCCGGTAATGCAGGGCGGCGCAGTTGCCGGAATCTTTTCCGAACGCGATGTAATCTACCGGCTTGCCGATGAGGGGCAGTCCTGTCTCGATCGCCCGGTCGGTGAGGTAATGACTGCTCCTGCCATTACGATCGATCGAGATACCGATATTCTCGATGCGCTGGGACTGATGAGCAAGCGCCGAATCCGCCATTTGCCGGTCTTGGAGGGGCAGACCATGTGCGGCTTCATCTCGATCGGCGATCTGGTGCAGGGGAGGCTGGACGAAATCCAGCGAGAAGCCTCTGCAATGCGCGCCTACATCCAGACGGCTTGAGTGCAAGCCATGCGCTCCCTACATCGCTAGCATGGCCGAAATGCTCACCCTTACACCCGCTGCTGCCAAGCGCGTCGCCACTATTGCCGACAAGCAGGCGAAACCGGCGATTCTGCGACTTTCTGTCGAGGGCGGAGGCTGTTCCGGTTTCCAGTACAAATTCGACTTGGCGGATGAGCAGGCAGAGGATGATTCCGTAAGCGATACGGATGGCGTTCGCTTGGTCGTTGACCCCATCAGTCTCGATCTTGTCGCTGGCAGCGTGGTGGATTTCGTCGAATCCCTGGGCGGAGCGGCATTCCGGGTGGAAAATCCGAATGCTGCTGCAGGCTGCGGTTGCGGCTCTAGTTTCGGCATTTAGGTTAGACCCACGCCGCAGCTTCAGGCATGGACGGGTCCATGCGTATAGCGACTTTCAACATCAACGGAATCAAGGCGCGCCTGCCGCGTCTGCTGGAATGGCTGGAGGAAACCCAGCCTGACGTCGCCTGCTTACAGGAAATCAAGACGATGGATGACGGCTTTCCAGCAGAGGATTTCATGAAGATCGGTTATGAAGCGATCTGGCACGGTCAGAAGAGCTTCAACGGCGTCGCCATTCTCGCCAAGGGTACGAAACCAATCGAAATCCAGCGCGGGCTGGGAATTGACGGGCCGAAAGAGGGCGAGGGCGAACAGGCCCGTTATCTTGAGGCAGACGTACGCGGTGTTCGCATCTGCAATCTCTACTTGCCCAACGGCAATCCGCACCCGGGGCCAAAGTTCGATTACAAGCTTTCCTGGATGGAAAAGCTGCGTGCCAGGATGAAATCGATCTGGGACGAGGAAGTGCCGGCCATCGTGCTGGGCGACTTCAACGTCATTCCCGAAGACAAGGACGTTTGGTCACCGAAGGCCATGGCCAGTGATGCCCTCATGCAGCCGGAAAGCCGTGATGCGTACCAGCGCATGCTTGCCGACGGCTGGACCGATGCGATTGACACTCTCAATCCACGTGGTGGCGTATGGACCTTCTGGGATTACCAAGCAGGTGCATGGCAACGCGATCATGGCTTCCGGATCGATCACCTCCTGCTTTCGCCGGAACTGGCCGATCGCATGGCTGCAGCGGGTGTCGATAAGGAATATCGCGGCCGAGAGAAATCGAGCGATCACACTCCGGTGTGGGTCGAAATCCGCGACTGATATGTCGGAGGACCACTTCCCCTAAGAAAGCGGTCCTCCAAATCAGCGTTTCAAATATCAGCGGTAAAAGATGTGGGTGTCGATCGTCGCGCGGGCAATCTTTTTACGCGCCCAGCTCGGCTTTACATACTTCGCGTGGAAATAGAGCGCGTCGTGTGCTTCGCTGTCCCACAGACCCTGGTGAGCGATGCGTGCGATAGCCTTGGCGCGCTTCCAAGCGGTGGAACCGGTCTTGATGCGTGGCATTGCGCCGCCACGTACGAAACTGAACTGCGAGCGCTGATAGACTACACCGCAATAGCTAGAGGGGAACTGGCGAGATTCGCTGCGGTTCACAATGACCTGCGCAACAGCCAGTTGGCCATCAAGCGGCTCGCCGCGCGATTCGAAATAGACAGCGCCGGCAAGGCAGCGCATTTCGTCCGAGAGGTTCTCTGTCGCTGGCATTTCAGCGACCAGTTCACGGAGGCTGGCAGCCTCGGAAAATTCATCGGTGGATTCTTGTGCAGCTTCTTCGGGAAGCTCCTGAACCACTTCTTCGCTCACGAAGACCGGAACGACTTCGGTCGTAAGGGCGGTATCTTCAGCAGTGGTTTCTGCAGTCGCCTGAGCGGCCTGCGCGCCGGTTTCTTCCGCACCGGCAAACGTTGCAACCATAGTTGCGGCCGCAGCCGCCATACCAAACAGATATTTACGCATGATCCCGCTTATCTTGGCGGTGAGTAGCAGTCGCAGGCTGGGATCCTTTGCGCATTTCGTGCGTCTAAAAGGTTGGATCCGTCAACGGGCCTGCCGCTTTCTCCCCGTCTGCGTGCTAGTCTGCTGACACCATTGCCAACGCGACCGCCTGCGCATCGAAGCTGGCGGGCCAAATAGTGTCATCCGCAACCATGTCAAGTTAACGGGCCGTGGGATCGATCAACCGTTCCACATCCGGGCCGTCCAGTTCAATAAACCAGCAATCAGGATCCTGTGTCTGCCTTCGAGCGACATATTCATCAAATTCTTGCGGTTTATCAGGATCTTGTGTCTTGCTAGGCACGAAATGGCGTGTCCCATCCATCTGGGGCATGCGTTCCCAAAGGCGGGTATTTTTGCCACTATTCGTGGTTAATATCACGAGAGTACCAGCGTCGCGCTCTCCCTTCTGCAACACCATACCAAATCCGCCGAGGGCCTGAGTCAGCTTAAGCAAGCCGGAAACTTCCAGATGGGCCGGAAGTCTGTCATCGCCCATCATCGGGCGTAACCCGGCAGCCCGGAGAGCGCGATACGCGATTTCATGAAGGTGCCGGTTCCACGGCCGATCTCGTCCCCTTCGGCATCGACCAGACGTGCCTCGGCAACGAATACGCGCCTTTTCCCGCTTACCCAGCGCCCTTCCGCCACTACTGTGCCTTCACGCACCGGCTTGGTGAAATGGAGGTTGAACGATGTGGTGAGAAGGAACCGGTCGGTGACCAGCGTATTGGCCGCGTAGAAGGCCGCATCATCCAGCATCTTGAAATAGAGAGTTCCATGAGCAGCCCCTGCGGCATGGAACACGTCTTCACTTATGTCGAAGGTTATCCTGGCTGAGCCTTCCCCCGTTACTTCGAGGGAGGAGGCGAACTTCGCATTCACGGGCGCCGATGCGTACAGGCGCTCCAATGCTCGCCAGTGCCGCTCGGCCCCGCTGCTCGCCTCCTCGTTCATGCTCATCTCTGTTTGTCGAACCCTTAATTACGCGGTTCGACCCAGCCTATCGAGCCGTCCGCACGGCGATAGACCATATTGTGTTTTTCTGTGGCCCCGTTCTTGAAAAGAAGGGCATTGGTATTCTGCAGATCTAGCATCATCACTGCATCGGCCACCGAACATTCAGGGATCATGGCACTCGTTTCGGCGATGATCGGCGGACTGTCGTGTTCGATTTCAGCCTCGCTCTCCGGTTCCGGCGCGGCGAAGATCGTATAGGCAGCTTCCTGTTCGCGCATCGCGTGATCGGCCTGCTCATGGCGGTCCTTGATCCGGCGCTTATAGCGGCGCAACTGCTTCTCGATCTTCGCTGCAGCGACATCGAATGCCTGATGAACATCGTGGGCTTCGGCATGCCCTTTTAGAATGAGGCCCTGCATTACATGGGTCACGATGTCGGCCGAAAACGCGCCGCCTGCCGCCTTGCCGAAAGTGACATGACTGGAGATGGCGCGATTGAAGTATTTCTCCACTATGCCCTGCAATCGGTCCTCGACATGGGTCTGCAAGGCTGCGCCGGTGTCGATCTGGTGGCCCGAAACACGGATATCCATAAGCGTCATTCTCCTTTTTATCGCGCCCTGCCGATCCCTCCGGCCCCGTCCGACCGGAACACATGCGCCGGGGACTTACCCCCAGAGAGGGTTTTCGATCCCGGTCATGAACTCTCTGTGCCGTGCCAGTTCTTCTGGTGTCGGCGAATGGGGCCGTGGTTCGCGGCGCGGCCCGTCGGGCGCCCTGCGCACAGCAACGAATTCCGGAGCAGGCACGGCTTTCGCCTGCTCTGCGGCAAGCTCCAGGCCGATCTGACGGCCACCTTTAAGTTCGACATATACTTGGGCAAGCAACTCGGCATCAAGCAATGCCCCGTGCTTGACACGGTGGCTGCGATCGATGCCATATCGGCTACAAAGGGCGTCGAGCGATAGTTTGGCGCCAGGGTGGCGCTTCTTTGCCAGTTGCACCGTATCCACCATGCGCGTCATGCACACGGGTTCGCACCGGCACAGCGCCAGTTCCGCATTCAGAAAACCAAAGTCGAACCCGGCATTATGCGCAATCAGCGGGGAGTCCGCGATGAATTCGAGGAGGTCCTGGAACGTGTCCCGAAAAAATGGCTTGTCCGCCAGGAATGCCGCCGAAAGCCCATGCACGGCTTCCGCGCCAGCGGGCATATCTCGCTCGGGATTGTAATAGGCGTGGAAGGTATTTCCCGTGGGCACCAGATTGACCATCTCGACGCAGCCGATTTCCACCATCCGATCGCCCGTCTTGGGGTCGAGGCCGGTGGTTTCGGTATCGAAAACTATTTCACGCATTGGGTATGCTATCGGACTCGGAAGCGCAGATTACAAGGGGTCACGGCGCTTTGCAGCGTCACGCAACGAGCGAGTCAGCGTAACAACCTCTTCTTCGGTTGCCGCCAGCGATTGTCCGGTATCGATAATGTGATCGGCCCGCGCGCGCTTTTCTGAATCGGGCATTTGCAGTGATAGAATCTGGGCAAACTTCTCAGGAGTCATATCCTGCCGGGCGAGAACGCGCTGTCGTTGAATCTCGGAAGGTGCTGAGACGACCACGACACGATCCACAGACGCCTCTCCGCCTTTTTCGTAGAGCAAGGGAATGTCGAAGATCACGAATGGGACGTCACCGTGCTTTTCGAGAAATGCCTTCCGCTTTCGTGCAACTGCAGGATGAACGAGCGCCTCGAGCCTCGCAAGCGCCGCTTTGTCGCCGAAGACTTGCTTACCAAGCTTGTCACGCAATACGCCTGCCGCATCGGTGCTGCCGGGAAACTCCGCTTCGATAGCTTCGACCAATTCGCCGCCGCGACCCTGCATAGCGCGCACTTCGGCGTCGGCATCGAAAACCGGTATGCCCTCCGCAGCGAACATTGCCGCAACGGTCGATTTCCCCATACCTATGGAGCCAGTAAGCCCGATAACGAGCGGCCGTTTCACGCTATCAACCGATGACGAAGTTGCGCATCGGTATCCCGTGGCGGTTCATGCTCAAAGAAATAGGTGAATGCTGCCGCCGCCTGACCGATCAGCATGGACAGCCCGTCGATAGTCTCGAAGCCAGCCTCTCGGGCGCCCCTTAAAAAATCGGTTTCCACCGGATCGGTAACGATGTCGTAAGCGATTGAACCCGGAGGTGCATGGCTCCAGTCGAAGGGAAGGGCCGGCTGGCCGCGCATGCCCAGAGGGCTGGCGTTGATGACGAGATCGCAGCAACCTTGCCGATCATCGAAAGCAAAATCGGTTGCGCTGGCAAAATGATCGAGCGGCGCTACATGATGCTCGCCATCCACCAGACTATCCAACAAGGCGCGGGCCTTTCCCGGATCGCGCCCGGCGAGGACCAAGGTAAAACCCTCTGCTGCAAGTCCCGCTACGATCGCCCTTGCAGCACCACCGGTGCCCAAGACGCGGGCCATGCGGAAATAGTGCTGGCCCACAAGCCGCGCTCGGAGCGGTTCGAGAAACCCGCCGACATCGGTATTGCGGCCGACCAACGCCCCGTCCTTTGCGCGGTGGATCGTGTTGACGGCACCCACGCGTTTCGCCAGCGGTTCCAGCCTGTCTACCAGCGGCAGAACCGCCTGTTTGTGCGGCATCGTGACGTTGCATCCGCGCCATAGAGGATCGGTACGACGTGCTGCTAGATAGCTTTCCAGCTCGTCAGAACGGACATGGTGGGCACGATAGGCGGCATCGAGCCCAAGCCTTTCGATCCAGTACCCGTGAATGGCAGGGGACTTGGATTGCGAAATGGGATCCCCGATAACCTCTGCATATTGGGTCACGAGGGTAGAACGCCTTCCTCGCGCAAGGCATCCAGCACCTGGAGGAGGGGCATACCCAGAACGGTAAACTGGTCGCCCATGATGCTCTCGAATAGCTGAACGCCGGGGCCTTCGATGCGGAACACGCCCACGCAATAGGAGACGGCGGGCCATTCGGCGGCGAGATAGGCGGCGATGAAATCTTCGCTAAGGTCTCTCATACGGAGGCGGGCGAATTCGGAGCCGACCCAGATGATCTGGCCGTCCTTGGCGAGGGCGGCGGCGCTGTGGAGGGTCATCACCTTGCCCGAGAAGAACCGCAGGTGTTCCGCGGCCTGTTCGCGGCTTTCCGGCTTGTCGAAGCGGCGCCCGTCGACCTCTACCAGCGAATCGCTGCCGAGCACGAGGCGGGTGTCCGATATGGCCGCGGCCTTGGCGGCTGCCAGCGCCTGCGCCACCTCGGCGGGGTCGGCGCCCTCCATCTCGGCCTCGAGCGCGCGCTCGTCCACCTCGGCGGAGCGCGCCTCGAAGGCCACACCGGCAGCCTCCAGCATCGCCTTGCGCGAGGCGGAATTCGACGCGAGCACGATGCCGCTGCCCGAGATACCGCTCATATCGCCTTCACTCCTTCGAAATCGCCGCCTTCGCGCTGGCTGCGCTCGCCATAGAGGCGGATGATGGCGGCTGCCGTCTCCTCGATCGAGCGGCGGGTGACATCGATCACCGGCCAGCCGTTATCGGCAAACATGCGCCGGGCAAAGGCCACTTCGCTCTTCACCTTCTCATTGTCGACATAGGCGGTTTCCGACTGTTCGTTGAGCGTCAGCAGCCGGTTGCGCCGGATCTGGACCAGCCGTTCGGGCGCGGTGGTGAGCCCCACCACCATGGGATTCTTCAGCTCGAACAACTTGGGCGGCGGCGGGCTTTCCACCACCAGCGGGATATTGGCGACCTTGTATCCGCGATTGGCGAGATAGATGCTGGTCGGCGTCTTGGAACTGCGCGAGACGCCGGCCAGCAGGATATCCGCCTCTTCCCATTCATCCCACAGGATGCCGTCATCATGGGCGATGGTGAACTGGATCGCCTCCACCCGGTCGAAATAGGCCTTGTCCATCTGGTGCTGCTTGCCCGGCCGGCCATGTGCTTCCTGCCCCAGCGCCTTTTCCAGCGCGGCAGTCACCCGGTCGAGGATGGGCACGGCAGGCAGGCCATGCGCCCTGCATACATCTTCCAACCGCGCCCGCGCATCGGCATTCACCAGCGTGAACAGCACTAGGCCCGGATTGGCCTTGAGCTCGGGCACGATCCGGTCGAGATGCTGGCGGCTCCTGACCATGGGCCAGAAATGGCGCACCACATTGGCATCGTCGAACTGCGCGAGCGCCGCTTTTGCCAGCATTTCCAGCGTTTCGCCGGTGCTGTCGGAAAGCAGGTGAAGGTGGATACGGTCGGAGATAGGATCCTCGCTGGGGGCCTGTGGACAGGCGTGGGATAAACCACGGGACAGCTCTGCCGACAAGTTCGGGGATGAAAACGCTCCCCACTACGAGTCAGGCAAGGGGGTGATTCCCGCACACCAAGCGGCGACTTTTGCGCAGGCTGGGAACAGTGGGGACAAATTTGACTCGACTCAAGCAAGGGCACGAGTCGCATGATCGGATCGAACCCTTCCCACGGCGGGAGAAATAGGGCAGGGGCCACTTGTGCCCGATATCCACAGGGCCAACAGACTCCATCAATCCTTATAATAACTAGGTATTATTGGACTCCTGAATGCCCGGTCCCCTTCTCGATACACTCAACGGTTCTCCCACTGGCACGGTCCCGCTCTGGCTCATGCGCCAGGCCGGCCGGTATCTCCCCGAATATCGCGAATTGCGCGCCGAAAAGGGCGGATTCCTGGCGATGGCCTACGATAGCGAGGCGGCCTGCGAGATCACCCTGCAGCCGATCGACCGCTTCGGTTTCGACGGCGCGATCCTGTTTTCCGATATCCTGATCGTGCCCCACGCGCTGGGCCAGCACCTGGAGTTTCTGGCGGGCGAGGGGCCCAAGCTGTCGCCCCGGTTGGTCGATGCGGCACTGGCCGATCTGACCCGCGATCCTTCGCGCTACGAACCGATCTACCAGACGGTGCGCCTGTGCCGTCAGCGCCTGCCCCAAGGCGTGACCATGCTCGGCTTTGCGGGCAGCCCGTGGACCGTGGCGACCTACATGGTCGCTGGCGAGGGGAGCCGCGATCAGCACGAGGCCCGCGCGCTCGCCTATCGCGATCCGGCAGCCCTGCAGGAGATCGTGGATGCTATTGCCGAGCAGACGATTACCTATCTTTCCGGCCAGATCGAAGCCGGCGCAGAGGCGGTGCAGCTGTTCGACAGCTGGGCGGGAAGTCTGGCGCCCGACGAATTCGAACGCTGGGTCATCGCGCCCAATGCGCGGATCGTGGCGGCGCTGGCAGAGCGGCATCCGACCACGCCGGTCATCGGTTTTCCGAAAGGCGCGGGCGAAAAGCTGCCCGCCTATGCCCGCGAAACGGGCGTGAAGGCGGTGGGCGTGGACGAAACGCTCGATCCGGTTTGGGTGGCGCGCGAACTTCCTGACGGCATGCCGGTTCAGGGTAATCTCGATCCGCTGCTGCTGCTTGCCGGTTCGGACCGGCTCGAAGAGCGCGTAAATACCATTCTCGATGCGTTCGCTGGGCGACCGCATGTCTTCAATCTGGGGCACGGAATCGACCGGCGCACCCCCATCGCCCATGTCGAGCGACTGATTGCGGCAGTGCGTGGATGGAAGGGGTGAAATCCTTGGCGCCACACGCTACATCGGCCCCATGCAGGACGTGCTTTCGATGACTTATCTCTGGCTCAAGGCCGGCCATATCATCTTCATGGTGTTCTGGCTGGCAGGTCTGTTCATGCTGCCGCGGCAGATGATCTACCTGCATCCGGCAACGCCGGATTCGGCGGAATCGGAACTGTGGGGCAAGCGTATGGGCCTGCTGCGCAAGATCATCCTCACCCCCAGCATCGTCGTAGTGTGGATTTTAGGCCTGCTGCTTGCTCAAACGCTGTCCGCATGGGGTGAGGGATGGCTGCATGCCAAATTGTTGCTGGTGCTGCTTCTCAGCGGCTTCCACGGCTATCTGGTGGTGCAGTCGAAGAAGATGGCCGCGGGCGAGCGGCCGCTGACCGAGAAACAGCTGCGGATGCTGGGCGAAGTACCCGGTATCTTGCTGGCGTTGATCGTGGTCCTGGTGGTCGTCAAACCTTTCTGAGGGCGCGGCTTGTCGCTTTGGCGATTGACGGGGCGGGCAAGCGAATTTATCTGAAGCTTTCTGACGGCTAGAGGCCTCGCGTTCAGACGAGGCCGGGTCCGCTTTCTCCAAGCCCTTACCGACCTGCCGGCACACCCAATCGGAATTTCGAGAAAACCTATGCATCTCAAAGACTTAAAAGCAAAAGCGCCGGCCGATCTGGTGGCCATGGCCGAAGAACTGGGCGTCGAGGCCGCGGGCACCATGCGCCGCCAGGACCTGATGTTCTGCATCCTGCGCGAACTGGCGGACGATGAAGAATATAACGAAGAAATCATGGGCATCGGCACGATTGAGGTTCTGCAGGACGGTTTCGGCTTCCTGCGCAGCCCCGAGGCAAACTATCTCGCCGGTCCGGACGATATCTATGTCTCGCCCAACCAGATCCGCAAATGGGGTCTGCGCACCGGCGATACGGTGGAAGGCCAGATCCGCGCGCCGCAGGAAGGTGAGCGGTATTTTGCGCTGACCGGTCTGACTGCGGTCAATTACGAGGATCCGGAAAATGTTCGGACCCGGACCAATTTCGACAATCTCACGCCGCTCTATCCGGAAGAGAAGCTCAATCTCGACACGCTCGACCCGACCGTGAAAGACAAGTCGGCGCGCGTGATCGACATCATCTCGCCGCAGGGCAAGGGCCAGCGCGCGCTGATCGTGGCGCCGCCGCGGACCGGTAAGACCGTGCTTTTGCAGAACATCGCCAAGGCAATCACCGACAATCACCCGGAAGTCTTCCTGCTGGTCCTGCTGGTGGACGAACGTCCTGAAGAAGTCACCGACATGCAGCGCAGCGTGAACGGCGAAGTCATCTCATCGACCTTCGACGAACCCGCCAACCGCCACGTGCAGGTTGCCGAAATGGTGATCGAAAAGGCCAAGCGCCTGGTCGAGCACAAGAAGGATGTCGTCATCCTGCTCGATTCAATCACCCGCCTGGGCCGCGCCTACAACACCGTGGTGCCCAGCTCGGGCAAGGTGCTGACCGGCGGTGTCGATGCCAATGCACTGCAGCGTCCCAAGCGCTTCTTCGGGGCCGCGCGTAACATCGAGGAAGGCGGTTCGCTGTCGATCATCGCCACCGCGCTGATCGATACCGGCAGCCGCATGGACGAGGTCATCTTCGAAGAATTCAAGGGCACGGGTAACAGCGAAATCGTGCTCGACCGCAAGGTTGCCGACAAGCGCATCTTCCCGGCGCTGGATGTCGGCAAGTCCGGCACCCGCAAGGAAGAGCTGCTGGTCGAGAAGGACAAGCTTTCGAAGATGTGGGTGCTGCGCCGTATCCTCATGCAGATGGGCACGATTGATGCGATGGAATTCTTGCTCGACAAGATGAAGGATTCCAAGACCAACGAGGACTTCTTCGCGACCATGAACCAGTAGGGTTCGGGAGTCGGACGAGTGAGTCTTTCACGCGTTCTCTATGAAAGTGTCGCCGCCGGAGAGACCCCGGCGCGCGACACCTTCGATATTATCGAAGTCTCCGAGCGGAAGAATGCCGCGCGGGTCGTGACCGGATTCCTGTTGAATGATGGGAACCGGTATCTGCAGTATCTCGAAGGCGCACCCATCGTCGTCGAAGCCCTGATGGGCACCATACGCGCGGATGAGCGGCACCACAGTCTTACTGTTTTGGCGAGAGAGAGTAGCTCCGATCGTCTGTTTCTGGACTGGTCGATGAAGCCCCTCATCAGTTTCGACGGTCCGCCGGCGATCGATGAGCTTTCTGCGCTGCTTTCTGGCAGGCAGGATGATTTTGGTCTGGTAGAGCGGGCAAGGGCGTTTCTGGCTCGCGGATAAGGATCACCGCTGGCCGTTTGCTTCCAGTTCGGCAGCCATCATGTCCCAGACCTTGTTGACCGCCTTGAGAGGCCGGATCATCACCTTGAAATCGACGATGAGGCCATCTGCATCGAACTGGATAAGATCGATCCCGTTCACGTGGATCCCATCCATATCGGTCGTAAACTCGAGCATGGCATTGGGTCCGTCGACCAGTTCCCGTACATAAGTGAAACTGTCATTGCCGAGGGTCTGACCTGCGGCGGCCAGGTATTTCACCACCAGATCACGGCCGCGCTGCGGTGAATGGACGACAGGGGAGTGGAAGACAGCGCCCTCGTGGATGATCTTTTCAAGGTCTTCGGGGCGATTGCCCGACTTCATCGTGCGGTGCCACTGCTCGAGGCCTTTTCGCGCTGACATTTGCCCTCACTCCCACTGATGACGTTTGCGCCTAGGATCTACACACGTCCCAACGCTTGAGTTGTATCTGCGCGAGACTTCCCGTGGGAAGCCTCGCGCACGTTCATAGTCGTCAGGCGAGGTGGGTCTTGAAGAAATCCGCCGTGCGCTTGTCGGCCAGATTGGCAGCGTCTTCGCTCCGCCGCTCGCCGAATTCGGTGGCAAAACCGTGATCCAGGCCCTCGTAATCGTGCAGCGTGACTTTGGGGTGATCGTCGAGCCCGTCATGCATGGCCTGCTGCGTTTCCTTGTCGACGAAGCCGTCTTCGGTGGGAATATGGAGCATCAGGGGGTTTGCGATGGCGTCTTTTTCGCGCAGAAGATTGTCCACGCCGACGGCGTAGTAACCGACAGTCGCATCGCTATCGGTCCGTGCTGCGGTCATATAGGCGAGGCGGCCGCCCAGGCAGTATCCGACCGCACCGACTTTGCCGCAACCTTGGGTACGGGCCCATTTGATCGCAGCTTCGATATCGCGGACGCCTTGGTCCTGGTCGAACTTGCCGAACAGATCGAGAGCCTTCTGCATTTCTGGCTCGATATCGGGATCGAGTTCGATGCCGGGTTCGAATTGCCAGAAGAGATCGGGGGCGATCGCAAGGTAGCCTTCCTCTGCCAGTTTGTCGCACTTACGGCGGATGCCGGCATTGATGCCGAAGATTTCCTGGATGACGACAATGGCTGCTTTCGGCTTATCGGCAGGCGTTGCGACATAGGCGGGGAAGCTGTCGGCGCCATCCAGTGTCTGAAGCGTGGTCATTTCGGTCATTCGTCGTTCCTCCGATGCTCGGTGACGGGTCTAGCCCTTGTGGAGTTTTGTTGGCAAACCCAGATGATAGGTCTCAGTGAGGCTCAACGGAGAAATAGCCATGAAGGTCCATGTAGAAATTGATTGTACGCCGGAAGAGGCACGGAGCTTCATGGGTTTGCCCGATGTAGGCAAAGCCAATGATGTATATGTCGAGATGATGTCGAACGCGATGAAGGGCGTCTCGAACACGGAACAGCTACAGGAATACGCCCGGCAGTTGGCTCCGATGGGGCAGGCGGGTTTCAAGCTGTTCCAGAGCTTCATGGAAGGCGCGAACGCGGCCAAGGGCGCCGGTAAGAAGCCGGATAAGTAAGCCAACTTTCGGACTGAACTCTAGTCATGACTGACACGATCTTCGCGCTGTCGAGCGGCGCGCCTCCTGCTGCGATTGGGATCATCCGGCTGAGTGGCCCCCAAGCCAAGGCAGCGGCTGAACGGATGGCTGGCTCGCTCCCGGAAGAACGAAAGGCGTCCCTGCGAGAGTTGCGAGATGCCGAAGGTCAGGTCTTGGATCGCTGCCTGATGCTCTGGTTCGCCGGCCCCAACACGGCGACCGGCGAAGATCTCGTTGAATTCCATTGCCATGGGGGCAGAGCCGTCATTGCTGCGGTTGAAAACGAACTGGCGACATTCCCAAGATTGCGGCGAGCATTGCCGGGAGAATTCACGCGCCGCGCTTTCGCAAGTGGCGTGCTGGACCTGGCTGAGGCGGAAGGCTTGGGGGACCTCCTGCGTGCTGAGACGGAGCTTCAACGTAGGGCGGCGCAGGAAATTGCCGGTGGGGGATTAACGAGGAGAGTCGAAGGGTGGCGCGATCGGCTACTTGCGCTTTCAGCATTGGTAGAGGCACAGCTCGACTTTTCCGATGAAGATGATGTGGCGGAATTGCCTGAAGCGTTTCACGTGGAACTTTTAGGTCTGGTTGATGAGTGGGGGCAAGAACTTGCCAAACCGAAGATGGAGCGCCTACGCGACGGAATTCGGGTTGTCCTCGCTGGCCCACCCAATGCAGGCAAGTCCTCGCTGTTTAATGCGATATTGCGGGAAGGGGCGGCGATCGTATCTGCGGAGGCCGGTACCACCAGGGACGTGATCGAGCGACCCATTGCGCTCGAAGGCGTTCCGTTCGTTTTGATTGATACTGCGGGGTTGAGGGAAACCGATGCGGGTGAGATCGAAAGAATCGGCATCGAGCGCGCGCGTTCGCAACTCGCCGGGGCCGATTTAGTACTTTGGCTTGGCCCTGAAGAAGCGGGGCCCCCCGGGTCAATCGAGGTAGCATCCTTTGGTGATCTTCAAGCCGCAAGAAAGAACAAGCCTGATTTTGTAGTTTCATCTGTAACTGGGCACGGAGTGGATGATCTCATCGAGGCTCTAGTTTTGAGGGCGCGCAGTCTCCTGCCCAAGCCGGGATCGCCCACTCTGAATCAGCGACAGCACCATGCACTGGCCGAAGCCCATTCCTCGCTTTCTGACATGAGTACTCTCGGTGACCCGTTGATGATCGGAGAACATTTACGAATGGCAAGAGTCAGTCTTGACCGACTTCTCGGCCGTCAATCCACCGAGGATATGCTGGATTCGCTCTTCGGTAAGTTTTGCATAGGAAAATAAACTTGCCAGTGTTTCACGTGAAACATGGATTGCGCTTTGTAAGGTCACGTCTTTTAGGCTAGTCGGCTCCTCCATGCAGAACTTCGATGTCATTGTTGTCGGCGGAGGCCATGCCGGGGTCGAGGCAGCTTGTGCAAGTGCCCGCCTTGGCGCGCGGACAGGTTTGGTCAGCTTCAATCTGAATAAAATCGGTGCGATGAGCTGCAATCCGGCAATCGGTGGTTTGGGGAAAGGCCACCTTGTTCGCGAGGTCGATGCTCTTGATGGTGTGATGGCGAAGGCAGCTGATGCAGGCGCTATCCACTATCGTATGCTGAACCGCTCCAAAGGCAGTGCCGTCTGGGGGCCTCGCGTTCAGGCTGATCGAAATCTGTTCGGAGCCAGGGTTCGGGAGATTGTAGAAGGGCAGGCCAACCTCACTTTAATTAAAGGTGAAGTCGCTGCGCTGCGGCAGGCCGGTGGGGCGGTGAGTGGCATACAGTTGGCTGACGGGTCCTCAATCGAAGCTAAGGCGGTTGTACTGTGTACGGGTACCTTCTTGGGCGGCAGGCTGTTCAGGGGGGAAGAACGTCTTGATGGGGGGCGGATCGGCGAGGACGCCGCACATGTCCTTGCTTCACAGTTGCGTGACGCCAACTTACCTATGGCGAGGTTGAAAACCGGGACGCCGCCCAGGTTGGACGGGCGGACAATCAACTGGGCCGTTCTGGAAGAGCAGCCTTCCGATGGGGAGGTGTGGACGATGTCGTCTCTCACCAAAGGTCGGAGCAATCCCGAGATCCCTTGTGCGATTACCCGAACGAATGCCAAATCTCATGATGTCATTCGCGCGAATCTCGATCGCTCTCCTTTGTTCTCCGGCGCGATCGGCGCAGCGGGGCCGCGTTACTGCCCTTCAATCGAGGACAAGATCCATCGGTTTGGTGACCGCGACGGGCATCAGATATTTCTCGAGCCCGAAGGGCTAGCCACGCACCTCGTTTACCCCAACGGGATAAGCACCTCACTTCCGACTGATGTGCAGCACGATATGCTCCGCTGCATGGCCGGCCTGGAACGAGTGGAGATGGTAGTTCCAGGTTATGCAGTCGAATATGATCATATCGATCCGCGAGCGCTGACCAGGCAGTTGGAGCTTCGGGCCATTCCCGGTTTGTATTGCGCGGGGCAAATAAACGGTACGACCGGCTATGAGGAGGCAGCTGCACAAGGGCTTATTGCTGGGGCAAGCGCGGGCGCGAAGGTTCTGGGGATTGAGCCAGTGCAGCTGGATCGCTCGGATTCGTATATTGCCGTCATGCTGGACGATCTGACGTTGCACGGAGTGAGCGAACCGTACCGCATGCTCACGGCCCGAGCCGAATATCGCCTTCGCCTCCGCGCCGCCAATGCTGATTCCCGGCTGACCGGAAAGGGGATAGCTGCAGGGTTAGTAGGCGCCGAGCGGTCGGAATGGTACGAGCGTAGAGTTAGCCGTAGAGGCGTCGTCGACGCTATCTTCGATCTTAATATCGAGGCCGAAGTTTTGACAGAAGCGGGGCTACCCGTGAAGGCAGACCGAGGCACGCTGCCGATACGCACTTGGCTGAGCGGCGGACAAATCCAGCTCGATAAATTGGCGGATCTAGCTGATGGTCTTGATCCGCTAGACCCGCTTACCGTCGAGATGGCAGAAGATATCATCTACGCGCCCTATCTCGCTCGTCAGGAGGCGGAATTGCGCGATCTGAAAAGCGGCGAGCAGGTTACGCTGTCCGCAGACTTTCCCTATGAGACTGTTCCGGGCCTATCCAACGAAATGGTGGAGCGGCTGAAGACGGCATGTCCGGATACTCTAGCCGCTGCGGGGCGTGTTCCTGGTGTAACTCCCGCAGCAATGGCGGCGCTTCTCGTTTATGCGCGTCGACAGGAGGACCGCGCAGCATGATCGCCACTGAGACTGAGGCGCGTGAGTTTATCGGTAATTTAGCCGAAGCCGATGAGCAGGGCGTCACGGCTAAGTTGGAAACTCTGGCTCTAGCCTTGAACAACGAGAATGGACGACAAAATCTCGTATCCAAATCCTCTCTCGAGGATATCTGGGTTCGCCATTTTGCCGACTCTGCGCAGTTACTTAATCACGTTTCACGTGAAACTACTGGAACGTGGGTTGACCTTGGGAGTGGGGCGGGGTTCCCAGGCTTGGTCGTCTCTATTCTTAAGCCCAACGAAAAACTGATACTGATCGAGTCGCGTCGGAAGAGAGTTGAATGGCTACAGACCATGGTCGACACTCTCCAACTTCCTAATTGCGAGGTTATCGGTTCGAGACTGGAACTAGTCGAGAATTTTCCGGCAAAGGTTATTTCCGCACGCGCCTTCGCGCCTTTGCCAAAACTCCTCAGGTTATCCGCACGCTTCTCCACAGGAGCTACGACTTGGGTCTTGCCCAAGGGCCGCTCTGCAACCCAAGAAGTTGAAGAACTTTCCCCCAAACTGAAATCAATGTTTCACGTGCAACAATCAGTGACTGACGCGGATGCGGGAATCGTCGTTGGGCATGGCAAGATAGGGACGGGAAAATGATTACAATTGCGATCGCTAATCAGAAAGGTGGCGTCGGTAAGACTACCAGCGCAATCAATATAGCTACAGCAATGGCGGCGTCTGGGTGGCGGACGCTGTTGATCGATCTCGATCCACAGGGGAACGCATCGACCGGGCTGGGCATTGAAAACTCAGCGCGTGAATATACGAGCTATGATCTTCTTATGGGGGAAGCAACGCTTTCCCAAGCGGCCCAGAAGTCGGAAATCCCCTCCTTGGATGTCGTGCCCGCTACGCAGGACCTGTCTGGAGCCGAAGTGGAACTGGTTGCCGTAGAGGACCGCACGCACCGCCTCCGGAAGGCTCTCGGTGCGCAGGATTCCGGCTCGGCTTCATATGATGTCGTCTTTATCGACTGCCCACCTTCCTTGGGTCTGCTGACGCTCAATGCTCTTTGCGCCTCGAACACCTTACTTGTGCCGCTGCAGTGTGAATTCTTTGCTCTCGAAGGTCTTAGTCAGCTCCTTCAGACGGTCGAACGCGTGCAACAGCGCTTCAATCCCGACCTCGACATAGTTGGTATCGCCTTGACGATGTTCGACCGTCGTAATCGTCTTACGGATCAGGTGGCTGATGACGTGAGAGATTGCCTTGGTAATCTTGTTTTCGAAAACGTCATCCCACGTAATGTCAGATTATCGGAAGCGCCCAGTCATGGGATGCCCGCCTTGATTTACGATCACAATTGTTCGGGCAGCAGGGCCTATATCGGCCTGGCCAGAGAGCTGATTGGTCGTCTCCCCGAAAAAAGGAAAGCCGCATGAGCGCCGCAGTCGACCGCAAGAAGAAACTCGGCCGGGGACTTGGAGCCCTGATGGGGGAAATCCAGCGCGAAGAGCCGCTTGCGCCGAAAACCGGTAACAACGGTAATGAGATGGCTGCGGGGCAGACGCCGAATGCTTCCGGTCTGGCGGATATCCCTGTTGCCGATATCAGCCCGTTGCCCGGTCAGCCGCGCACGCGCTTCGATGACGAGGCGCTCGACCAGCTGGCAGCCTCCATAGCTCAACGCGGCGTCATCCAGCCAATTATTGTCACGACCAAGGGGCAGGGAAGGTACCAGCTCGTAGCGGGGGAACGACGCTGGAGGGCCGCCCAACGCGCGCGTCTGCATACTATTCCAGCCATCGTCAGGGCGTTGGACCAGCGCGAGATCATGGCTCTGGCTCTCATCGAGAACCTCCAGCGCGAAGACCTGAATCCGCTGGAAGAAGCTCGGGCCTATCAGAAACTGTCCGAAGATGAGGGGATGACCCAGGCCGAGATTGCCAAACTCGTCGATAAATCGCGCAGCCATGTAGCCAATTTTCAGCGCCTTCTAGCTCTGCCGGATGACGTTCTGGACATGTTGGCGGACGGCCGGCTTTCGATGGGACATGCACGCCCGCTGATTGGCAACGAAGAGGCTTCCGAACTCGCCAACCGCGCAGTTAACGACAACCTCTCCGTTCGTGAGGTGGAAAAACTAGCACGCGGCGAAAAGCCGAAGAAAAACGCTCAGACGAAAAAGCCGAATGCGGCGGGTGAGGGCGCGGACGATCCGGATATTGCCGCGGTCCAGGGCCACCTGGAGGAATTTCTGGGCCTGGCGGTGCGGATCAAGCCTGAAGGCGCGCCCGGCAATGGCACCGTGACGATAAGTTATCGCACCCTCGACCAGCTCGACCTGATTTGTCAGCGCCTGACAGGGGGCGATATCTAGAGATTAGATACGCTCCGAGATAATCTCGGCAAGCTTTTCAATTCCCTCGCGATCTTCGTCATCGAAGCGCGCAAGGGATGGGCTGTCGAGATCGATCACCGCTACCACGACGCCATCCCGCACTACCGGGACAACAAGCTCCGAATTCGTTTCCGAATCGCACGCGATGTGGCCGGGAAAGGCATGAACATCTTCGACCAACTGGGTCTCGGCATCGGCCGCAGCGGTTCCGCAAACTCCTTTGCCGAATGGAATGCGGATGCATGCCGGACGTCCGACGAACGGGCCGAGCACCAATTCGCCGTCAACTACGCGATAGAAACCGGCCCAGTTCAAATCTGGCAAGAAGTCCCCCAACAGGGCCGCGACATTGGCCATGTTGGCAACCGCGTCCGGCTCACCCTCGGTAAGCGCAGCGGCAGCTTGCTGCAGCTGACGATAGGTTTCGGGTTTGGGGCAATCGGCATCGGGTTTGAAATCGAACATGGAGAGGCACTTAACTTGTCGCGTGGCTAGTTCAAGAGCCGTTGCCGCCACGCAAGGGCTCGCCTATCCTGCCGCCATGAGCATTCTAAAGAAGCTGGGCATTGGCCTTGTCGTCCTGATAGCGATCATCGCGATCTTCATCTTTTTTGTTACGCGCGGCGATACCGCCACCCTGTCCATGGACGAAGTGACGGGCGATGACCCCGTTCTCGACGAACCCGACGCAGAAACCTTTCCCACCGTGGCAATCGCCGATCCGGTAGGGTGGGAAGAGGGCGAAACGCCAGTCGCTGCCGAAGGTTTGACGGTGGAGCGGTTCGCGGTAGGTCTCGATCATCCGCGCACACTGTATACGCTTCCCAATGGTGATGTGCTCGTATCCCTGACCCGTTCACCGAACCAAGAATCGGGGGGCGTTCTCTCTTGGATCACGAACACGCTGATGAACAAGGCGGGCGCGACCGGATCCTCGGCAAATGAAGTCGTCCTGCTGCGGGACGCTGATGGTGACGGCAATGCCGAAACCCGCCGAGTGCTGATAGACGGCCTCGATTCACCTTCGGGACTGGCTTACGCCGACGGGATATTTTACGTTGCAAATCACGACCAAGTCCTTGCTTTCCCTTACGAACTTGGCTCTGATCGCGTGACGGCAAAGCCGCGCAAAGTCATCGACCTCGCAGGCGGCGGGGGTCACTGGATGCGCAACCTGAAACTTCATCCCGACGGTGACCGGCTCTATATTGCCGTCGGCTCGGATACCAATATCGGCGACAAGGGAATGGAGGCGGAGGAAGGCCGCGCCCTGATCTGGGAGGTCGACTTGGAAACGGGCAGCCGGCGCCAGTTCGCCGGCGGCTTGCGCAACCCCAATGGTCTGGACTTCAGCCCGTGGTCGGGCGAGCTGTGGACCACTGTGAACGAGCGCGACATGCTCGGATCCGACCTTGTACCCGATTACCTGACCAACGTACCGGTCGGGGCGCAATACGGCTGGCCATGGGTCTATTGGGGCGACAATTACGATCGTCGTGTCGAGGCACCGGCTCCCGCCTATATCAATTATGTGCGGCGCCCCGAATATTCGCTCGGACCGCACGTCGCCGCGTTAGGATTCGTCTTCAGCAAAGAAGGCGCCGCGATGGGCGAGAACTTCTCCAATGGCGCTTTCATCGCTCGGCATGGATCGTGGAACCGCAAGCCGCCGTCAGGCTACGATGTCGTCTACGTCGCTTTCGACGAGCGTGGTAATCCGCTCGGAAAACCCATTCCCGTCCTGACAGGATTTCTCAAATCGAACGGTGATACGCGCGGGCGTCCGACATGGGTCGAATGGGCTCAGGATGGGTCCCTGCTCGTAAGCGATGACACTGCAGGAATTATCTGGCGTGTCAGTTCACCAGGTGCATCCCCACAGGGCGCAATCGAACGGGTAACCGGCAATCGCCTTCCCCCGCAGCGGGAATTACGCGGTCAGAATGCAACATTTGCAGAGGATTACGCCCGGATCGTCACCGAAGATCAGTGAAGCAAGGCTTCGGTGGGGATGTCGTACAAGGCATCTCCACCGGCAGTCGCCGACGCTTTTAACCCTGACGCCTCTGGTACGATGCGATCGAGGAAGAATCGGACGGTTGCGTGTTTGGCCTTGGCGCGGTCGGTACCCTCTTCGATCCCCTTCAATTGGCGACTGAGCTGCCACCCGGCAGTAGCTACGGCCAACATGGTGCAGAACGGCACGCTTCCGGCCAATCGATCGTCGAGACTGGCGTCTTCCCGCATCCATTTGGCGATGGCGGCACAATCTCCTGCTAGAGCGAAAAGCATCGGTTCATCGGCACACTCTCGGGCAATGTCCTCGACAAGAGATATCAGCGCCTCGCCATTCTCCAGTGCCAGTTTACGCGTGACGAGATCGGCGGCCTGAATACCGTTGGTTCCTTCGTAGATCGGCGCGATGCGCGAATCGCGCCAGTGCTGCGCCGCACCCGTTTCTTCTACGAATCCCATGCCGCCGTGAACCTGGATGCCGAGACTGGCTATCTCGATGCCGACATCGGTACCCCAAGCCTTGATCAACGGCGTCAAAACTTCGCCCCGCGCCTTGGCAGCCTGAAATCCTAGAACACCGCGATCCACCTGACCTGCCGTGTAATAGAGGAGGGCGCGCGAAGCTTCCGTCAAAGCCTTCATCCGTAAAATCATCCGCCTGACATCCGGATGCTCTATGATCGAGACCGGAGCTTTCTCTGCCGAACCTGCGCGGGCTGACTGGATGCGCTCCTTTGCGTAATCTGTAGCCTGTTGCAGTGCACGTTCACCGATCTGCACCCCCTGATTCCCGACATTTATGCGGGCGTTATTCATCATGGTGAACATGGCAGCCAAACCGCGATTCTCCGCTCCCACGAGCTCGCCAATACACTCATCATTGTCGCCATAGCTCATTACACAGGTCGGCGAGGCGTTGATGCCCAGCTTGTGCTCAAGGCTCACGCAGCGAAGATCGTTTCTCGGCCCGAGCGATCCATCCGGTTTCACGTGAAACTTCGGCACGATGAAGAGCGAAATTCCTCTGCTTCCTTCCGGAGCGTCGGGCAGACGCGCCAGCACCAGATGAATGATATTCTCGGCGAGCTCGTGCTCCCCCCAAGTGATATAGATTTTCTGGCCCTTAATCCGGTATTTACCGGCATTATCTCCATCTTCGATCAACTGGGCTGTGGTGCGCAGTGCGCCTACATCCGAACCGGCCTGCGGCTCGGTCAAATTCATCGTACCCGACCATTTACCGCTTACTAGGTCTGGAAGATATTTCTGCTGAAGCAGGTTCGAGCCATGATGTTCGAGAGCCTCGATCGCACCCACGCTCAGCATCGGGAGAAGGTTGAAGGCCATATTCGCCGTGCCCAGATTCTCCAGCACATTGCAGGCAAGGGTAAAAGGAAGCCCCTGACCTCCGAATTCTTCCGGAGAAGAAATCGCGTTCCAGCCCTGCTCAACATAGTGCGCATAAGCCTCTTCAAAGCCGTCGGGCAGGCGTACCACCCCATTTTCCAGCTTCGCCCCCTCCAGATCTCCGATCCGGTTCAGCGGCGCAAATTCTCCTGCCGCGAATTGCCCGACACCTTCCACGATCGCTTCAACCATATCCGGTTCCGCAGCGGCAAATTTCTCCGACTTGGCAAGCTCTTCGATGCCCGCGTTAACACGGATTGCGAGCAGTTGGTCCTTGGTGGCGGGGCGATAAGTCACAGGGTAATCCTCTTGGCTTTGTGCGGCATCAGATATAGCGCGCGAGCATGAGCGGCAAATACGTTACGGAAACGCTTGGAGCGGAAGAAAGTGGCCTTCGCCGTGCTGCGGCGATCCTGGCATCTGGTGGCTTGGTGGCCGTGCCAACGGAAACGGTTTACGGATTGGCCGCTAGGGCCGACGACGAAGCCGCAGTAGCCCGCATTTATGAGGCTAAGGGCAGACCCAGCTTCAATCCGCTCATCGTTCACGTATCATCGATGGAAATGGCGCGCGCGTTGGCGACTTTCTCAGCCACTGCCGAGCGCCTCGCAAAAGCGCATTGGCCGGGTCCACTGACACTTGTGCTTCCGCGGAAACAGGATGCGCGGCTGGCTGTTGCCGTTACGGCTGGCCTCGACACAGTCGCGATTCGTATACCCCGCCATCCGGTGATGCGCGGCTTGCTGAACAAGGCGGAATTGCCTTTGGCCGCTCCATCTGCGAATCGCAGCGGCTATGTCAGTCCGACGTCTGCAAGCCATGTCCTGGCAACGCTGGATGGGCGGATCGATGCAGTCATCGATGGGGGGGACTGCGACGCCGGTTTGGAATCAACCATTATCGCCGTCAGGCAGGATGGATCGTTACAGCAATTGCGGCCCGGTCCGGTCCGCCTCAATGGTGTTGGACCTGCTGCGCATACCGCCGACCAGGTTGAAGCGCCGGGACAGCTCGCCAGCCATTATGCGCCTGGAAAGCCATTGCGGCTCGACGTCATCCGACATGTCGAGGACGAATTTCTCATTGGATTTGGGGAGGTTGGAAGCGACTGTTCACTGTCGCCCACCGGCGATCTTCAAGAAGCGGCGGCACGGCTTTACGCCTGCCTGCACCAAGCGGCCGAGTCCGATCTGCCCCGCATAGCGGTGGCTCCCGTGCCAGATACAGGTGTGGGCCAAGCCATCAATGACCGCCTCCGCAGGGCGGCAACTCCAGCTTAATCTTCAGGTTCGACCGGGATCGTAGGAAGGATCTGCTGCATTTCGGCATAGGTGGCGGTGGCCTTTTCGCACGCTCTGCGATCACCATCGTTACAATCGTCGAGTTCCTTGGCGTATTGGCGGTCGAGCTTCGCCAGTCGCTCTTCCCGCCGCCGGATCTCCCGACCGCGCTTTTCGTCGGCTTCAGACTGGCTGGTGGTCGCCAGATCGACGGCTTTTCCGGCAACCTTTACCGGTGCCGTGACTACGTCGGCCACGGTGCCGAGGCATCCGGCAAGCAGGCCACTGGCGGAGACAAGTATCATGAGAGCAGGGCGGTACATCGATCAGTCCTTTCGATGCACCGTCCTACCCCCTTCTTTTCAATAGTTCGAACGAATAGCTTCGATCGTGCGATTATTCCGCTTCCGCAGTACCTGCGCTGCAACGTAGTTTGCCAGAACCCATCGCGCTGACGGTGCAGGTTGCGCGCCCAGTGACCGTAACGTCTCCCGAACCGACAATACTGGCGTCTACAGTTCCGTCGGAAGCGAAGGCGACATCTCCCGAACCCGCAATAGTGACGTCTGCTTCATCAACTTGCAGTCCGGCCATATCGGCCGATCCCGATCCAGCGATGGTCATGTCGAGTTTAGATGCGGACCCTGACGTTTCAAAATCGCCTGAGCCGGCAATTGTCATTTCCAAGGAATTGACTGCCAATTTTTCCACCTTGGCAGTTCCGGATCCAGCGATGGTAACCTCCGCATCGTTTTCCATCGATTGTGCTTCCATAGAGCCCGAACCTGCGAGGACGATCGCTTTGAGGCTGGGAACGGTTACACGTACAGTGGCCGTGCCGATATTCTTCTCGCTATCCTTGTCTCGCGAGATCGCTAGCGAACTGTCGTCCAGTTCGAAGCGCAAGGCATCTCGCGCACGCGTGTCGCCGGAGACATCGATTTCAAAGTCGCTGCCATTTTCGATAATGACGGTGTCGGGCCCTGCCAGGACTACCCCAGTCGGCGCTTCCCCGCTGCGATCGAGTTCGGCCAACGGCACACCGTCTCCGCTACCCACGTGCATATCGACGTTGCACCCAGACAGGGTCACGCCGGCAACCATGGCTGCAACCGGACCTACGCGTTTGATCAACTTCCTTAACATCCGCCGCTCCTCTGCTTCGCATATATAAGCTATTACCGTATTACACGTATAATACACACTGGCTTGCATTTCAAGCGACAAGAAAAAGGGCCGCTCCTTTCGAAGCGGCCCTTTGAACTTTAGAGAGTATCACCTGTCGATCAGGCGTCCTCTTCCTCATTGTTGTAGTACTGAGGAGCATGTTCGCGCAGCACGTCGAGGATCTTCTCGAGGGCGGTTGGCTCGTCGGTCTTTTCCATCGCGGCAAGTTCACGAGCCAGACGGCTGGAAGCGGCTTCGAAGATTTGCCGTTCGGAATAGCTCTGCTCCGGCTGATCGTCGGGGCGGAAGAGATCGCGCGTAACTTCTGCGATCAGGACGATTTCGCCCGAATTGATCTTCGCTTCGTATTCCTGGGCGCGGCGGCTCCACATGGTGCGCTTGACCTTGGGTTTGCCCTTCAGTGTCTCCATCGCTTCCTTAAGCGTCTTGTCGGAAGACAGTTTGCGCATTCCGATCGATTCGACCTTATTGACCGGAACACGAAGGGTCATGCGTTCCTTTTCGAACCGGAGAACATAAAGGTCGAGCTGCATTCCAGCGATTTCCTCGCTCTGCAGTTCGATGACACGGCCCACACCGTGCTTGGGGTAGACAACGTAATCGCCAACGTCGAAGGCGTCTGCCTTGCTCGCCATGCATCAATCCTTTCATCGGAGCCGCGCGGGGGGAAGGGCAGCGCCACGAAGCCGGTTCACCGCGATCCATTTCAGGTTCGCGGCGGCGTTCTTCAGATGACGTTGCGGGTGAGCGGCCCTTTCAACTCTTATTTCTGCCCGGGCCAACCGGTACAGTTGTTGCATTATATAGCACAACAAACCGAATATTGCGAGTCTGTGTCGCTATCCCCGTTCGGGTTTGGCGATGCTTGCCTTAAGGGCGGTCAGCTCGCCGCCAAGCAGGAGCATAAGCGCGCTGACGTAGAACCAAGTGATAAGAACGACGACAGCTCCAAGCGAACCGTAGGTTGCGTTGTAGCTCCCGAAATTCGCTGCATAAAAGGCGAAACCAGCCGTGGCAGCGATCCAGCCGACAGCAAAAACAACGCCACCGGCAAGAGCTGCCCGCCAATCCGGGGCGGGCTGGTTGGGTGCGTACCGGTAGAGCACCGCCGCGGACAGAATGGCAGACCCTGCCAGAAAACAGAAACTGGCAAGAGCGCCCAGCGGCCCGGAAATAAGGGCCAAAGCAGCCGATGCGCCGCCGATAATGACGAGGCCTCCGATGCCCCCCGCCGTAATGGCGAGCGCTACGAAGTTGGCGCGAAGAAAACCCCGCATCTCATCCGCATGGAAGGCTATGTTCAGGCCGGTCATCAACGCGCGTGCGGCATTCCGCGCGCCGAAGATTGCGACTGCCAATGATGCGACCAGGCCGAGCCCTTTCGCCCCCGTCGCACCTTCGCTCACGTTGCGAAGTTGATCGCCGATAATCTCAGCCGCAGCCGCTGGCAGATTGTCCGACAGCAGCTGTATGTGTCTGGCTACTGTCTGGGGATCGGCAAAGACACCATAGGCGAGAACGAGTGCCCCGAGCGCTGGCACCAGCGCCAAAAGAGCGTAATGCGCAATCCCGGCAGCGATGAGCGAGATATTGTCCTTGCTCCCCGCCGCCCAGGCTGCCCTGAGGTCCGAAAAATTGCCGATGATGGGGCTTAGTCCCCTTCGCCCGGTTCTGGCGAAAAGTACTTGTCGAATTTCCCTTCTTCGCCCTTGTGTTCGTCGGCGTCGGCAGGCGGCTCCTTCTGACCGGTGATATTCGGCCATTCGGCGCTGAACTTGGTATTCAACTCGAGCCATTTCTCGAGGTTGTCTTCGGTGTCAGGCAGGATGGCTTCAGCCGGGCATTCCGGTTCGCACACACCGCAATCGATGCATTCCGACGGATTGATGACGAGCATGTTCTCGCCTTCATAGAAGCAATCGACCGGGCAGACCTCGACGCAGTCTGTGTATTTGCATTTGATACAGGCGTCGGTGACGACATAGGTCATGGGGTGCGTTTTCCCTGTGAGTAGTGTGTGTGAGCGCTGCTATGGCTATTCATGCGCCGGGGTCAAGTTCCCGATAACATTCCTGCGCGTCTCGCGGGGGGCCGCGGCGCTCGGGAAGGGCGAGCACTTCGACCAGACGCACCGCTTTCCCCAGTGGCAGGGTAAGGACATCGCCAACGGCTACATCCCGGCTTCCGCGCACCACCCGTTCGCCATTCAGGCGGATATGCCCTTCCTCTACGAGTTTCTGGGCCGCGCTGCGCGTGCGCGAAAAGCGCAACATGCAAAGCAGGCGGTCGATCCGCAAACGTCAGCCTTGCTTCATCAGTTCGGCGAGGCCCGCAAAAGCGCTCCCCTCGCGGGCAGGCTGGCTTCGCGCAGGACCGCGCTGAACCTGCTTACGCCGGGAGGGTCGCCATTCCCAGATCGCTGGCCTGGGTGGGCCAAAAGCGCCCTCTTCAAGAGGTTTCGAGCGTTGTACGCGGAATCCAGCCTGCCCCAGTAAGCGTTCGGCATTCTTCTCTTCCAACCCGATGGAAATGGGAAGGGACAGATCGAAACGGAACTTGCGATTCTTGTCTGCTTTGGCGCGCGCTTCGTGAGCGGCACGAAATATCTTTTCGGCAAGATCAAGACGGATGGCCTGGCTGCCTGCGTGACGGTAGCCCGAGGGAAGCTTCTTCTGGTCGGGGATTACCGGCAGCATTGCTTCTTGGAGCGGACGACGATCAACTCCCAGTGCGCTGAGGAGCTGCCGTGGTGCAGGTTTCAAAAGCGGCGGTGCGAAAATGTCGAGAGCACCGAACGTCACGCCGATCTTCCGCAGGAAGGGCCGCATTTCTTTGGGCAGATGTTCGATACCTGCCTTCTCGCGGGTGACGAATCCATGTCCCGAAACGAGGTTCAGCAAGAGAGCACGCGCCTGCGACCCGGCCTCTGGATTCGCGGAGGCGATATGCATGCGGCGGAGCGGTTCGAGCGGTTCGAGCTTCTTGTCGAGCCATGCATCAATGGCCTCGAGCAGCATCTTGCGCGGACCTTCGGGAAGGGTCGCGACTTCGCGGGATGGCTCCAGCGCAGGTTTCACCTGCCCGTCACGAGGTTCGAGCCTAGCCAGGAGCTGACCGTTCCACCGGATCGCGCCGCGGGCCAGCTCGAGCTGTTCCATGTCCGAGGTCGCCAGCGCCTGTGCTCGCTCACCCAGGATCCGCGGGAGACCTTTTTCGGCAGCCGACAACAGCATCTTGCGATCCGCGTGGTTCGCAGATGGATCGACCGTGAAGCGAAACCCTTCGACCTTGCCGAGAGCTTCGTCTTCCACCAGCAAAGTGCCATCCTCGGCGAGCGTTATCGGGAGCATGGAAGCGTCCTGTCCCAGGGATTTCATCAAGATTGCAGTCCTTCGATTAACGAATCGTTCGGTCAGACGAGCGTGGAGCGCATCCGACAGTTTGGCTTCGACCCCGCGAGCGCGCGCCGCCATTTCATCGCGTGCAAGCACCCAATCCGGCCTCTGGCAAATATAGGCCCAGCTGCGGATCGCCGCGATCCGCCCCTGCAGAGTATCGATGTCGCCGCTCGTATTGTCGAGTTCGGAGATTCTGGCGGCAACATAATCGGCCCCGATATAGCCCTGGGCCAAGTCCTGCCAGAGCCGAGCTACGAAGCGAGCGTGGACATCCGGCCCTCGCGCACGGAAATCTGGCAGGGAGCAAGCCTCCCAGAAGCGCCTCACCTGTCCCGCGCCCCGAACCGAAGCAGCGATGGGTTCTTCGGATAATCGCTTGAGTGTCGCCAGGTCGATCGCTTCTGGGGCAAGACGCAATGCCTCATGTTCGGGTGGCGATTCGAGATCAGCAATAAGCGCCCCAATCGAATCGAAGCGGGGTTCCGGCTCGCGCCAGAAGAGCTTCGTGATCGGCGCGAAACGATGTTCCTCGATCGCATAGATTTCTTCATCGGTGAATTCGGGCGAGGGGCCCGTCTTACCCCCTGCGCCCGCTAGCGTGCCGAAGGTCCCGTCGCGCTGATGACGTCCGGCGCGACCGGCAATCTGCGCCATCTCGGCTGGGTGAAGCCGCCGCATGCGGAGCCCATCGAATTTGGTGAGACCCGCGAATGCCACATGGGTCACATCGAGATTGAGCCCCATCCCGATGGCATCGGTGGCAACGATATAATCAACCTCTCCGTTTTGGAATAGTTCGACCTGCTTGTTGCGCGTCTCGGGCGACAGGGCCCCCATGACCACGGCGGCCCCTCCACGGAAGCGGCGAAGCATTTCGGCCACCGCGTAAACCTGTTCCGCACTGAAGGCGACGATCGCACTGCGAGGTGGAAGCCGGGAGAGTTTGCGCGGACCGATATGAGACAGGGTCGAGAATCGCGGCCGTTCGGAGATTTCAGCCCGCGGAATCAGTGCGTGGATCATCGGGGCAAGCGTGGCCGCCCCCAACAGCATCGTCTCCTCTCGTCCGCGCGTATTCAGGAGACGGTCGGTGAATACATGTCCTCGCTCACGATTGGCAGATAATTGCGCTTCATCCAATGCGACGAACGCGCTTTCGTTGGCTGTCCGCGGCATGGCCTCTACCGTACAGCACAGGTAGCGAGCATCAGGTGGTTCGATACGCTGTTCGCCGGTGATAAGGGCGACCTGCTTCTCGCCCTTGATGGCAACCACCCGGTCATAGACTTCGCGCGCCAGCAGGCGCAGCGGAAAACCCATGGCGCCGCTCGAATGCGCGCACATGCGCTCGATGGCGAGGTGGGTCTTGCCGGTATTGGTGGGTCCGAGGACCGCCTTGATGGAGGCGTCTGTCACTGCCCCTAAGTGGCAGTCTCGGATTTCCTGCGCAACCGGCGGCGGAATTTTGGCTTCGATTGGTCGCTTGCGAGACTCGGTCTGCCGAAAGTTAGCGAGAAATTCACTTTGTTTCGATATGAGGGCGCCTGTCACCAATGGTCAGATGCGGTGGGTCAAAGCAAAGACGGCCAACTGGACGAGGGGTAAGGGTGAACCTTTCCGCGAATGAAAATCTCGCAGGTGAAGCTGCTACTGAGATCTCTGCGGCCAGAGGGGAAGCCGCGCGTCCTTCAGGAAAGCAGTCACTTCGACAGAAAGTCTATTCGCGTATCGAAAGCTTCGATATCGCACCCGATCTGGGTGCGGATATTGGATCACGCCGCTGGTTCCGGGGTCTTGGAACACTTGTCGGGCTATCGGTTGTTGCCTTGGCATTCTGGCCGGATTTCGCACCCTTGGAGGCAGCATCACCCCTGCCAAACGACGCAGCGATACGCAGCGAATATCGCAGCCAAGTGATCATGCCCCTGGCGCTCGGTGCGGATACGGGGCGAAAGATGGGTCCCACTGCGCTGGTCCGCCCGCTGGCTGAAGCTCCCGAACGCCCGCAGATGCAGATGCTGGCCACGCTTGGCCGAGGCGATAGCTTGGACAGAATGCTCCGCCGTGCCGGGCTTGGGGGTGACGAGGCAGATAATGTTGCATCGTTGATCGGCAGGGCAGTACCGCTCGAAGAACTTGAGCCGGGTACCCAGATCGATATTACCCTGGGGCGTCGTCCAGAACCGGGCGCGCAACGGCCCTTGGAGAAGCTGAGCTTCAGGGCCCGCTTCGACCTCGAACTGAAGGTCGACCGATTGCAACCGGGCGGCGCACTCAACCTCACTCGCCGCACGATCAGAGTAGACGAAACGCCGCTGCGAATCCGCGGAACCGTGGGAGACAGTCTCTATCGGTCCGCACGCGCTGCGGGAGCCCCCGCCAGCGCTGTTCAGGCTTATCTCAAGGCTCTGGGCAGCCAGGTCGATGTCCAGCGTGAAGTGCAGGCTTCGGATACTTTCGACATGATTGTTTCCCACCGCCGGGCGGCCACCGGCGAACGGCAGGCCGGACAATTGCTCTTCGCCGGGCTGGAACGCAGCGGACGGGGAAGCTTGCAGCTGATGCGGTGGGGCGCGGACGGCGATTTTTACGATGCCAAGGGTGTCGGCGAGGAGAAGGGCGGTCTTGTGGCGCCGGTGCCAGGCCGGATGAGCTCGAGCTTCGGCATGCGCCGGCATCCCATCTTGGGATACAAGCGAATGCATTCAGGCGTCGATTTCAAGGCGCGGCATGGCACGCCTATTGTGGCGGTTACGGATGGCCGCATTATCGGTGCTGGCCGAATGGGTGGCTGCGGCAATGCTGTCCGCATTCGCCATGCCAATGGTATAGACACGCGCTATTGTCATATGAGCCGCATCGCGGTGAACCGCGGGGCCTCGGTACGGCGTGGTCAGGTCATAGGCTATGTCGGGTCGACTGGCCTCTCCACCGGACCGCATCTTCATTACGAAATGTATCAGGGTGGCCGTGCCATCAACCCCGCGTCGGTCAGCTTTGTAACGCGCAAACAGCTTTCCGGTCCGGAGCTGGAACGCTTCAGGAGCGCGTTGGGCATCCTGCAAGAAGTGGAAGAAGGAGCGGCCCTGGCCGATCTGGCGCCTACCGCGGAAGAGTCTGCCGCCGAAGCACCTGCTCGAGAAATCGACAAGCTCGACCGCCCGCGTGAGATAGGCTGACAGACCCGCGGATTGCGTAGATCGCCGCTTTACGGCAATGCCTCGCTGCATGATCAATGCAGCTTATCCCGCCACCCGTTTGCGCCGTAGCCGAGCCCATAGTTGGAGCAGGGCGATGGTTCGAGAGACCATTCTGACCCCGGCAGATCTGATCTGGCCGCTTTTCGTTACTGGCGGAAATGACATAGAAGAACCGGTAACCAGCCTGCCTGGCGTATCGCGCTGGTCGGTCAATGGCATCGCCAAGCGGGCTCGCGAGGCTGTGGAGCTGGGCATTCCATGCGTCGCGCTTTTCCCCAATACACCTGCGGAAAAGCGCAGCGACCGCGGGGATGAAGCTCTCAACCCTGACAATCTGATGTGTCGTGCCATCCGGGCTATCCGTGACGCCTGCGGAAACGATATCGGCATTCTCACGGATGTCGCGCTCGATCCCTATACCAGCCACGGTCAGGACGGGCTCATCGATGACAACGGGTATGTACTGAACGACGACACGGTGGCAATTCTGGTCGATCAGGCAGTCACGCAGGCCGAAGCGGGGGCCGACATCGTTGCCCCATCAGACATGATGGACGGCCGCGTGAAGGCAATCCGCATGGCTCTCGAGATGAACGGCAAGCCGAATGTTCAAATCATGGCTTATGCGGCGAAATACGCGTCCGCGTTCTACGGGCCTTTCCGCGATGCGGTCGGCTCGAGCGGACTACTAAAGGCCGACAAGAAGAGTTATCAGATGGACGCGGCGAACGGCGACGAAGCGCTTCGTGAAATCGCGATGGACATTGCCGAGGGGGCCGACAGTGTGATGGTGAAGCCCGGGCTTGCTTATCTGGACGTGATCTGGCGCGCGAAAGAAACATTCGGCGTGCCGGTCTACGCCTATCAGGTCAGCGGCGAATACGCCTTGATCGAAGCCGGCGCGGCCGCCGGGATTGCGGATCGCGAGGCGCTTCTCATGGAAAAGCTGATCGCATTCAAGCGTGCCGGATGCTCGGGAATTCTCAGTTACCATGCTCCGCTTGCCGCGCGGCTCCTCAATGGCTGAATTCCGTTACGAAACTGATCGCCTTTTGCTGCGCGACTGGCAGGACAGCGACTGGGAACCGTTCTGGCAGGCAACCAATACGCCTGCCGTCATGGAATGGCTCGGCGGTGTTTGCGATGACGCCAAGCGTTCGGCCGCACAGCAGAGACTGCTGACTTATCAGCAAGATCACGGACATACTTTCTGGGCTGTCGAGCGCAGGGACGATGGCGTCATCCTCGGATTCTGTGGCCTGAAAAGGTCTAACCAGCAGGGCGGACCTTTGGGTGAAATGGAGGTCGGCTGGCGCCTTCGCGAAGATGCTTGGGGCCATGGCTATGCTAAGGAAGCTGCCGCCGCGGCTCTCGACATTGCATTTAAACGCTTCGAAGTCGATCAAGTAATTGCGCTTACAGTCGCTCCAAACAGCGCGAGTTGGGGGCTGATGAAGCGACTTGGAATGACGCGGCGCGAGGATCTAGATTTCCCCAATTCGGATTTTGGAGATGATACGATCATCGTATATTCTATCGCACGCGAAGCGTGGCGAGGGCTCGATGCCTGACATCATCGCTGAAACCGAGCGGCTAGTCCTGCGAACGATCGGGGAAGGCGATGCAGAACTTCAGTATCAACTGCTCAATAGCCCTGCGGTTATGGAGAGATTGGGCGGGCCGAAGGAACTGCACGAGATCGAAGCGAAGCACGCGAAGAGCATGCAGCTTCAGGCGCGTTACGGCTTCAGCTTTCTTTTTCTAATCGAAAAGGAAAGCGGCGAATTCGTCGGCCATGCGGGAATGAAACTGGTCGATAATGAACTGGCTAAAAACGTGGGCGATCACGAGATCGGCTGGCTGATCCGCGAAGATCGCTGGCGTCGTGGCTATGCCGAAGAAGCCGTGCGGGCGATCCTTGAATGGGCGTTCCTCAGAGTAGGGGCCCCACACGTTGTCGCACTGACCAGCACATCCAACGAACCTAGTTGGAGGCTGATGGAAAAGCTTGGCATGACCCGTAGGGAAGACCTCGATTTCGACGATCCTGCCTTTCCTCCGGCTGATCGCCGCACCATCCTCTATAGTCTGACGAAACAGCAATGGGAGAGTCAGCCATGAAGAGCCATCCCGGCGTCAATATCATTCCGATCAACGGCAAGTCACCGGTAATCCACGAGAGCGCCTTTATCGCGCCTGGCTGCACCATCATTGGGGACGTTTCCATCGGGGCAGGCAGTTCCATCTGGTACAACTGCGTCCTTCGCGCAGACGTCAGCCGCATCATCATCGGTGAACGGACCAATGTTCAGGATGGCAGCGTGCTCCATTGCGATCCGGAACGTCCCGGCGATCCTGACGGCAGCCCGCTGATCATTGGTGACGATGTCCTCATCGGACATATGGCCATGATCCACGGGTGTCGGATCGAAAACCGCGGCTTCGTCGGCCTCGGCGCGATAGCGATGAATAAAGCCGTGATCGCAAGCGATGCGATGCTGGCCGCGGGTGCGATGCTGACCGAAGGTAAGGTCATGGGAGAAAGGGAGCTCTGGGCGGGCCGGCCGGCGAAAAAGCTGAAAGACCTGACCGAGGCCGCTATCGAGGGCATGCGTATGGGCGTGGCACACTACGCCGAAAACGCGAAATTGCATTCGAGTGCCGTCGATGAAGCGCTCCGTAGCTGAGTTTCCCGATCGTGCCGAATTGCACGCACTTCTCGATGCAGAGGGGCGTGTCCGGGTAAAGGCAACGCCCGGAGCGCGGCAGGATGCAATGAAGGTCGAAGAAGGCCGACTGGTAATAAAGACACGCGCCAAGCCTCAGGACGGGGCAGCCAACCGTGCGCTCTGCGAAATGCTCGCGTTAGCCTATGGGGTCGCGAAATCGCGCTGTCGGCTCATACGGGGCGACGCCGCTCGCGATAAGTCGTTCAGGATAGATATCTAGGTTGGCGCACAGCCGGTCAATCTGCTGACTAATGAACTCAATCGGCGATTAACGCCCTCAAGGACTCTATTCGGTCAGCCTCATGCGGGGGCTTATCCCACCGGATACGGTGAATACGCGGGAAGCGCATTGCCAACCCCGATTTGTGCCGCTTGCTTTCATGAACGCTGTCGAAGGCTACCTCGAATACTAGAGTCTTCTCGGTCTCGCGCACGGGGCCAAAACGATTGATGGTGTTCTGGCGCACATGCTTATCCAATTTCTTGAGCTCTTCGTCGGTGAAGCCCGAATAGGCTTTGCCTACCGGCAACAGATCGGCGCCTCCATCGGGATCGCCGTCCCAGCAGCCGAAGGTGTAGTCCGAAAAGAAGCTCGACCGCTTGCCGCTGCCCCGCTGCGCATACATGAGCACACAATCGATCAGCAGTGGATCGCGTTTCCATTTATACCAGTATCCGACGCGCCGCCCGGCGATATAAGGGCTGTCCTTGCGTTTGAGCATCAGACCTTCGATGGCGTCTTCGCGACTGCTCTCTCGAATCCGTGAAAGGTCATCGAAATCAGTGGCTTCCACAACAGAACTCAAGTCGAAATGAGTATCGGGAAGGCGTGACGCCAGAGCTTCAAGCCGAGCGCGCCGCGCTGCCCACGGAAGGGCGCGCACATCTTCACCGTCGATCAGCAGGGCATCATAGAGCCGTATGAATGCAGGATATTCCTGCAGCATCTTTTTCGAAACGGTCTTGCGGCCCAGTCTCTGCTGAAGCGCGTTGAAGCTGGCCGCTCCCCCGACATCGCCACCCTGTGTGTTGCCGCGAACAAGTAACTCACCGTCGAGGACGGCATTCATGGGCAAAGCATCCAGGAATTCCGGAAACGTCCCGGAAATATCGTCGCCTGAACGTGAGAACAGTCGGGTCTCTCCACCGGCTCTCACAAGCTGCACGCGTATCCCGTCCCACTTCCATTCCGCCGCGTAGTCCTGGAGGTCGACAATTGTCTCCTCTAACGGATGAGCGAGCATGAATGGCCGGAAGGTCGGCAAGTTTTCGATATCGGGCGGGGCGGATCCGTCCGCGGCCCATGAAAAGAGATCGGCGTAGGGCGGGGAGAGTCCGTGCCAATATTCCTCGACCTCATCTACGGACACTTCAAAAGCCTGGGCGAATGCAGTCTTCGCAAGACGCGAGGATACGCCGATCCGCATTCCCCCTGTCGCAAGTTTGAGCAGGGCATAGCGCCCCGAAGGATCCAGGCGGTCGAGCAGCTTCGGCAATTCCCCGAGGACCGACTTTCGATTCATGGCCGAAAGCAACTCGATCGTCTCGCTCACCGTCGGGGGCGATGGAGGGTGATCCGGTGCTGGCCAGAGCAGGCTGGCAGTTTCGGCCGTATCGCCGACGAAGTCCCTGCTCAGCGTCCAGAGAACGGGATCGATCCGATCCTTCAGAAGATTGCGGATGGTGGAGCTTTTTACAGCTGGGAAATCCAGACCGTCGGACAGAGCGGCTAGGGCCCACCCTCGATCCGGATCGGGCGTTTGTTGAAGATATTCCGCGATCAGGCGCAGCTTTTCGTTGCGCGAGCGCGTGTAGACGAGGGCGTCGATCAGGCGGGCGAACTCTTCCACCGGCTAATCGTCCTCGTCCTCATACCCCACCATCGCGAGGGCGCGTGCTTTACGCTGATGAAGCTGGCACCACCGCAGCAAAGCATCCTCGCGCCCGTGGGTTATCCAGTTCTCCTGCGCACCCACCTCCTTGATGGTGCGAGTCAATTCACCCCAATCCGCGTGGTCAGAGATGACCAGCGGCAGCTCGACATTGCGTTGCCGGGCCCGCTGGCGAACACGCATCCAGCCGCTGGCCATGGCAGTGATAGGGTCGGGCAAGCGCCGGCTCCAGCGATCATTGAGCGCGGAAGGCGGAGAAATGACGATATGACCGCGGATATCATCCTTCGTATAGTCAGCTACCAATCGTAGCTCACCAAGGGTTACCCCGTGATCTTCATACAGCCTGCACATCTTTTCCATCGCGCCATGGAGATAGATGGGCTGATGATGTCCTGCCCCGCGAAGTTCAGCTATAACGCGCTGCGCCTTGCCGAGCGCATAGGCGCCAACAAGCACGCAGCGATCGGGATAAGCCGATAGGCGCTCGAGGAGCTTCTCCATCTCTTCTTCGATGGGGGGATGGCAAAAAACAGGCAGGCCGAAAGTTGCCTCGGTGATGAAGACATCGCAGGAAGTAACTTCGAAAGGAGGACAGGTCGGATCTTCGCGGCGCTTGTAATCGCCCGTAATAATCACTCGCTCGCCGCTATGTTCGAGCAATATCTGTGCGCTGCCGAGAACATGGCCAGCGGGAATATAGGTAGCGTCGACGCCGCCTTTTAATCGTATTGTCTCGCCATATTGAACCGGAACGGCGCGGTGGGGAATTTCCCCGGCTTCATCCTGCGCCCCTGTTCGATAACGCAACTCCATGATCGCGAGCGTCTCGGGCGTGGCGACCGTTTCTCCATGCCCTCCGCGAGCGTGATCCGCATGTCCGTGAGTGACAAGGGCCCGGTCCACTGCTCGCGACGGATCGACCCAGCAATCTGCCGGGGAGATATAAATCCCGTGCGGTTCGGGTCTGATCCAGGAAAAGGGCGCGGGCATGACTTCCCCTTAAAGTCTTGCCATGCTCGCCTTGTTCCTGGTTATTCAGGCTTCTATTTCGCTTGCTTCTTCTGTCGATCGGCCGCTTCCTGACTCCGCCAGGCCCCGATAGCTTCATTCTCGCGCAAAACCTTGGAGTAAGGATCGATCGTTACGTGGGCATCGACGAATGGAAGCGTGACGGTCGCGTGTCCTTCGGGCATTGCGACGGTTTGAACATCTCCCTCGATACGAATCTCGACAGGCATCGCGAAAGTGTCTTCGGACACGGTCTCCCACACCAAGCTTAAACGAGAACCGCTGCGCGTGACGCTCAACTTTGGCAATTCAGCTTCGCGGAGGTAGGTATTGAAGAACCAATCCAACTCGCTACCGTATTCTTCTTCTACAATTCGCTGGAAATCATCCGTGCTGGCGACTTGATGTCCAAAATTTCCAGGCTTCGGAGTGGCGCGCCCATAAACTAGCCGCGTGAGTGACCTGAAGAACGCTTCATCTCCAACTAGATACCTAAGGGTGTGAGCGATCCACGCGCCCTTATAGTAAATATCCCCACCCCAGCCTTTTTCTCTATCGTCGTAAAGCGTGCTCTGCACCTCTACCGCGGGAGCAACGGGGACCTTTGAAACGATGCGTTTTCTAAGGTCCGACATCTTTGCGTTGTAGGCCATGCGGCCATCTTTCCAGTCGAGGTAGAGCGGCTGCATGTAGGTTCCCAGCCCTTCATGCAGCCAAAGGTCTGCCACTCGTTTTCCCGTTAGCTGATTCGCGAAATACTCATGACTGAATTCATGTTGCATGAGCTCGTCATATCCTTCGGCAGAAAGGACGAATTTGTTGCCGTAGGCATTAATCGTCTGGTGCTCCATGCCCTTATGGGGTGTCTCCGCTACCCCTACCTTTTCGTCGCCGAAGGGATAGGGTCCGATCTTGCTTTCGAAGAAATCGAGATAATCTTCCATTTCGCCTACAAGGCGAGTGGCTTGGTCATGATGACCCGGCAAGTGCCAGAACGTGATGGGATAGGAATTGCCATGTCGACTCTTGTAGTCAGTGCGGACTGTTTCGTATGGACCGATTTGCAAGGACACACCATAATCGTTGGGGTATTTGGCCTGCCAGCGATAAGTCGACCACTCTCCATTATGCTCCACACCTGACAGCCTGCCGTTTGCGGCCACTACCAAGGGGGCCGGTACGGTTACGGAAAGATCGAGCATGCCTACGCGCTTGGTTGGATGATCGAGGCAGGGCCAAAAAAGGTCGCAGCCTGTACCCTGTACCGCAGTGGCTACCCAATCTTGTCCGGCTGGGGTTTTTGCCCATACGAAGCCACCATCCCATGGCGCATTAGGAGCGATCCGGGGCTGCCCTCCATAAGCGATTTGGACATCGACATAATCTGCTTTGCCAACCGCATAAGGTAGGTCGATTATCAGCTTACCGCCATCGTTCCTCCATTCGCTTAATCCCAGCTCGACACCATCGATTGAGATGGAAGTAATTTTGAAACGCGGATCGAGGTCGAATTCGACTGCGTTCAACTCGGACAGAGCCTGAACAGTATACCGTGCAATTCCGGCAATAGATTTGCTTTTTGGATCCACTCGCAGAGACAAGCCAAGATGGGTTGTCTCCATGGCTTGCTTGATCGCATCCATAGGGGCACCCGAAAGTGCAGTGTAGGGAGCGATGTCCGAATTGGTTGGATCCGTGAAAGCGCCGGCTGGCGCAACCATCAGAGCTGAAAGTCCGGTCATCAGTACGATTGCGCGTAGTTTTCTCATAGTATCCTCAGTGGAGCTGGAGCCTGTGCAAGAGGATCTGACATGATATTCACCAGCTTCTTGCCTGATGAACGGTCCTGGCACGCTCCAACGCAGCAGTTTAGATCGATTCGCCTAATGGCATGCTTCTCATTCCGGTTTCGCAGTGAACCGCTCCAGGATACGCTTCAATGTCGGCTTCTGCCCGGTCGCAAGGAGGCTCGCCCGGAACAGCCGCCCCAAGAAAACGAGCTCGATCACAATCGAGATGGCGAGCAATAACCCGCTTCCCAGCAGAACCCATGTCTCGACCCCCATGCCCAGGCGGGCGAGAATGGCAAACGGCGTCCACAACGGGACCCAGGTGAGAATCTGGACTAGAAGCCCATCCTGCCCGGCGATAATGGCCTGCAGCAGGAATGTGATGGGCAACAGAATGGCGAGCAGGACGGGCATGAGATAGCCCTGTGCTTCGCTCATCGAATCTACCATCGCTCCGATGGCAACGAAAATAACCGAAATGCCAATGTAGCCGGCGATAAAGAAATAGACGATCGCCAAGATGATGCCGGGAGATGCGATTGGCTCGAGCGCGGGGCGGATCAAATCGGCAATCACCCCCTGAGTGGCATAAGCGGCCACAGCTGCGCATCCGGCCCAGACCAGCAGCATGAGCAGACCGACACTCAGCCCACCAAGAAGCTTTCCGTACATGAGTTCTTCCGGTCGGATACAAGCCAGCAAAGATTCCAAGAGCTTGTTTGATCGTTCCTCGACGCTTCCCTGCAACATCCAGCTACCTGAGAGCATGAGGCTCATCATCAGGATATAGGCCAAGGCGAGTGGCACGATGGAACGTACCAAGAGCGATTCCCGGGCTCCGCCGCCGGGGGGCGGGGTACTGACCGCAATCGCTGGCGCGGCGGATTGAATCGCCACCGCGTCGTTTGCGGATATTCCCCGCTGGATGAGCAGGCGGGTCCGCAGATCGCCGGTAAGGGTCTCCTGAACTGCCGTTACGAAGCTCGCATTGGGCTGGTTGGCCGAGAACAGCCCTATCTGCGGGTCAGCAGGATAGTTCTCACCAACGAGCACGACTATTTCTGGCGCCTCGTCGCTATCGCTTTCGAAAAGCGCCTGGGCTTCATTGGCAAACTCCTGGCCTTCTTTGTCCATGAGACTTCGAGGCGTCGGCTGGAATTCATAATCCGCCGTGGCGGGTTCGAATTCCGGCACTCCTTCGGGACGGATCCGATCCAGTTGAGCCACCGCGCCTTCAACGCCTCCCGCATCGCGGAAGGAAGCGATATCCTCGCTTGTGTACCATCTATCGTGCTGGAGCCAGGGCGCCGGTTGGTCGGCGGGCTGGAGGTCATAACGTTGGACATAGCGGGACAGGCTGCGCAACTGGTTGCGATCGGCATCTTCGGTAAAGCGAGCCTCCAGCGCCTCGGCTGCAGCCCCTCCGGAACGATCGACGACTGTTACGCGGGTCGGTTCACGATCAGTCAGGCTTTCTCCCAGCAATGGGCCCAGTGCCAGAGCTACTGGAAGGATCAGCAGGGTTAACCAGAAGCTTTTCATGGAAAGGATCTGGCGGATCTCGCGGCGGGCAACGAGAAAAACATTGTTGATCATGCCTGAACTCCCTCATCGCCAACGAGCTGGACGAAAATATCGTGAAGGCTCGCGCTGCGTTCATCCCAGCGGCGCAGGGCAATGCCGTTAGCGGAGCAGTGTTCGAGGACGTTGCCTGCGGGCACACCCTGATTGAGTGCGACCCGCCATTCAGGCCATCCGTCGTCATCCAACCCGACCTGTTTTGCAGAGGCCACGCCGGGTAGAGATCCGAGGTCGACTTTCGCCACGGCCTTGATGGTGGCGGGCAATTGCGCGCGAGCTTCGGACAGGGTTCCTTCGAAGCGCTTGCTGCCCTTCCGCAGGAGCAGCAGGCGATCGCACAGGCGTTCGGCATGCTGCATCACGTGGGTCGAGAATATGACTGCTGCGCCGCGGTTTGAGGCTTCCAGAATTTCATTCTCGAGAAGTCCCTGGTTAACCGGATCAAGACCAGAGAAGGGCTCGTCCAGCATGAGAAGGTCGGGATCGTTTACCAGCGCAGTCGCGAGTTGGACCTTCTGTGCCATGCCCTTCGACATGTCGCCGATATCGCTCTTCGCACGCTCACCGAGGTCAAATCGATCAAGCAAAGCCATTCCCCGCGCGCGCGCAGCGCCGGGGCTCATCCCCTTCAGGCGGCCGAAATAGATGATGGTGTCGATTGCGCTCATGCCGGAATAGAGGCCGCGTTCTTCGGGCAGGAATCCTATGGCATTAGCTTGGCGTCGGTCGGGAGCCCCTCCAAGAACGGTAATCTTCCCAGACGTTGGACGGATAATGTCCAGAACCATGCGAAGCGTCGTGGTTTTTCCAGCACCATTGCCGCCGAGAAAACCGAATATCTCTCCCGACGATACCGAGAATGACAAGTCATCAACCGCCAGCACGTTGTCGAACTGCTTGACGAGGTTGCGAACTTCCAGAACCGACATGAGACCCCCTACCCTGTAGTAAGGCAAGCCTATGGATTATCAGAGGCGGCAGCAAGACAAAGGCTGATTTTACAGTACGAAATACAAAGAGGGGCCGACGAATGTCGACCCCTCGGATAAATGGTTGTCGGACGCTTAGCTTTCGCCGTCGTCCGATTCCTCGCTTTCGCTCGCATCGGCACCGGGCCTTTCGCTGCTAGCCGCCTTTTTCTTGGGTTTTGACTTGGGCGGCGCCGGCGTGAGTTCGAAAGCGGGCTTTCCGTCCTTCATCGTCACCGCGACCTCGCCTCCGTCGGCCAGTTTGCCGAACAACAGCTCCTCGGCCAGGGGTTGCTTGATCTTCTCCTGGATCAGGCGGCCCATCGGGCGTGCGCCGTAAAGCCTGTCGTACCCCTTGTCGGCGAGCCAAGCGCGGCTTTCCTTGTCGAACTGAATGTCGACATTCTGTTCCGCCAGTTGCAGTTCGAGCTGAAGAATGAACTTGTCGACCACGCGTGCGACGGTGTTTTTGCCGAGGTAAGCAAAGGGGACGATCGCATCGAGACGGTTGCGGAATTCGGGGGTGAACATGCGCTTCACCGCTTCCTCGCTCGCATCTTCCCTGGATACGTCGCCAAAGCCGATACCCTGTTTTGCCATGTCCGATGCGCCGGCATTGGTGGTCATGATGAGCACCACATTGCGGAAATCGACCGTTTTGCCGTGATGATCGGTCAGTCGACCGTTATCCATCACTTGCAGCAGGATGTTGAACAGGTCCGGATGTGCCTTCTCGATTTCATCTAGGAGAAGCACGCAGTGCGGGTTCTGGTCGATGGCATCGGTGAGAAGTCCGCCCTGATCATAGCCGACATAGCCGGGAGGCGCACCGATCAGCCGGGAAACGCTGTGGCGTTCCATATATTCGGACATGTCGAAACGCTTCAGCTCGATGCCCATGATGCTGGCGAGCTGACTCGCCACTTCGGTTTTACCGACCCCAGTCGGGCCCGAGAACAGGAACGACCCGATCGGCTTGTCCGGATCGCGTAGGCCTGCGCGGCTCAGTTTCATCGCAGTCGCCAGCTTATCGACCGCTGCATCCTGTCCGAACACGACGTGCTTGAGATCGCGATCGAGGTTTTGGAGCGCCTTCTTATCGTCGGTGGATACAGATTTCGGCGGGATGCGAGCCATGGTCGCGATGACTGCTTCGATTTCCTTCGAGGTAATCTTCTTTTTCCGGCGGCTGGGCGGAACCAGCATCTGCATGGCGCCGACTTCGTCGATCACATCGATCGCCTTGTCTGGCAGCTTGCGGTCGTTGATGTAACGCGCAGACAGTTCGACGGCAGTCTTGATCGCATCGGACGTATATTTGACCTTGTGATGATCCTCGAAGGCGCTGCGCAAACCCTTGAGGATAGCAACAGTATCNTCGATCGTNGGTTCGTTGACGTCGATCTTCTGGAANCGNCGCANNAGNGCGCGATCCTTNTCGAAGTGGTTGCGGAATTCCTTGTAGGTGGTCGACCCGATGCAGCGGATCGCTCCGCTCGACAGCGCAGGCTTCAGCAGGTTCGAAGCATCCATTGCGCCGCCGCTGGTCGCGCCGGCCCCGATCACCGTATGGATTTCGTCGATGAACAGGATCGCTTCGGGCATGCCCTCAAGCTCGTTGACGACTTGCTTCAACCGCTCTTCGAAATCGCCCCGATAGCGTGTGCCTGCAAGCAGGGCGCCCATGTCGAGCGAATAGATCACCGCTTCTTCGAGAACTTCGGGTACGTCGCCTTCGACGATTTTTCTTGCCAGGCCTTCCGCAATGGCGGTTTTGCCTACGCCGGGATCACCCACGTAAAGCGGATTGTTCTTGGAGCGGCGGCACAGGATTTGCACCGTACGATCGACTTCGGGGCCGCGACCGATCAACGGATCGACCTTGCCGTCTTCCGCTTTCTTATTGAGATTGACGGTGAACTGATCGAGCGCAGTCTCCTTCTTATCGCTCTTGCCGTTCTCCACCCCGGGCTCTGTACCCTGAGTGTCTTCCACCCCTTGTGCAGACTTGCCATCAACTTGCTTGCCGCCCTTGCCGATGCCGTGGCTGATGTAACTTACCGCATCGAGCCGGCTCATATCCTGCTGCTGCAAGAAATAGACTGCATAGCTGTCCCGCTCGGAGAAAAGGGCAACTAGCACATTGGCGCCCGTTACAGTGTCCTTGCCGGAAGACTGGACATGAAGGATCGCGCGCTGGATCACCCGCTGGAAGCCCGCTGTCGGTTGCGGATCCGCACCGTCTTCGCTTTTCAGCGACTGGTACTCCTGCTCGAGATACTGTTTGACGACCGCCATCAGTTCGTCGGTGTCGACTCCACAAGCCGCCATTACCTGCGCGGCGTCCTCATCGCCGATCAGCGCGAGCAGGAGATGCTCCAGCGTGGCGTATTCATGACGCCGCTCGCCTGCGTCGGTCAGCGCGGCGTGGAGGGTCTTTTCAAGGTTTGCGGCAAAACTGGGCATTTGTGTCTCTGCTTTTCCGAAGGGCTCGCGGCAATGCGAGATAAGGGCAGCCTAAACGGCGAAAGTTAGCCAAAGCTGTATAGACGAATATGGGGGCCGAGTGGCGGGTTTGAAGACCCTGCGCCACGGCTAGTCCTTGCGTCCGAAAAGCGCTTCGGCAGCATCCCGGTGGGCGGCCGCCCTGAGACGATGCGATTCCACGCGGGCTATCTCAGCCTCCAGCAATGCAATCCGTTCATCGAGCTCGTCCTGCGAATACGGTCCGAGATCTTCTGTGGCGAGCTTGCTCGCGGAATCGCCTCTGGGGCGCGGACGATCGTCCTCTTCCATCTTTGGCACATTCGTACCGAGGTTGGTTGCTGTCAACACGCCTGCGGGGTAATGCACCGTTTCCCACGCCGAATTCCAGGCAATCAAGGGGGCTTTCTTGGCGACCGCACTACCTGAAAACATGACCGCCATGGGATTTGACGAACCAGGCGAACCCCACGTCCTACGCCCTGAAAAGCTGCCATTGCCTGAGCCTGGCGAAAATCAGGTCCTGATCCAAGTCAGCCATGCCGGGGTCAATCGGCCCGATGTGTTCCAGCGCAAAGGTTCATATCCCCCTCCACCGGGGGCTTCACCCATTCCGGGTCTCGAAGTATCCGGCAAGGTGGTCGCCATCGGCAAAGGCGTCGCGCCTGAAATGCTGAATCGCAAGGTCTGTGCCCTCGTTAGCGGTGGCGGTTACGCAGAATATTGCCTCGCGCAGGAAAGGCACTGCCTGCCCGTTCCTGCAGGTATGGAGATGGCTGAAGCTGCTGCCATTCCCGAAACGCTGTTCACGGTCTGGCATAATGTGTTCGAGCGTGGCTTTGCCATGGATGGCGAAACCCTGCTGGTCCATGGCGGCACAAGCGGGATCGGCACGATGGCAATCCAGCTGGCCAAGGCCTTTGACTTGAAAGTAATCACTACAGCCGGGAGCGCAGAAAAGTGTAAAGCCGCCAAAGATTTGGGGGCGGATCTTGCGATAAATTACAAGACCGAGGATTTCGTCGAAAAGGTCAACGATTTCACCGCCGGCAAGGGGGCTGACGTCATTCTCGATATGGTGTCTGGCGACTACGTCCAGCGCAATCTCGATTGCCTTGCGGTCGATGGGCGCCATGTCACCATCGCTGCACTTGGGGGGGCGAAAGCCGAGATCAATATGGCAAAGTTGATGAGCAAACGGCAGACGATGACCGGTTCGACGCTTCGTCCGCGGTCGGATGAATTCAAGGCTCTCCTCGGAGATGAAATCCGAACCCATGCCTGGCCCTTATTCGAAGATCGAACCGTGGCGCCGGTAATGGACGAGACCTTCGACCTCACCGATGTTGCGGCTGCACATGCGCGGATGGAGGAGGGCGACCACATCGGCAAGATCGTTCTCCGCGTGCGCGATATCGACTGACGCCGAACTGTAGCAACGCCTTCAAACCGTAACCCAGGCGAGATTCGCCTGTAACAATTGCGTGCCATGGATCTTCCGAGAGCTTCGGGGGATTACCCATGACCGAACTGCCGAAAGATTTTTCCGATTTTCCCAACGTCGCGGGCTTTCCGCCCGTCCAGCCTTCGGTGCCCGAGCGCGTCATTGGCGAGCGGCGCAAATACCGCACGATCTGGATCAGCGATGTCCATCTCGGGACCAAGGGCTGCAACGCCGCCTTGTTGATCGATTTCCTCGACCATACCGATAGCGAAACGATGTATCTCGTCGGCGACATCATCGATGGCTGGCGACTGAAGAAGAAGGTCTACTGGCCGGCGGAACACAATGATATCGTCTGGCGCATTCTGAAGCGGGCGCGCCGTGGAACCCGGATCGTCTATATTCCCGGTAATCACGACGAGATGGTGCGCCCGTTTTCGGGCATGAATTTCGGCGGCGTCGAGATAGCCCGCGCAGCCTTTCACGATACAGCCGACGGTCGGCGCCTGATGGTTCTGCACGGCGATGAATTCGACACGATCATGCTTGCCCACCGCTGGCTCGCCTTCGTCGGTGATGCTCTTTATCACATGATGATGAAGCTCAACGGCTGGGTCGCCAGCGTGCGCAAGCTTTTCGGCCTTCCGTACTGGTCCATCAGCAAAGCGGCGAAGCACAAGGTCAAGAATGCCGTCGAATTCATCTCCAAATATGAGGAGGTGGTGGCGCGCGCCGCAGGGGAGCGCGGTGTCGACGGGGTGGTGTGCGGCCATATCCACACCGCCGAAATCCGCGAGTTCTCCCACGAGGGTAAAATTGTTTCCTACTACAATGACGGGGATTGGGTCGAAGGATGCAACGCACTGGTCGAGCATTTCGATGGCACGATGGAATTGCTGCACTGGCCGGAAGAGGTCGCCGCGCGTCAGGTCCCGGCTGCTGGCAGAGAGCTGGCAGCCGCGTGATCCCGGCCGAGGTCGGCTCCATCGTTGCCCCGGCGCCCGCACATTCGAAACGCATCGCGCTCGTAACCGATGCTTGGGCGCCGCAAATGAATGGTGTGGTGCGTACGCTGACGACCACCTGTGACCTTCTGAGAAAACAGGGACATGAGGTCCTTGTGCTTTCGCCGGACCAGTTTCTTTCGCTCCCGTGTCCAACCTATCCCGAAATCCGCTTGGCTCTATTCCCGTCCGGAGCGGTCTCGGCAAAGCTTCGCGAATTCGCGCCCGATGCAATTCATATCGCAACGGAAGGGCCTCTCGGGCTTGCCGCGCGACGGCATTGCATGCGAACCGGACTGCCGTTCACTACCGCCTACCATACGCAATTCCCGGATTACGTCGCTAAACGAACACGTCTGCCGGCCCGCTGGTTCTGGCATTATATCGAGTGGTTCCATGGGGCGTCTCGCCGCGTTCTGGTTGCCACAGAAAGTATTCGTCAGGAACTGCGGGCCCATGGGCTTAACCGGCTTCATCACTGGACACGTGGCGTCGATATGACCTGTTTCGAGCCAGATGCGCCGGCCCCGCCAGAATATGCCGAATTGCCAAGGCCCATCCAACTCTACGTCGGCCGAGTGGCGGTAGAAAAGAACGTCGAGGCGTTTCTGGAGGCAGACCATCCCGGGAGCAAGGTGGTCGTCGGTGACGGCCCCGCGCTTGCAAGCCTGCGCTCCCGCTACCCCGAAACTCTCTTCCTGGGACGTAAGGAGGGGCGTGACCTGGCTGGCTGCTATGCCGGCGCGGATGTTTTCGTTTTTCCGAGCCGAACCGACACCTTCGGGCTGGTCATGATCGAGGCTCTGGCCTGCGGAACACCGGTTGCCGCCTTCCCGGTTGCCGGGCCGCAGGATCTGGTTATCGACGCGGTAGGTGCCCTGTCAGATGATCTCGACCGGGCAATCGATGCCGCTCTCTATTGCGATCGCGCGGCTTGCGCCGATTACGGCGCGAAATTCAGCTGGGTTGCGGCGACCGAGCAATTTTTGGCCGGGCTTGCCGTTGTCGAAGGAGAATCCCTGACTGCCTGAAGGAATCTTTCGGCGGCGAGGGGTCAATGTTCTACTTGCTTGCCGAATCCGCCCTTCTCGCCTACATGGGAAGGGCAACGGCCGCTCCGCGAGGGGCGGCCCTTCTATTTTCAGATACGAGAAAAGGCACTTTCATGGCCGACCAACCCACCCCGCTGATGCCCCATGCGACCGCTACCTGGCTGGTCGACAACACCGGGCTCACCTTCGAACAGATCGCAGAATTCTGCGGCCTCCACATTCTCGAAGTGCAGGCAATGGCCGATGATCTTGCCGGCAGCAAATATACCGGGCGTGATCCGCTGCATTCGGGCGAATTGACGCAGGACGAAATTGCCAAGGGCGAGAAGGACAGCGAATATCGCCTCAAGATGCAGCGCGCGCCGGTAGCAGTGAGCCGCACAAAGGGGCCGCGTTACACGCCTGTATCGAAGCGGCAGGACAAGCCGGATGGCATTGCCTGGCTGATCCGCAATCATCCCGAAGTTTCGGATGCGCAGATTTCCAAACTGATCGGCACGACGCGCAACACAATTGGCGCGATCCGGGAGCGCAGCCACTGGAACATCCAGAACATCCAGCCCAAGGATCCGGTTACCTTGGGCCTGTGTTCGCAGCGCGAACTGGACGCTGTCGTTGCCAAGGCAGCGAAAAACCTTCCCGTTTCGGATGAAGAGCAGGCGCCTGTCGCTGCAAGCGGTACGAGCGATCGCGAAAAGCTGATCGAAGAACTGCGTGCCGAGCGCGATGCCAATGAAAAGGCAGCGGCCGAGGCAGCACAGGAAGCCGAAGCGGAAGCATGGCTGACCGCTAAACGCGCCGCTGAAAAAGCGGGCGAGGGCGCACCCGAAGTCTGATCCCCGGTACCTATTTGAGAAGGGCGGGAGAGGCAGCGGCTTCTTCCGCCCTTTTTGCTTGCGTTTGCGCATGGATTGGCCATGCTATTGACATGGATGTTAGTAGCTACACCTATCACCATCCCACTCCGTGGGACGCGAAGTTCAAAGAAGAAAGTCTGCCGGACTTGCTGGCTCAGACCGTCGCGAATGCGCCGGATGCGCCGTTCCTTCATTTCCTGGGTCGGACTTACACCTATAGTGAAATTCTCGAAGAAGCCCGGCGGTTCGCGGCAGGGCTAGTTGCCAGGGGTATCGCCCCGGGGGACCGTGTCGGTCTCTTCCTTCCGAATGTCCCGATCTACGCCTCCGCGTATTACGGGGCGATGATGGCCGGTGCTGTCGTAGTGAACTTCTCCCCGCTCTACACCGTCGAGGAACTTGCCTGGCAAGTGGCCGATTCCGGCACGCGGTTACTGGTTACCCTCGATGTTCCCGAACTCCATGCAACCGCATCGAGTGTGCTGGATGAATCGCAGTTGGAGACCCTCGTTGTCGGCTCGCTGGCGGACATGCTCCCATGGTACAAGGGGCTGGCTCTGCGCACGCTGGGTCGCGGAAAGATTGCGAAAGTCACCTATTCGCAGAATACCTTGGGCTGGAAGGATCTCCTGGCCAGCCCGGCGGGCGTAGACTTCCCCGCTATCGATGCGGCCAACGATATTGCGCTGCTCCAATATACCGGTGGCACAACCGGACGGCCCAAAGGCGCAATGCTCGGCCATTCGCAACTCGCCATCAATGCCCAGCAAGTCGCGGGCCTCAATCCATTCGGTGATCCTACCGCCGAAGTCTTCATGGGCGCGCTGCCGTTCTTCCATGTCTTTGCGAATACGGCACTTCTCAATCATGCTATGGTCACCGGAGCGTCGATTGCGATGGTTCCTCGTTTCGAGGCAGGCCAGGTGCTGGCGACGATCGAGAAATACAAGGCCACCGGTTTTCCGGGCGTGCCCACCATGTTCCAGGCATTGCTCGATCATCCCAAGTTGAAGAAGACCGACATTTCCTCACTGAGGGTGTGCATATCGGGCGGGGCCCCGATGCCTGCTCCGGTCCATAACAAGTTCGAAGCTTTGACTGGTATCCGGGTCGTCGAAGGGTACGGTCTCACCGAAAGTTCGGGCGTTGTCTCGGCAAACCCATATGAAGGCGAGCGGAAGAAAGGCACCATCGGGCAGCTCATCATGGGCACCGAAGTTATCTTCCTTGATAAGGAGGACCCGGAAAAGCTCGCCCTCAAGGGGGAGCCGGGAGAGCTTGCCGTCCACGGTCCGCAGATCATGCGCGGATATTGGAACAGGCCCGAGCAAGGAAATGGCACTTTCGTCGAACGAGACGGCAAGAAATGGCTTCGCACCGGCGACGTTGCCGTGATGGACGATGAGGGCTTTCTCGAGATTGTCGATCGGATCAAGGACATGATCGCCGTCGGAGGGTTCAAGGTTTTTCCGAGTCAGGTCGAAGATGTCCTGCTGGAGCATGAAGCGGTCAAGGAAGTCCTCGTCATCGGTCAGCCTGACGATTACCGCGGAGAAAGTCCTTACGCCTATGTCGTCCTACAGCCCGGGGCGAAAAATACGGCCGAGGAACTGCGTGACTGGCTGAATTCCCGGATCGGCAAACACGAGCGCGTAGAACAAGTCGTGTTGCGGGATGATTTGCCTAAAACCATGATCGGCAAGCTCGACCGCAAGGCACTGCGTGCGGAGGTTCTGGACTGATCTCTCGAGATTGGCTGGCTGCAATTAACGGCTTATCGAATGCGCAAGAAAGGCCGCGTTGCGTGAAGCAGCGCGGCCTTCTTGTATCTTGAGGCGGTTCGTTAGTTGGCGAGCTGAAGCTCGGGCTTGGTCTCTTTCTCAGGGGCTGCGGGTTTCGCGTTCCGATTGGGATCGCGATGGGCAAAGCGGCCTTCAACCTGAGCGCCTTGCTCGATGGTAAGCGCATCGTAAAATACATCGCCGGTGATTTTCGCAGTCTTCAGGATCACGAGTTCACGCGCTGTGATCGAGCCTTCCACCGTGCCGGCGAGGCGGGCTGTTTCGGCCTCAACTGCACCGGTGACCGTGCTGCTTTCGCCCTGAACGAGACTGGTGCAGCTGATATCCCCTTCCACGTCTCCGTCGATATGCAGATCTGCCGATGCCTTGATATCACCCTTTATCGAGAGGTCCGACCCAAGGACGGAAAAAGTCGAATTATTCTTGGAAGCCATTGAAGCACTGCGTCCTGGGTTACTGGGAATTGACGCCGAGCTCTGGGGCTCGGCGGATTTCTTCGAGAACATTAGGAGCTGTCTCCAGGAAGGTTCGGGGATTTACGGCCCGGCCATTGATGCGGACCTCGAAGTGAAGATGGGGCCCGGTGGAACGGCCGGTGCTGCCGATGGCGCCAATCGTCTTGCCGGCGCCGACCTGATCACCGACCTTGGCGTCAAATTTCGACATATGGGCGTAACGGGTCATGAGACCGTTGCCGTGGGTGATTTCGATCGTCTTGCCGTATCCGCCCTTCCAGCCGACGAAGCTTACCCGGCCCTTGGCTGCCGAATAGATCGGCGTGCCGACCGCACCGCGGAAGTCCAGGCCCTTGTGCATGGCCGCCCGGCGGTTGAACGGGTCGCGGCGATAGCCGAAGCCTGAAGAAATGAGGTCTCTACGGGCAGGGGCGAACTGCGGAACGCCTTCCAGCGCCTGCTCGAGCGCGGACATGCGCGCCATGGAAAGGCCGAGACGTTCGAAGCGCGGATCGATCTTGCCATCGGCATCGGTAGCAAGCCCTTCGAGCGGACCACCCATCGCCTGCTGTTCGGACCGGCGGATCACCGCGTCGGGATTGAGTTCGAGTTTCTTGAGAGCAGCGGCGGCACGTTTCGCACGCCAGTCCGCATACCGAGTGAGGCCTTCGACCACAGCGAGTTGCCGCGCTTCGATCCGGGCCAGTTCGCTTGCCTGAGGGAACGCTGCGCTGACCTTCTCTACAGTAGCTGCAGCCTCGCCCGACGAATCGCTCACATGCTCGACCTTCATGTCGGCCGGGAGCAATTCGGCTACGCCTTCGATGAATTCCATCCGGCGATCGAGGTCACTGCTGACCGCTTCGAGATTGTCGCCATAGGCAGCAAGCCGCTCTTCCGACGTGGCTACGCGGGCCTCACGGTTGATCAAGCTCTCGCGATCGGCGCTGGCGCTGTATTGCGCCCATCCAGCCACGGCCATCGATGCGGCCCAGATCAATACGATCAGGGCGACAGTCGCGGCGGCGGCCTTCTGCACGCCTGAAGATATGGTGATGAAACGCACCTGCCCCTGGGATCGCATAAAAAACTCGCGATCCGGAAACCATGCGTTCAAGCGGCTTTTCCAGCCGCGCTGTATTTGCTTGTTGTCCAAGACGACCCGTCCCTTGGTCATTAGTCCCTGACAACTTACTAGGCGGAAATCCTTACGAAATCGAATCCGGTTCCCAAAGAATCCATGAGTTGAGGGTTCGACGGGGTGAACGGTTGGAAAAGCGCGATCTTCAGCGTCGATGTCCGTTCTTGACGAAATCAGCGTAGCCCGCCTTTGACTCATCTCCCTGACAGCCTGAAACGGAAATGATACCGCGAAGCCATGTCGATCGCTCAAAAGCCTGATTCGTAATCATTATGCGTGCCCGCAAAATCGGCTTGCTCGGCGGCAGCTTCAATCCCGCCCACGGCGGACATCGGCGTATTTCTCTCTTTGCGCAGGAAGCGCTCGGGCTCGACGAAGTCTGGTGGCTGGTCTCGCCCGGTAATCCGCTCAAACCCAAAAAGGGAATGGCTCCTCTTCCAGTACGTGTCCGGGCCGCAGAAAAGCAGGCGAAACTGGCAGCAATCCGCGTAACCGCGATCGAACAGCAACTCGGAACGCGGTTCACGGTCAACACTCTGGGGGCGATAAGCCGACGCTATCCCAAGCGGAAGTTCGTGTGGATGATGGGTTCGGACAATTTGGCGCAATTCCACCTCTGGCGCGAATGGAGAAGGATCGCCCGCACCATGCCGATTGCAGTCATCGCCCGGCCGGGCTATGATGCCGCTGCTGTCGCAAGCCCCGCGATGGCCTGGCTCCGGCACTTTCGCGTGCCGCTCGCCAGCTTTCGAAACGGGGGTGAATGGAGCGCACCGGCACTGGTGACATTGCGTTTCGATCCCGATCCGCGTTCGGCCACGGCAATTCGCCGCGCCGATCCCGACTGGGCATCGCGCCACGCCGGTAAATCTCCGCGAGACCAGGTGACGCATCGTCTGATCCCGCTCGAAGGGGACACGGCCACGCAATGATGCGCGTTGCCCTTTCCCCAATGCTCCCTATCTCGGGGGCCTACCAATTCAGGAGTGATATAAACGCCTATGACTCAGGCGCATACAGATCCGGCTGCCTCCGGAACGACTGGCGCGAAGATTGTTCGCATGACTGATGCCGACAAGCAGGAATTGCTCGACTTCGTGCTGAAACAGCTTGATGACGATCAGGCGCAAGATGTGGTGACCATCGATCTCGAAGGTAAAAGCTCGATCGCCGATTTCATGGTGATCGCTTCGGGTCGTTCGACTCGCCAGGTTGCTTCGATCGCGCAGAAACTCGCGGAAAAGCTGAAGCAGAACGGCTATGGCCCGGTGAAGCTCGAAGGACTCCCGGCGGCGGACTGGGTGCTGCTCGATGCCGGCGATATCGTCGTTCACCTGTTCCGGCCAGAAGTGCGGAGCTTCTACAATCTCGAACGCATGTGGGCGTTCGGTGACGCACCGCCCGTAGCCGGAACGGCGTAACCGGCGTTTCTCCGAACGCGCTTACTATGGGGTAAGTGCATGAATGCGCCTCTCTCAGGGGTATTTGGCTCTTGCGCCTATCTGCCTACCTAAGTGACGGAGCGCGAATTCATGAATTTTCAGGGGTTAAGTCGTGCTTCTTCACATCATTGCGCGCGGAAAGATCGCCCGGTCACCCGAGGCTGATCTGGTTGCGCGCTATGAGAAGCGGTTGACCTGGCCGGTCAAATTCACCGAACTTCCTGAAACCGGCGGGCGCATCCCGGACCCCCAGACCCCATACAAGACGGTTCTTCTCGATGAGCGCGGCAAGGATCTTTCATCGGAGAGCCTTGCTGCGACGCTGGAGCGTTGGCGAGACGACGGCATGCGCGAATGTCGGTTCATTCTGGGGGCTGCTGATGGCCATTCCGAGGCGGAACGTCACGACGCAGACCTGCTTCTCGCCTTCGGAAAGGCGACATGGCCGCACTTGCTCGCCCGGGCGATGGTGGCGGAGCAGCTTTACCGTGCGACAACCATCATCGCCGGCCACCCATATCACCGAAGCGGCTGATGGAGGTGTGACGTCATGAACCGGACCCTTATCATCACGGGTTTCCTCTTCGCCTTTGCTCTTGTTTCCCAAACCTTTACACCCCTAACTGCACAATCATCCAGGGATCGCAGTCAGGCAGTCGAGGCGCGAAGGGCGCTCGCCATCGCGCGCACCCAACAACGTAATGCCCGTCTGCGGGCAGAACGCCTGGAGGCTGAAATGACGCGCGCGGAAGAAGCGTCTTCGAGCGCGAGGCAGAAGGCTGCAGCTCTGGCGGCACGCGTACAGCAGGCTGAAGCATCGGTGAGCATAGCGGAAGCCGAACTCGCCATGATCGAACGCGAAAGAAAGGGTTTGGCGCGTGATTTGGCACGGCGCAGTGAGCCGGCAGCGGAATTGACTGCGGCGCTGGAGACCTTCAGTCGACGACCGTTAGTGCTGGCGGCCCTACAGCCAGGAAGCTTGCAAGACGTCGTCCACACGCGCGCAATTCTCGGCAGTACGCTTCCCGAAGTGCAGCGGCAGACCACAGCCCTGCGTGTTGATATTCAGCGTACGAAATCCCTAGCCACTGAACGCGCGCAGATGTTGGCGGCGCGCGAAAAAGCGCAAGCTACATTGGCGCTGCAGCAGAAGGATCTGCTGGCCCTGGCAGAGCAGGAGCGGGTCCTTGCGGAGCAGGCGGCGGGGGGAATTGCCCGCGAACGCCGCCGGGCATTTGAATTGGCTCAGGAATCGCGCAATCTCGATAGCCTGCTGCGGCGATTGGAGTCGGACAGCGAAAATGCTGCTGTCGATGCTGCCACTTCGAGTGAGCTAGCTACCTCGGATCGTTCTATCTACCTCATGCCCGTCACGGGCCCGCTGGTGTCCCGCTTCGGCGAGAAGACTGGAAGCGGGGCGCGACGGCAAGGCATCTCGATTGCTCCGCGGCGTCAGGCCCAAGTCGTAGCCCCAGCAGGCGGCCGCGTCGCTTTCGCGGGGGATTACGATGGCTACGGCCGCGTCGTCATACTCGATCATTCGAAAGGATGGACCAGCCTTCTGACGGGCCTTGGCAGCCTGGCGGTGACTACAGGTCAGGATGTATCTGCAGGTTCACCAATCGGCCTTGCGTCATCCTCGCGTCCGGAAATTACATTCGAATTGCGGCGCCGCGGCAAGGCGGTCGATCCACTGCGATATGCCCGCTGACAGGGCTTGTCGGGACGGGGCAAAAAACTGTCGCAAGCGCGGCACTTTTCGGCTCATCTTCCATTCACGCATCAGGCACTATACATTCGCCCCAATGCCTGGAGATTTGATTTCATGAAATTCGCCGCTCTTGCCCGCTCGGCTGCCCTTGTGACCGCTGTTGCGCTGATTCCGGCGACTACGGCTGGTCTGGCGCGCGTGGAAGGAAATGCAGGCCCGGAATTTTCTAAGCTTTTCGCCGTATATCAAAGGGTAAAAGCCAGCTATGTAGAGCCAGTCGAGGATGATGTCCTGATCAACGGAGCCATTAGCGGAATGCTCGCAGCCCTCGATCCGCACTCTGCCTATCTCGATGGATCCGACCTTCAGCGTTTAGAAACCATGATCGATGGTAATTATTCCGGCCTCGGCCTGTCGGTGGTGGGCGAAGACGGCGCGGTAAAGATCATCTCGCCTTTCCGTGGAAGCCCTGCGGACAAGGCGGGGATCAAGGCCGGCGATTACATCACCCATATCGATGGCGAGCTTATTTACGGGCTGGAACTGGACGAAGCCGTTGCAAGAATGCGCGGGAAGGCCGGCACGTCGATCCGTCTCACCGTCTATCGCCCGGGCCGCGACGAGCCTTTCGATGTCGATGTCACGCGCGGCGTCATCGAACTGGAGCCCGTGACGTGGGAACTCCAGGAAGGGAACATCGGCCATATCATGGTCAATGAATTCTCTCGCGATGTGGGCGCCGATGTATTTGCCGCATGGAAGGATCTGCAGAATCAGGCGACCGGGCGCCTTAACGGCCTTGTTCTCGATCTGCGATCGAACCCCGGCGGTTCGCTCGATGAGGCAGTGGCCTTGTCCGACCTCTTCCTCAGTGATGGACAGATCGTTTCGCAGCGCGGCCGTGCTCGCGGCGAGTCCATTACCTACGACGCAGAGACGGTTTTCCGCGGTGATATTGCAGAAGGTCTGCCGATTGTCGTGCTGATCGATGCCGGTTCAGCATCTGCCAGCGAAATCGTCGCCGGCGCCCTTCAGGACCACCGCCGTGCAGTCGTCATGGGTGAACGCAGCTTCGGAAAAGGCAGTGTGCAGTCGCTCCTGCCGCTGGGTAATGATGCGGCGCTCAAGCTCACAACTGCGCGGTATTATACGCCTTCAGGCCACTCGGTGCAGGAAGGCGGAATCAAGCCGGATATCCGTGTGCCGCAGCTTTCCGATCCGGATCTCGCCAAGCGCAGCAAGTTCACCATGCGCGAAAGCGATCTGCGCGGTCACCTTATCAACGAACTTGGCATCAAGGACGAGGATCTGGAAAACGATACCCGTACCGATCCGCGCTTCCAGTTCACGGCAGAAGAGCTGGAGCAGAAGGGTATCGAGGATTTCCAGCTCCATTACGCAGTCGATACGCTGCGGCGGACCAGCCCCAACTCCGTTGCCAGCCGCAGGAAGTAAGGCTAGCCACAGGCCGGTGAGAATGACCGAAAGCCCCCACCTGCGCCTTGCCCAGCGGATCGCACTGGGGGTGCCTGCTCTTCTGCTGGCCGGAGCGTACGTATCGCAATACGTTTTCGGCCTGTACCCATGCGAGATGTGCTGGTGGCAGCGCTGGCCTCATTTCGCTGCCGTCGGTCTGGCCCTGCTGTCGTTTTTCGTGGCTCCGAAACGCCTCTGGGTGGCGCTGGCGGCAGGCGGAATTCTGACGTCTGGTCTGATCGGCCTGTTCCACGCCGGAGTTGAATACGGCTGGTGGCAGGGCGTTACCTCTTGTGCGGCCATACCCCAGACCGGACAGGGGGAAAGTGCGCTGGACGCTATCATGAATTCGCCGCTTGTCCGCTGCGACGAGCCGGCCTGGACCCTGTTCGGCATCAGCCTGGCCGGGTTCAATTTTCTGATTTCAGCAGCGGCCAGCCTTCTCGTTTTCAATCAGCTTCGCAAGGACCGCCACTTATGACCGGACAGAAGCCACCCCAAACCGCGCCGCATATCGCGCGCATGATCCGGGTCGATCAGGCGGGGGAATTTGGCGCCACGCGGATCTATGCCGGCCAGCTTGCCGTGATGGGCGATCGCGCCCCGGATTCCGCTGAAATTGCCGGAATGGCCGAGCAGGAAGCAGGTCATCGCGCCAAGTTCGATGCGCTGATGGCGCGGCGGCGGGTGCGGCCCACCGCGCTTCAGCCGTTCTGGGACAAGGCAGGCTTCGCCCTTGGGGCTGCGACCGCGCTGATCGGGCCCGAGGCTGCCATGGCCTGCACGGCTGCCGTCGAGACGGAGATCGATCTGCATTACTCCGAACAACTCGATCGACTGGAAGCGACCAATGAGGACCCGGAACTCGCGCAGATGATCGAAGAGTTCCGCGAAGACGAGCGTGAACATCGTGATGCCGCGCTCGCTGCCGGAGCAGAGCGGGCTCCGGGCTATCCGGTTCTTTCGGGCCTGATCCGCCTCGGCTGCAAGGCTGCGATCAAGATTTCCGAGCGGATATAGCGGGAACGCTTCTGCCCCCTGGCTCGCTTCATGGATAGTTCACGAGGCAGGCTGCCTAATCTGCCCACGTAATGATGAGGATCCGATGACCCGTTCGCTGTTCGCTCTTGCCGCTCTCGGCACCGCCGCACTTGCTGCTCCTGTGCAGGCGCAGACCCCGGTCGATACGGGCGATGAGAGCTATAACATGGTTATCGTCTACGGCGACGATGCCTGTCCCCCAAGCGATGACGGCACCATCGTCGTATGCGCGCGTCAGGCCGAGAGCGAACGCTTCCGTATTCCTGAAAGCATGCGCTTTACCGACGGCCCCGGAACGCAAAGCTGGGCGGAGCGGGTCGAGCGGCTGGAAATGGTTGGCGATTTCGGTACGCTGTCTTGCTCGCCTGCCGGTGCAGGCGGCATGACCGGTTGTACGCAGGAAATGATCCGCAAGGCCTATGCCGATAAAGGAAATTCAAACGCGGTTCGCTTTAGCGAAGTGATTGCCGCAGCGCGCGCGGAACGTCTCAGCACCATTGATGAAGATGCAGAGCGTACACAGCAAGATGTCGAGATGATCGAGCGTGAATATATGCAGCGCCTCGAGCAAGAGCGGGCAGCTCCGACACCGGACGAAGAGGCGCTTCCGCAACCCGAAGCCGAGGTCGTGGCAGGCGATCCTGAAGGCTGATTTTGGCTTCTAAGCCGGTGTTTAGCCTGTAAGGCCATCGCATGACCCAGCGCTGCATTCTCACAGTTTTCGGGACGCGTCCCGAAGCCATCAAGCTATTCCCGCTTATTCATGCCCTGCAAGAGGACGAACGGTTCGACAGCAGAGTGTGCGTATCGGCGCAGCACCGCGGTATGCTCGATCAGGTTCTGGCGATTGCCGATATACGGCCTCACCACGATCTCGATCTCATGACCGCCGGGCAGACGTTGGACGAACTTACTGCGCGCGCCGTTACCGGCATCGGCAGGGTGCTTGATGACGAGCAACCGGACTGGGTCGTTGTCCAGGGCGATACAACTACCGTGATGGCGGGCGCGCTGGCGGCCTATTATCGAAAAATTCCAGTCTGCCATGTAGAGGCGGGGCTCAGAAGCGGGGACATTTACCAGCCATGGCCCGAAGAGGTGAATCGCCGGGTCGTCGGAAGCTTTGCCGCGCTACATTGCGCCCCGACGCAAACCAGTGCCGACGCTCTTGTGCGCGAAAATGTCGATCCCGCTACCGTGCATGTGACCGGTAATACGGTCATCGATGCGTTGAAGTGGGTGACGGGTCGGATCGAGGAAGAGCCGTCGCTCGCCTCGGGCCTGAAGGAACTGGAAGAGCGCTTTGCTGGCAAACGCATCATCGGGGTAACCAGCCATCGCCGCGAAAATTTCGGCAGTGGCATGCAGAATATCGCCGATGCGGTTAAGAAGATCGCTACACGTGATGACGTTGCGGTTATTTTTCCCGTCCATATGAACCCGAACGTCCAGGCAGTGATGAACGATCAACTTGGCGGTCTCGGCAATGTCGCACTCATCGAACCGCTCGACTATCCGCATTTCGCGCGGCTGCTCGATATCAGCTATCTGATGCTGACCGACAGCGGCGGCGTACAGGAAGAGGCGCCGGCGCTAGGTAAACCGGTGCTGGTCATGCGCGAAACCACCGAACGGCCCGAAGGTGTCGAAGCAGGAACGGCCAGGCTGGTGGGCACCGACGCGCAGACTATCGTGCAGGAGACCGAGCGTCTGCTGGATGACGAAGCAGCCTATTCCGCGATGGCCCGCGCCCACAATCCCTTCGGCGACGGTCACTCCTCGCAAAGAATCTGCGATTTGCTCGCCCAAGGCTGACGGCTACACGCCGTGGTATTCGCGATACCACTCGACGAAACGCGGGATGCCTTGTTCGATACCCGTTGTCGGCTGGTAACCCACATCGCGCTGGATAGCGTCGATATCGGCATAGGTCTTCTCGACGTCGCCCGCCTGCATCGGCAGCAATTCGACCTTCGCCTTCGTACCGCACGCCTGCTCGATCAGTTCGATCACCCGCGTCAGTTTCTCGCTGCGGTGATTGCCGATGTTGTAGAGTGCGTGCGGTTTTACACTGCCGCCAGCTTTTTCCGACCCGTCATCAGGGGGCGGGCTGTCGAGGCAGGCGACCACGCCGCTGACGATATCGTCGATGAAGGTGAAATCGCGCCACATCTCGCCGTTGTTGAAGACCTTGATCGGACGGCCCGACAGAATCGCGTCGGTAAACAGCCACAGCGCCATGTCCGGTCGGCCCCACGGCCCGTAAACGGTGAAGAAGCGCAGACCGGTCAGCGGGACGCGGTATAGATGGGCGTAAGTCTCGCTCATCAATTCGTCCGCCTTCTTTGTGGCAGCGTAGAGCGAAACGGGATGCTCTGCCCGGTCTTCGACCGCGAACGGTAACTTGTCGTTCCCGCCATATACGGACGAGGAACTGGCATAGACCATGTGCCCGGTGCCGCGATGGCGTGCGACCTCGAGGAGGTTGAGGTGCCCCATGAGGTTTGCTTCGACATAGGCGCGCGGGTTTTCGATGCTGTAACGCACCCCCGCCTGCGCACCGAGATGCACGATGGCGTCGAAATTCTCACCGTCCAGCGCCGCCGACAGATCTTCCCAGCGGGAGAAATCGGTCTTCTTGAAAGTGAACTTCGATCCTGCCGACGCCTGGACGCGCGCGACCCGATCCTCTTTCAATGAGACCTGATAATAATCGTTGAGGCTGTCGATCCCCAGAACCTCGTCACCGCGCGCACAAAGCCGCTCCGATACTGCGGCACCGATAAAGCCTGCCGCGCCGGTAACGAGGATCCGCATAGCTGCTCAGCCTTTATCCAGCGCGATATCGGGTGCGTCTTCCTGCTTCATGCCGACGACGTGATAGCCGGCATCGACATGATGCGTTTCGCCGGTCACGCCCGATGAGAGGTCGGACAGGAAATAGAGTCCCGATCCGCCGACATCCTCGATCGTGACATTGCGGCGCAGCGGCGAGTTATATTCGTTCCACTTCAGGATGTAGCGGAAATCGCCGATCCCGCTGGCAGCCAGCGTCTTGATCGGGCCGGCGCTGATGGCGTTCACGCGGATGCCTTCAGGGCCCAGATCGTTGGCGAGATACTGGACCGAAGTTTCCAGCGCCGCCTTGGCCACGCCCATCACATTGTAATGCGGGATGACCTTTTCCGCGCCGTAATAGGTCAGCGTCAGGATGCTGCCACCATTCGGCATCATCTCGCGCGCGCGCTTGGCCACGGCCACGAGGCTGTAGGCGGAGATGTTCATCGTCATCAGGAAATTGTCGAGGCTGGTATCGACATATTTGCCGCGCAGCTCGCTCTTGTCGGAAAAGCCGATCGCATGGACCACGAAATCGATCGTGTCCCAGCGTTTCTTCAGCGTGTCGAACGCGCTGTCGAGCGCATCCATGTTCGACACATCGCATTCGAAGATGAAATCGCTGCCCAGCTGTTCGGCCAGCGGACCGACGCGCTTCTTCAGGGCTTCTCCCTGATAGGAAAATGCCATTTCGGCGCCATGCTCGTGCAATTGCTTGGCAATGCCCCAGGCCAGCGACTTGTCGTTGGCGAGGCCCATGATGAGGCCACGTTTGCCCTTCATCAAACCGCTCATTCCTCTTTTCCTTCCTGCTCTTCGATCATTTCCTGTTGGAGCTGCGCCCTCCGCCGATTGTCCGCCTGCCCGATGAAATTCATTTCTTCTTCCGGCGTTTCGGCAAGCGCAGCATTCAATTCAGCGCCGATAACCACACCAAGGCCGACAAGCCAGAAAAAGAACAGGACAACCATTACACCGGCAAGACCGCCATAGGTCAGATCATAGGAAAAGAACTGTTTCAGGACTGCCGGCAGCAGTGTCGTCACTGCAATCCACCAAATGGATGTCAGCAGTACTCCGGGCCATTTGGGATAGCGGTTCCGGCGGTATTTCGATGGCGTAAGCGTATAGAACAGCAAATAAAGCGAACCGAACAGGCCGAGCGCCGGGACAATCCGCGACAATTGCAGATCAATCACTCGGTCGACCAGTTCGGGAAAATAGGCCTGGATCACCTGCTGCGCGGCCCCGATCAGGAACTGCGCCATCAGGCTCATCATCAGCAGGAACACCGAGCCGAGGATCACCCCGGTCGACAGCAGGCGGTATTTCCAGAAGGCGTGCGTCGCCTCCGTGCCATAGGCCCGGCGCAGGATATCCCTTATGGTCTCGACCAGGCTGCCCACGGTCCACAGCGCCACCAGCGCACCTGCCCACAGCAGCCAACCGCTGCGTGCCTGGATGACATCGCGCGCGACCGGTTCGATCACATTGCCGACAACGGGGGGGAGGGCGAACAGGATCGCATTGATCGTGGCGGCGCGTTCGCTTTCCTCGCCGATCGCCGAAAAGACTGCCGCACCGAGAATAAAGAACGGAAAAATGGCCAGCATCGCGAGATAGGCCAGATTGCCCGCATGGATGAAGCCGTCATTATAGGTTCCCACCAGCGTCCGCTTGGCCACCTCCCACGCGCGCGTGCCGGGACCGACGCGATCCTCGATCCGATCGCGAAGATGGGAAGCTTCCTTCCGCCGCGCCTCGGGGGAAAGCGACTGTCGCTCACGTTCCTTCGTCGAGGGCATTTCGTCTTCGGACAGGTTACACCTGAAGCTTGCTACGCGGGTCGCTTTCGTCCTTCCACCCATCGAGCCGCTTGGCAAGCTCGCCGAGGTCTTCGGGAAGCTGGATTTCCAGCGTCACCAGCTGATCGCCGCGGCTTCCGTCCTTCTTGGTGAAGCCTTTCCCCTTGAGCCGCAGTACGGCGCCGCCGCTCGTTCCCGCCTTGATGGTCATCATCACGGGTCCGTCTACGGTGGGCACGCGGACCTTGCCGCCATTCACCGCCTCGTCGAGAGTGATCGGCAAATCGAAGCGAACGTCGAAGCCATCGCGCTGATAGACGCGGTGCTTGTCCACCTTGATGGTGACCAGCCCGTCGCCCGCACCGCCGGGGCCTTGCTGGCCCTTGCCCTTGAGGCGCATCTGCGTGCCGTCTTCAACGCCCTTGGGCAGTTTGAGATCGATCGTCTTGCCGTCGGCGAGCGTGATCCGCTGTTCCTTGAGCGTTGCCGCATCGATCAGGGACACGCGCAGGGTGTAATTGATATCGGCGCCCTTTTGCGGGGGCCGCTGCCGCCGGCCGCCGAAGGGATCGCCGCCCATGCTGCCCGCGCGCCCGCGCGCACCGCCGCCGCCGAACAGGCCTTCGAAAATGTCGCCCAGATCGCCCTGATCGGTGCCGAAGCCCTGGAAATCCTCTGCGCGAAAGCCGCGCTGGCCCCCACCGGCGCCGCGGAATCCTCCGGCCCCGCCGCCACCGCCGCCCATTCCGGCGAAGGGGTTGGTCGGATTGCCTTCCATGTCGATCTCGCCCCGGTCGAACTGGGCGCGCCTGTCCTTGTCGGACAGAAGGTCATAGGCCTTGGTCACGTCCGAAAAGCGTTCGGAGGCCTTGGGATTGTCCTTGTTGCGATCGGGATGGAGCTCTTTCGCCAGCTTGCGATAGGCGCTCTTGATGTCCTTTTCGTCTGCCGAACGCGTGACGCCGAGGGTGGTGTAGGGATCTGCCATGGTGTGTTAGCTAGTTGCGACGGTGCCGGACCGCAAGCTCGGCTGTTCGCGGCGAGGCTTTCCTACAAAAGCGGCTTTGGCTAGGGAATGGTTCATGTCTCCGCTCAATGTGCCGCAAGCCCCCAAGGTTCCGCCGTTTTCAGGTGGAAAATGCCCCACCGGTTTTTTCGCCCTGGACCGTGCTCCATGTGCTCCATCCTGTAGGATTGCGTTATGAGCAACAATGCCCCCGAATCAGAAAGCGCCATTCCGGTCGCGGATCCGTTCTCGCTGTTCGAGATCTGGTATGGCGAAGCCAAGGCCAGCGAACCCAATGATGCCAATGCCATGGCGCTGGCCACAGCCACGCCGCAGGGCCGACCCTCGGTGCGCATGGTGCTGCTGAAAGGCCACGGGTCGCATTGGGGCGAGGGGGGCGGCTTCGTCTTCTATACCAATGCCGAAAGCCGCAAGGGGCAGGAAATCCTCAGCAATATGCAGGCTTCGCTGCTGTTTCACTGGAAAAGCCTGCGCCGCCAGATCCGGATCGAAGGCACGCTGGAAGAAGTGGCTGGCGAACAGGCGGACGACTACTTCCACTCGCGCCCGCATGCCTCGCAGATCGGCTCGGCTGCCAGTGACCAGTCGCGCCCTCTGCCCGATCGGCAGATCTACCTCGACCGGGTCGCCGCGCTGGAGGAACGCTATCCCGAAGGCGATCTCCCGCGTCCGCCGCACTGGACCGGGTTCCTGCTGACACCGCACACGGTCGAATTCTGGCGCGACCGCGAATTCCGCCTGCATGATCGGCGCCAGTTCACGCGCAGCAGTCCTGACGAAGCGTGGTCCAACACGCTGCTCTACCCATGACGCAGACCGCGACAGAAGACCGCGCGAAACTCGCCCGATCGGCGGCAATCGCTTCGATCACCGTGGCGCTGATCCTCGTCGCGCTGAAGAGCTGGGCAAGCTGGCGCACCGGGTCGACCGCCATGCTGGGCAGCCTTGCCGATTCGGCGCTCGATCTCATCGCCAGCATCGCCACGCTGACGGGCGTGTGGATCGCCTCCATGCCCGCTGACGAAGATCACCGCTTCGGCCACGGCAAGGCAGAAGCGCTGGCCGCGATCTTCCAGGTCATGCTGATCGCGGTCTCCGCCTTCGGCATCGCGGCCCGCGCGCTGAGCCAGCTGGCCGGCGGTACGCAAACGGCGGCGGCGGGCGAGGGCATTGCGGTGTCGACCGTAGCCATCGTGCTGACCTTCGCACTGCTCGGCTGGCAGAGATACGTGATGAACCGGACGCGCAGCCTCGCGATCCAGACCGATCACCTGCATTACAAGTCCGACCTGCTGCTCAACCTAGCCGTGATCGCGGCGCTGGTCCTCGACCAATATGCGGGCTTCGGTATGGCCGATCCGCTGTTCGGCCTCGCCATTGCTGCGTGGCTGGGGTGGGGCGCCTTTACTGCGGCGCGCGAAGCCGTGGACGATCTGATGGATCGTGAGTGGCCTGAAGAAAAGCGGCTCGCCTTCGTCGAGGCGGCGGCGCTTCACCCCGAACTCACCAACCTCCACGATCTGCGTACGCGCGCCAGCGGCAATCGCGATTTCGTGCAGTTCCATGTCGATCTGCCGGGAAGCATGACGGTGGAAGAAGCGCATGACATCATCGAGCGGGTCGAGCGTGACCTGTGCCAGCGCTTTCCCAATATGGAGCTGCTGATCCATATCGATCCGCAAGGCCATGTGGACGAGCCGGGCAATCCGCTGGTCGAGGAAGACGAATTCGCCAAACTGGAGGGCGACAGCTGATGAAACTGCCATACACCCATGTCGATGCCTTCGCCTCGCGGCCCTTCACCGGCAACCAGGCGGCGGTGATGCCGCTCGACCAGTGGCTGGACGATGCGACGCTGCTCGCCATCGCGGAAGAGAACAACTTCGCCGAAACCGCCTTTGTGGTGAAGGACGATACGGGCGAGGCCGACTGGGAACTGCGCTGGTTCACGCCGACCGAGGAAGTGCGGCTGTGCGGCCATGCCACTTTGGCGAGCGGCCATGTCATGCTGCAGCAGAACGGCGGCGATACTGTCACCTTCCGCACCCGCCAGTCGGGCATTCTCGAAGTTACCCGCAGCGAGGCTAGCTACGAACTGGCTTTGCCGTTGATCGAAACCAGTCCCGGCGAATGGAACGAGGCGGTCGAACTTCTGGTCGCAGAGCCGAAGGAGGTGTGGCTCAATACCGATGGTTACGGGATCTACTACTTCGGGAGCGAGGATCAGGTTCGCACGCTGGAACCGGATCTCAAGGGTCTTGCTGCGCTTGGGAACGACCAGTTCATTTGCACGGCCCATGGGAAGAATACGGATATCGTCAGTCGGGTGTTTGTGCCGGGCGGCGGGGTCGATGAAGACAGCTTCACCGGTTCGGCGCATGCCTGCCTGACCTATTTCTGGTCCGAGAAGCTGGGTCGCGAGAGCTTCAGCGCCTACCAGGCGTCACAGCGGGGCGGTCATGCTCACTGCCGCCGCGATGGCGATCGCGCTGTTCTGAGCGGCGATTGCGTGACTGTGGTCGAAGGCAGCTTCTACCTGCCTTCGGAGGGGTAAAGCTCCACGATATCGGCCAGCTGCTGGAGCATCGCCTTGCGCTCGGCAGCATTCGAATGGCCGAGCCGCACGATCGTCAGGCCCTGCTCGGGCGAGACGAAGACATACTGGCCCATATGGCCGATCATGGAAAAGGCCGTCTCGGGCGCGCGGTCGGGAAACAGCGGGTGCTCGGATTCGCCGGTTGGGCGGTTGAGCCAGGTCTGCAGGCCGTATTGGGGCGACTTGGGGCTGGGGGTCACCATCTGGCTCACCCAGCTGCGCGGCACAAGCTGCTCGCCGCGATAGGAGCCCTTGTTGCGCAGCAATTCGCCGAGTTTGGCCCAGTCGCGCGCGCTCGCATGCATCAGGCTTCCGCCGATCAGCGTACCGGCGCGGTCGAATTCGGGGACGGCAGTGGTCATGCCCAGCGGTTCGAACAGCCGCGCATGGAGATAGTCCGACACCGCTCGGCGCCGCGCTTCGGGCTGGTCGCTGTCGGTCAATGCCCGCGCGGCAATGTCGGCCAGGATGACGGTGGTGTTGGATGAGTATTCGAACTTCTCGCCCGGCTCCGCCTCGGGCGGCTGCGCGGTGGCATAATCGGCCATATCGTCGCGCCCGTCGAGGAAGAGCATGCGGACTTCGCTGCTCTCATAGGGCGGATCGCCCGACTCGGTATGCTCGAGCCCGCTGCGCATCTGGAGGAGGTGGCGCAGGGTAATGTCGGCGCGCGGATCGCCGCTGCGCTGCCAGCGCGGAACCGGCGCGGGCTGATCGAGCCGCAGCAGGCCGTCCCCGACGAGCTGGCCGATCATCATGGCGGTCACGGTCTTGGCCATGGACCAGCTGACGAAAGGCGTGTTCTCGTCATATCCCTCGGCATAGCGTTCGGCAGCGCGCTTGCCATCGTGCATCACGATCAGGGCACGCGTTTCGCCGAGGCCTTCCTGCGTGAAGAAATCGTCGATCTCCCGGGCCAAAGCCTTGGTCGGCGCACCGGGATCATCGCCCACGGCAGCCAGCGCAGCCTCGCTCAGCGGCGGCTCCTCCTCGCCTCCGGACGAACCGCATGCGGCAACACTTGTGGCGAGGAGGGCAAGAGCGATAAGGGGCAGGGGCCGCGGGAACATGCCCGCTCCACTCGCATGAGGACTACACCCGCGCAATGGCGAAAAAACGCTCCCTCTTTTCCCGCTGGTGGTTCTGGCTGGCGCTCGTTGTAATCGCCATCGCGTGCTCCGCCTGGCTGGCCTATGGCGAATCGGCGACGCGCACGAGCGAGGTCGCCACAGCCTATGCCGCGCGGGTCGGATGTTCGTGTCGGTTCGTTGCAGGGCGCAGCCTGGAGGATTGCGAGAAGGACAAGCTCGAAGGCATGGAACTGGTATCGCTGAGCGAGAATGCGCAAAGCCGTAGTGTGACCGCCAGTATACCCGTCATCGCATCCGATACGGCCCGCTATCGTGAGGGATACGGCTGCGTTCTCGACGAATGGGACCACTGAGCCCAGTCCTCGCGCAGCAGCAAGGCGAACCTCAGATCAAGCTTCGCAGCGCGTAGTGCTGTCGATCCAGCCGCCGCCAACCACGCGCTCTCCGGCATAGATCACGGCTGCCTGGCCCGGTGCCACGCCGAACTCCGGTGTCTCGAACTGGATGGTAGTGGCTTCGTCGTTACCCAGCGGACCGGCGAGCGTAATGGGCACTGGCTTCGCCAGGCTGCGCACCTTGGCCGTCAGCGGCACATCGGGCAGCGGGCCGATGCGATTCGTCTCGACAAGGTGAGCGGCGGACACGGCAAGCATGCGCTTCGGCCCCACTTTTACCTGCGCTTCATCGGCATCTATGCCGACCACGTATAGGGGCTCAGGCTGCCCCCCAATATCGAGCCCCCGGCGCTGGCCGACGGTATAATGAATCACACCGCGATGTTCGCCCAGTTCTTCGCCCGTGGCGGCATGCACGATCGCGCCCGACCGCGCGCCTTCCGGCCGCATTTTTTTCACGATCTTCGCATAGTCGCCGTCCGGGACGAAACAGATATCCTGGCTGTCCGGCTTGGAAGCGTTACGCAGACCTGCGGCCTCGGCGAGTTCGCGGACCTCGCTTTTCGGCAGGCCGCCCAAGGGAAAGCGCAGGTATGCCAGCTGATCTTCGGTCGTCGCATAGAGAAAATAGGACTGGTCGCGCGCCGGATCGGTCGCCCGATGAAGCTCTGGACCTGCAGGGCCCATCATGCGCTGAACGTAATGCCCCGTGGCAAGGCAATCGGCACCCAGTTCGCGCGCCATCGCGAAAAGATCGGTGAACTTGGGACCCATGTTGCAGCGGATACACGGTACCGGTGTGCGCCCCGAAAGATATTCGTCGGCGAAGGTTTCGACCACTTCTTCACGGAAAGCACTCTCATGATCGGAAACGTAATGAGCAATGCCCAGCCTGTCGGCCACCGCGCGCGCATCTGCGATGTCGTCACCGGCGCAGCACGCGCCCTTGCGCCCCGTCGCAGCGCCGTAATCGTATAGTTGCAGCGTAATGCCTATGACTTCCGCACCGCTTTTCGCGGCGAGAGCGGCGACGACGGAAGAATCGACTCCGCCAGACATCGCCACGACGATGCGGGCCTCGGACGCAGGCTTGCCAAGATCGAACAGCGCGGCTGCGCCGGCCGGGTCGAGAAAACGGGATTCTAGCATGAGCGGCCCCTTACACGGCCTTAGCTCGAGGCTCCAGTATTTACCGTTTCGTGCCGCACACGATGATTCACATCATCTTTACCATGTCTGATTATCACAGCCTCCATGATCGAGGGGCAATTCACCAAGAAGAGCGAGGAGTCGGCCGGCAACAGGGACGTCCTCCACAAATTCCGCTGGACTGAACTAGTCGCGAAATTGTCTGCGACTCGCGAGCTACGCGAGGAACTGGCGAAAAAGGAGCATGCCGGCTTTCAGGCGTTCGGCGAGGCGCGGCGCGAAACTGAAATAGAAAGTAAACGGGCCGTTAACCACAATGGTTTAGCGCATGGAAAATCCGAACCGCTAGGTAGGGGCTCCGCCGCAAATGGTGCGGTGCATGGCGACCGAGAGAAATAGATGATCGAAAATCAGGACATCCGCCCTGCACAGGTGATCGGCCCGTTAGGGGAGCCGCTGACCTTAGAGGATTTGCCGTCGCCTTCGACGAAGCGCTGGGTTGTGCGCCGCAAAGCGGAAGTCGTAGCTGCCGTAAATGGTGGACTGCTGACGATTGACGAAGTGCTTGAGCGGTATGGTCTGACGCTGGAAGAATTTGCCTCGTGGCAGCGCGCGGTAGACCGGTCCGGGATGCAGGGTCTGCGTGTGACCCGCATCCAGCATTATCGCGATCTCTACGAACGCCAGTTCAAGTATTGATGGTCCTCTCCCGCCAAGTCGCGGGAACAAAAACTCTGTAAATCCGCTCCAATCGTGTCCCCCATGCAGAAAAAGGGGAACCGCCGACATTGCCACCCGTTCGGCTGGCATCGGGTCGGATGGGAAGTAAAGGAGGATTTGCAATGGGTTGGATTATCGCAATTATCGTCGGGGGTATCGCCGGCTGGCTCGCGAGCATGGTTATGGCACGTGATGCCTCAATGGGCATTTTCTGGAATATCATCGTCGGCATCATCGGCGCACTGATCGGTAACTTCCTCGCCGGAGCTCTCTTCGGTATCGAAGGTACTATTCAGACGTTCAATCTTACCGGTTTCATCATCGCCATCGTCGGTGCCATCGTTCTGCTTGGCATCGCCAACCTCATTCAGCGTGGCCGCGTTCGCTAACAGCTGAAAGAATTTCTAATTCGAAGGGGCGGTTCAGCATTGCTGAGCCGCCCTTTTTACGCCCTTCGAGCACTCAAGACATTCGTCTGTTTCGCTCGTGCCCCTGTCGAGTGTAAGATTGCTCCAACTTGGCCGAGTCCCTACGAGAAATTTCACAGCCTTGCGCTCTGTGATTTAGCAGAGTAATACACCAATCGATATGGGCTGCTGCCAGACGGGGCTATTTGATGACGTACGAAACGGAAATCCGCGCTGAAGATGAAGGTGTCTTGTCGCCCGAACGGGTGGAGGCTGACAACGAGCTTGCGGACCAAAGAAGCAGCAGGCGCCGCAAACTGGCCATTGCTGCCGTCGTCCTTGTCGCGGTGCTCGCTTTGGGCTGGTATTTCTTGGCCGGCGACGAGGAAGCAGCGCCCTCAGCCCCGCAACTACCAGCTGTGACCGTGGTGGCACCCGGCCGGACCACCGTCGAAGGAGAAATCTCCTCGACCGGAACGATTGCCGCCCGCCGTACCCTGCCAGTCGGCGTCGTCGGAGAGGGTGGGCGTGTCGTATCGGTGCCCGTGGATGCCGGTAGCTGGGTCCGTCAGGGGCAAGTCCTCGCAGTGATCGATCGTTCGGTTCAAAATCAGCAGGCCCAGAGCGCCGCTGCACAGGTCCAGGTCGCTCAAGCCGACGCCAATCTCGCCCAGTCCAATCTCGACCGCGCACTTCAACTTGTCGAGCGCGGCTTCGTTTCCCAAGCCGATGTCGACAGGCTGACGGCGACGCGCGACGCGGCGGTTGCCCGCGTAAGGGTTGCCAAAGCACAGGCCGGCGAATTGCAGGCGCGCAACGCCCGCCTCAATATCGTTGCTCCTGCGGCCGGCCTGGTGCTCGAGCGTAACGTAGAACCCGGACAGACGGTCGGTGCCGGCTCACAGGCACTCTTCACCATCGCCCAGGGCGGCGAGATGGAGATGCTCGCACAACTTGGTGAGACCGAGCTTGCGAGCGTTCGTGCCGGGGCCACCGCCGAGGTCTTCCCGGTCGGTACGGAGAAGGGGTTTACCGGACAGATCTGGCAGATCGCCCCGACGATCGACGACACCACCCGGCAGGGTACGGCCCGCATCGCTCTATCCTACAGCCCGGAACTGAAGCCCGGTGGCTTTGCCAGCGCTACCATCAATTCCGGCACCGTCGTCGCCCCGGTCCTGCCTGAAAGCGCGTTGCTGGACGATGATGGTCAGACCTATGTCTACATCATCGACAGCGAGAACAAGGTCGCTCGACGGAACGTGGAGACGGGCATCATTACCGATGGCGGCCTGACCGTGACCGATGGCCTTTCGGGCAACGAGCGGGTCGTTCTTCGTGCAGGTGGTTTCCTGCGTGAGGGTCAGGAAGTCAAACCGAAGCTGCAACGCGGGACGGGCAATTAAACCATGAACCTGCGCAATCTATCCGCCTGGTCGATCCGCAATCCGGTGGTGCCCCTGGTGCTGTTCGCGGCACTGACCTTGGCCGGCATCGTCGCCTTCAACCGGATGCAGGTGCAGAACGATCCGGATATCGAATTCCCGGCAGTGATCGTCTCGATCTCTCAGCCCGGTGCAGCACCGACGGAAATCGATACGCAGATTACCGAGAAGGTCGAATCCGCGATTGCGTCGCTCGAGGGGCTCGAATCCATTCGCAGTACGGTGAGGGAAGGTAATTCAAATACCTTCATCTCCTTCGAACTCGGTTATGACGTCAATGATCTCGTCAACGAGGTGAAGGCCAATATCGATCAGATCCGCGGAGATCTGCCGGAAGGCATCATCGAGCCACGGGTCTACAAGGTCCAGACGAGCAACAACAGCTTCGCTAATTACGCTGTCCTTTCGCAAGACATGACGATGGAGCAGCTGAGCTGGTTCGTCGACGATACGGTTTCCAAGCGCCTCTTGGCCGTGCCGGGCATGGCCAGCGCTTCGCGTAGCGGCGGGGTCAATCGCGAAATACGCGTCATTCTTGATCCGGCAAGAATGCAGTCACTTGGCGTGACCGCATCGCAGGTCAATTCCGTCCTGCGGCAGAACAACCTCAACGCAGGGGGGGGACAGGCAGAAATCGCCGGAGTTCGCCAGTCGGTCCGCGTGGTCGGCAATGCCGAGACAGCCTATGAGCTTGGCCAGCGGCGCATTTCGCTGGGCGGGGGCCGGTCTATCAAGCTCGCTGACATAGCCGATGTCAGCGATGGCGAAAGCGAAATCCGGTCAATCTCGAAGGTCAATGGCCAGCCTGTAGTTACGATCGATCTGTCCCGCGCCAGAGGCGAATCCGACGTGTCGGTCTATGACGATGCGCAGATCGTCATGCAGGAAATCGAGGAGGAATATCCGGGCGTAGAGTTCGTAGAGCTATTCAACATCGTCCAATATACCAAGGCGCAGTACGAAAGCTCGATCGCGGCGCTTGTCGAGGGGGCCATCCTTGCCGTCGTCGTGGTGTTCTTCTTTCTGCGCGATTGGCGGGCCACCTTTATCTCGGCCATCGCCATTCCGCTCTCCGCGATCCCTACATTCTTCTTCCTCGAATACATGGGATACACGCTCAACCAGATGAGCCTGTTGGCATTGGGGCTGGTGGCCGGGGTGCTCGTCGACGACGCGATCGTCGAGATCGAGAACATCGTCCGGCACATGCGGATGGGCAAGAACGCGTTTCAGGCGTCCATCGATGCAGCCGATGAAATCGGCCTCGCAGTTGCCGCGACCTCTTTCTCGATTGTGGCGGTCTTTCTTCCAGTCGCGCTGCTTCCCGGCGTTGCCGGACAGTTCTTCGAGAACTTCGGCGTCACGGTCGTCGTGTCGGTGCTGATGAGCCTTGCCGTCGCCCGAATGATCACGCCATTGATGGCGGCCTATTTCCTCAAGCCACATGGCCATGCCGAACATGCAAACGGGCCGTGGATCCAGCGCTATGCGCGGGTTCTCGAATGGACGCTCGATCGGTCACGGGCGCGCGAGATCAAAGATGCCCGGATCGAACGCCGTGGCAAGATCGGCTTTTTCGGCAAGCTCTTCGCGCATTTGCGCGGCGATCACCGTGCGTGGGTCATGGGCATCGGCTTGCTGTCGTTCTTCCTGACCATTTTCATGTTCGTCAGCACGCCCATGCAGTTCTTTCCGGATTCCGATCTGGATTTCGGTCAGGTCGATCTGGAAATGGTCCCGGGCACCACACTGGAACAGACAGAGGCGCGGGCCGAACAGGCTCTGGCCATTATCGAAGACCAGCCCGAAGTGGACAAGGTCCTCATGACGGTCTCCGAAGGCAGCGCCAGGTTCTTCGTCACCTATCTACCGGAGCGTGAGCGCTCGAGTCAGGAGATCGAGCGCGACGTGTCCGTCCTGTTCAACCAGGTTGCCGATGCGCGGATCAATTTCCGCGATCAGCAGGGCGGCGGCGGAGGCGGATCTGGCCGCGCTATCAATGTGATGCTTTCGGGCAGCAACCCGGAGCTTCTTGAACGCACGGCCGAAACTCTGGTCGAACAGATGGGCGATCTCTCCGAAATTCAGGGGCCGAGAGTAGAGGCTGACTTGCAGCGCCCCGAACTGATCATCGAACCACGTTCTGATTTGGCGGCATCGCTTGGCGTTACGACAGCCTCGCTCAGCCAGGCGATCCGCATCGCGACGATTGGCGAAATCGATCAGAATGCCGCGCGCTTCTCGCTGTCGGATCGACAGATCCCGATCCGGGTCATGCTCCCGGAAAACTCGCGCGATCGGATATCGACCATTCGCAACCTGCCGGTCCCCACGGCAAGTGGCGGTTCGGTCCCGCTCGAGCGTATCGCCAATATTCGCTTCGGTGCCGGCCCGACGACCATCCAGCGCGAAGATCGCAAGCGCCGTGTCTATGTCAGCGCGGACCTCGCGCCAGGCGCCGAAGAAGGTGTAGCCAAGAAGAAGATCAACGAACTGCCGCTCATGCAGGACCTGCCGATCGGTGTTTCGAACGCACCGAGCGGGCAGGACCGCTGGCTGATGGAATTCGTTACGAACTTCCAGATCGCGCTGGCGTCGGGCATCCTGCTGGTCTTCGCGGTCCTCGTGCTGCTCTATCGGCGACTGATGTCACCGCTTGTAAACATGGGTTCGCTGCTCCTGGCTCCGCTGGGGGGGATCATCGCGATAAAGCTGACCGGGCTCGCCCTTTCGCTGCCAGTTTTCATTGGTGTCCTCCTGTTGTTCGGCATCGTTGCAAAGAACTCGATCCTGCTGGTCGATTTCGCGATCGAGGCCATGGAGCATGGCCAGCGCAAATATGATGCAATCGTGGAGGCTGGGCAGAAGCGTGCGCAGCCGATCGTCATGACGACGGTCGCGATGACGGCGGGCATGATCCCCACTGCGCTCTCGCTTTCAGCGGACGGCGCGTGGCGTCAGCCCATGGGTGTGGCGGTGATCGGGGGCCTCATCCTGTCGACCTTCCTGACCTTGCTGATCGTGCCAGCGGGCTTCAGTCTGGCCGACGGAATCGAGAAGCGGCTCGGGCCGGCACTGCGCAACCGGTTCCTCTCCTACCGCCCGGGAATGGACACGGGGGAGATCCGCGGACGCAAATCCGGGATCGAACCGGCGGAATAAGCGTCGCCTGATATATGGCGGGCAATTCCTCGATATCGATCACGCGGGTGGGCAGTGCACCTATCCCGGCTGATCGCGCCCGCGTGATGCGCCGCACCGCCACCGGCATGCTGGTGCTGATGGCGGCGATCTTCATCGCTTCCGGTCGCTGGCTCGATGTCCATCCTGCCTGGGGCTATGTCCATGCATTTGCCGAGGCGGCGATGGTCGGAGGCCTGGCCGACTGGTTTGCAGTAACGGCCCTGTTCCGCCGACCGCTGGGCCTGCCAATTCCGCACACTGCCATCATTCCGGAGAATAAGGACCGGATCGCGGACACCATGGCCGGTTTCCTGCGCGAGAACTTCCTGACCGCGCAGGTGGTGGCGCGGCGCATGGGGGCGATGAACCTTGCGGGCGCTGTCGGCAGTTATCTGGCGGATCCTGCAGCATCGCGCGATTCGCGCGTGCGCGCTGGAGCTGGTGAACTGATGGTCGAGGTCCTTGAATCGCTCGATCCCGATCGGCTCGGTACGCAGGTCCGTGCCGGCCTTGCGGCGCAGCTGGAAAGGTTGGAAATCGCGCCGCTGCTGGGTTCGATGCTCGACGCGATGATCGAGAAGGGGCGTCACAAGGAGCTGATCGACAAGATCATCCGCTGGGCAGGGCTGGTGCTCGAAGACAACGAACAGATGGTGCGCGACATGGTGCATAACCGCGCCAATGCGGTACTGCGGTTCACCGGCCTCGACGAGCGGCTGGCCAATTCGGTGATCGACGGGCTCTACAAGCTTCTGGCCGAAGTCCTGATCGATCCCGAGCATCCGCTGCGCAACAAGATCGAGGAAGGTCTGCAGGACTTCGCCCGCGATCTGCGCGAAGATCCGGAAATGCAGGCGCGGGTCGAACGGGTGAAAATCGAATTGCTGAATAACCCGGCGGTCGGCGACTGGTGGCAATCGGTTTGGGAGCGGCTGCGCGCGCGCCTGATCGCCAGCATCAGGGACAGCAGCGGATCGGGTAGCGGCTATCTTGCCGAAACCATTGCGGAGCTGGGCAGTGCATTACGTGACGATCCCCGTCTCCAGCGCCAGATCAATCGGTTCGCCCGTCGTACCGCTGTCGGCGTATCAACGCGCTACGGCGACCAGATAGTCCAACTGGTGAGCGAAACCGTGCGCCGTTGGGATGCGACGACGCTGACCTCGCGCGTCGAAAGCGCGGTGGGCCGCGATCTCCAGTTCATTCGTATTAATGGAACGCTGGTCGGCGGGTTGGTCGGGCTGACGCTCCATGCTCTTTCGAGCGCTCTAGGCTGAACCCGGGCAAGGAGCCGGCCCTTACTCGGGCATCACATACCTGATCCGGACGGTGTAATAAGAGTCTACCGGATTGCCATTCGCGGTCAGCGCCGGTTCGAACTCACCGATCCTTTCAAAGGCGGTGCAGGGATGGCGCTCCATGTCGAAGTCGGGGGCGAGGGTCTGGTTGAGCAGCGTGCATGATTTGATCAGCCCATCCGACCCGACCGTAAGCCGGAGGTGGAAGTCGGCCTGCGCGCCTTTTCTCAGCGCATCATGCGGATAATAGTCCACGATCCTCCTCGTGACCCGATTGAGATTGTTCACTGTCGGCGGCGACTGGACGGTTCTCTGTTCCTCCACATCGAAGCTCCAGTGTTCGACCAAATTCGCCATGCAATTGTTCATGGCGGCCATGACACTCTTCATTTCGCCGAGTTCGAGGACCACAGTCGGCTTGCCGCGCTGGCTCAGCGACAGGCTTTCGATATTGGCACCCGCTTCGGCATCCATACTTGGCAGCCCGCGCGGGTCGGCGATGTAATCGCGTTCGGACTCGTCTTCGTCATTCGTATCCGAGAGGGTCAGGCTGGATATTTGCGTGATCGCATTGCCCCAGTCTCCGAGCGTCGACTCCTGAAACCGGAATTCGCCTTCGGCGCCATCGGGAGCGAAGCGGAATTCGGTATCGCGCCATGATTTGTATTTTTCGAGAGGCTGACCGGCGACTGTCCAGTTCGCCAGGACAGAGGGATCCCACTGTTCGAGGTAGAAAAGGGTTTGTTGATCGTCCTCCCCGAACACACGGGCGATGCGGCATTTGTTCTCACCCATGTCGAGTACCCAAGCGCTGTTCGGCTTGAGTACCAGCATTTCATCCTCCGCTGCAAAAGCAGGTCGGGTGGCAGACCCTGCGACCGCAAGCGAAGTCATCGCGTATATCAGTTTTGAAATGCGCATGAAAAACCCCCTTCGCAGCAAGCATGCCGCGAAGGGGGTGCGTGTTCAATTGGTTTTGGTCTTAGAGCTTTTCGGTAAGCTCCGGCACCGCCTTGAAGAGATCGGCAACAAGGCCGATGTCCGCGACCTGGAAGATCGGGGCGTCTTCGTCCTTGTTGATGGCGATGATGGTCTTGGAATCCTTCATGCCGGCAAGGTGCTGGATGGCGCCCGAAATACCGATGGCGATGTAGACTTCCGGGGCCACGATCTTGCCGGTCTGGCCGACCTGGTAATCGTTGGGCACATAACCCGCATCGACCGCGGCGCGCGAGGCACCGATGCCGGCGCCGAGCTTGTCGGCCAGCGGGGTGATGTATTCTTCGAAGGTCTCTGCATCCTTCAGTGCACGACCACCCGAAACGATGACCTTGGCGCTGGTGAGTTCGGGACGATCGCTTTCGGCGATTTCCTGGCTGACGAAGCTGGAAATGCCAGCATCGGTTGGACCAGAGATTTCCTCGATCTCGCCCGATCCGCCTTCCGCTTCCGCCTTGTCGAAGGCAGTACCGCGCACGGTGATGACGAGCTTTTCGTCACTCGAATCTACGGTCGCGATCGCGTTGCCGGCATAGATCGGACGGGTGAAGGTCTTGTCGCCCTCAACCGAAAGAATGTCCGAAATCTGCATCACGTCGAGCAGGGCGGCCACGCGCGGCGCGATGTTCTTGCCGGTGGTGGTGGCGGGCGCAACGAAGGCGTCGTGATGGCCCATCTGATCGGCGATTAGCGGCGCAACATTCTCGGCCAGTGCGTGCTCATAGGCCGCATCGTCGGCGAGGTGGACCTTGCCCACTCCGGCGATTTTCGCGGCGGCATCGGCAACGGCGCGGCAGCCCGAACCGGCGACCAGCAGGTGAACGTCACCCAGCTTGCTCGCCGCAGTGACGGCTGCCAATGTTGCGTCCTTCATCTCGGTATTGTCGTGTTCGACCCAGACGAGAGTTTTCATAATCTATTCCTTTCCTGTCCGGATTCTCAAACGATGCCCATGGCCTTGATCTTGGCGACCAGCGCATCGACGTCCTCGACCTTTTCGCCTGCCTGGCGAACCGGCGGTTCGGAGACATTGGTGGTCTTGAGGCGCGGCGTGGTGTCGACGCCGTAATCGGACGGGCTCTTGGTATCCAAGGGCTTCTTCTTCGCCTTCATGATGTTCGGCAGCGAAGCATAACGCGGTTCGTTCAGGCGCAGGTCGGTGGTGACGATCGCCGGAAGCGTCAGCTTCACGGTTTCGAGACCGCCATCGACTTCGCGCTTCACGGTCACGCTGTCGCCGGCCACTTCGACGGTGTTGGCGAAGGTGCCTTGCGGGCGGCCCATGAGGGCAGCGAGCATCTGGCCGGTCTGGTTCGAATCGTCATCGATCGCCTGCTTGCCAAGCATCACGATGCCGGGCTTTTCCTCTTCGGCGATGGCCTTGAGAATCTTGGCGACGGCGAGCGGTTCGACTTCGTCATCGGTTTCGACGAGGATCGCGCGGTCCGCACCCATGGCGAGGGCGGTGCGCAGCGTTTCCTGCGCCTTTGCCGGGCCGATGGAAACGGCCACGATTTCTTCCGCATTGCCCGCTTCCTTGATGCGGATGGCCTCTTCGACGGCGATTTCGTCGAAGGGGTTCATGCTCATCTTGACGTTGGCGAGGTCCACGCCCGAGCCATCGGCCTTCACGCGCGGTTTGACGTTGTAATCGATCACCCGCTTGACGGGGACGAGGATCTTCATGGGGGATACCTTCCTCTCGACTTGAAAACTATGGGTCCCGCCTAACTTGCGTTTACGTAAACGTCAAGCAAGGCGGGCCGAGTGCTTGCTTAGATAAGGCGGGGCGCCTGCGAGCGTTCCCGCAGGCCCGGCAAAAGGCGTCAGGCCCGCAAAAAGAAAAGGCGGGCCGCGTTTCCGCTGGCCCGCCTTTCTATGTCTTTCGTAAAGAGTAGGCCGATTAAGCCGCCTTCTTCACCTCTGCCACGATCTTCTTGGCAGCATCGCCGAGATCGTCGGCGCTGACGATCGGCAGGCCCGAATTCTCAAGGATTTCCTTGCCGGCCTGGACGTTCGTGCCTTCGAGACGAACCACGAGCGGAACCGACAGGTTCACGTCCTTGGCTGCCTGCACGATGCCGTTCGCGATCACGTCGCATTTCATGATCCCGCCGAAGATGTTGACGAGAATGCCCTCGACCGCCGGATCCTTGAGGATGATCTTGAATGCCGCCGTCACCTTCTCGGTGGTGGCGCCGCCGCCCACGTCGAGGAAGTTGGCCGGGAACGCGCCGTTGAGCTTGATGATGTCCATCGTCGCCATGGCCAGGCCCGCGCCGTTGACCATGCAGCCGATGTTTCCATCCAGCTTGATGTAGGCGAGATCGTATTCGCTTGCTTCGACTTCGGCCGGATCTTCCTCGGTCTCGTCGCGCATGCCTTCCACGTCCTTGTGGCGATAGAGCGCGTTACCGTCGAAGCTCATCTTGGTGTCGAGCACGGAGAGGTTGCCGTCGGTGTCTTCGACCAGCGGATTGATCTCGAGCATTTCCATGTCGAGTTCCATGAAGGCGGTGTAGAGCTGTTTCGCCAGCTTCTGGCACTGCTTGTTGGTGTCGCCTTCCAGCTTGAGCGCGAAAGCCACTGCGCGGCCGTGGTGCGGCATGAAGCCCTGCGCCGGGTCGATCGTGATAGTGGTGATCTTCTCGGGCGTTTCGTGGGCAACATCTTCAATGTCCATGCCGCCTTCGGTCGAAGCGATCATGGCGACCTGGCCGGTGGCACGGTCGACCAGCATCGACAGGTAATATTCCTTTTCGATGTCGACACCGTCGGTCACGTAAAGACGGTTGACCTGCTTGCCCTCATCGCCGGTCTGGATGGTGACGAGCGTGTTGCCGAGCATTTCCTTGGCATTGGTTTCGACTTCCTCGACGCTCTTCGACAGGCGCACGCCGCCCTTGCCGTTGGGGCCGAGTTCCTTGAACTTGCCCTTGCCGCGGCCGCCGGCGTGGATCTGAGCCTTCACGACATAGAGCGGCCCGGGGAGTTTCTTCGCACCTTCGACGGCTTCCTCGACGGTGAGCGCTGCGTAGCCCGTGGGAACGGCGATGCCGTATTTCGCGAGGAGTTCCTTGGCCTGATATTCGTGAATGTTCATGTCGATCGCTGATCCTTCGCGCCTGGTAGCGCTATACGGGGTGGGAATTGCGCTTCGCGCATAAGCATGTCTGGGCGCGCTTGAAAAGAGCGGGTTTCGGGTGCAGGGGCCTCGGCGTCCCATGATAGACAGCAAACGCCTCGAAACCATCGTCGCTCAGGCCGGCGAGATAGCGCTCGGCCTGTGGCCCGGCGCCGGTGCGGAATTGCGCACCTGGGAGAAGGCGCCCGGCAGTCCGGTGTGCGAAGCGGACCTTGCCGTCGATGCCTTTCTCAAGCGCGAACTGGGGGCGCTGCTTCCTTCGGCTGGCTGGCTCTCGGAAGAGACGGTCGACGATCCGAAACGGCTTGATCGCGATCTGATCTGGCTGGTCGATCCGGTGGATGGCACGCGTGACTTCATCCGCGGGCGCAAGGGCTGGGCGGTCAGTGTCGCGCTGATCAGCGGCGGGCGGCCGTTGCTGGGTACGCTGTGCGCACCGGCCCGTGGCGAGATGTGGCAGGCGGTTGCGGGGCAGGGGGCCACGCTGAATGGCAGGGCCATCCGCGCATCGATTCGCCAGGAGTTCGACGGGGCGCGTGTTCCGGCCAACGATCTGATGAAGCAGGACCACATGCTGACCAAGGTGGAGCAGCCCAATTCGATTGCGCTGCGAATCGCCATGGTCGCCGACGATCGTGCCGATCTGGTCGCCACGCTGCGCTGGGGTTTCGAATGGGATATCGCCGCAGCCGGGCTGATCGCGCGCGAAGCCGGGGCAGCGGTGTCCGACAGTTTCGGGCGGAAACTGGACTATAACAAGCGCGATCCGCGCGCGTTCGGCGTGGTCGCCTGCGCGCCCGGCATTCATTCCGCCACGATCGAGCACCTTGCCGATCGGGCCAACAAGGTCGTTAGCCAGTAAGCACCCGACAAAAAAGGGGCCGGACTAAGCCCGACCCCTCTGGTGACTGCTATGTCAGTCCGCAGTGCGGCGCTTACTGGTTGGCGCGCGCTGCGTTCACATCGTCCTGATCAAAAGGAATAATCTTGATTTCGACACGGCGGTTCAGCGGCTCTGCCACATTGTCGCCGGTCTGCACGGCCAGGCGCGTTTCGCCGAAGCCCATCCAGCGGATACGCGAGGAGCTTACACCGCGGCTGGTGAGGTAGTTGGCAACTGCCTGCGCGCGCTGCTCCGACAGGCGCTGGTTCGAATCGCTCGAACCGACGGTGTCGGTGTAGCCGTAAACGTCGACCAGGCTGTTGGGATACTGGACGAGGTTTGCAGCGACATTGTCCAGCGTCTGGCGGAAGGTCTCGTTGATGGTGTAGCTGCCGGTGGCGAAGGTCACGCCGTTGGGCAGGTTCACGAGAATGGCGTCACCGCCATCGGTTTCCGAAACATCGACGCCCGAACCGGCGGTCTGCTCTTTCAGTTCCTTGATCTGCTGGTCCATGCGGTAACCGACATAGCCGCCGCCTGCCGCGCCTGCGGCTGCACCGATGATGCGTCCGGTCTTGCCGCCGATAACGCCGCCAAGCAGCCCGCCGGCAACTGCGCCGCCGACGCCGCCGAGAACGGTGCGCGAAATCTTCTGCTCACCCGTGTTCGGGTCGGTGACACAGGCCGAGGTGCCCAGGAGAGCGACCGAGGAAAGGCCGGCGAGGAAAAAGCGTGATGTCTTCATGTTTTTAGTTCCCTTTTTTGCGAGACGGGGTTTCACAGCCCTGGGACCTTCCACACCCGTGTGCGATGGGACGCGCCCACCTGCGTCTCTAGAACCTCCCAACCACTCAATTAACAGCCTGTTCCCCCGAAGCGCTGGCAGCGCCGTGCTTTTGTGCTAGCGAGGAAGCGTGACACCCTATCCCTGGACAGATCTGCTCGTCATCGCCGGCCTGATCTTGCTCAATGGCGTTTTCGCCATGAGCGAGCTTGCCATCGTTTCCGCCCGCACGGGGCGGCTGCGCACCTCCGCACAGAAAGGCAGCGCGGGGGCGAAAACCGCGATCGAACTGGCGGCGGACCCGGGCAAGTTCCTCTCCACCGTGCAGATCGGCATCACGCTGGTCGGCATCGTCGCCGGTGCCTATTCTGGCGCGAGCCTGGGCGGGCCGACGGGTGAACGGCTGGTCGCGCTGGGTGTGCCTGCAGAGTGGGCGGACCAGGCCGGTTTTGCGCTGGTCATCGCGCTCACTACCTATTTCAGCCTCGTCGTGGGCGAACTCGTGCCCAAGCAAGTCGCGCTGCGGGCGGCGGTACCGATCGCCATTGCCATGGCGCTGCCCATGGCCATCCTGGCGAAGATCGCCGCGCCGGTGGTGTGGCTGCTCGATGCGTCGTCGGGCGCCCTGATTCGCCTGCTGGGCGTGAAGCCTGGCGGGCAAAGCTCGGTCACGGCGGAAGAATTGCAGATGCTGTTTGCCGAAGCGACGCGCAGCGGCGTGATCGAGACCGAACAGCACCAGATGCTCGCCGGGGTGGTCCGCCTCGCACAGCGCCCCGTGCGCGAGGTGATGACGCCGCGCACCGATCTCGACTGGATCGACGTGAGTGCCGACGAAGAGGCGGTGCGCCAGCTGCTCGAGGACAGCCCGCATTCGGTCTGGCCGGTGGCCGATGGNACGCCCGACAAGGTCATGGGCCTCGTGCGCGTGCGCGAGGTGCTGAGCGCGCTGCTGGCGGGCGAGGGCCTCCAGCTCGAAGCGCTGATGCGCAAGGCCGAGGTCGTGCCCGACCAGCTCGATGCGGTCGACGCGCTGCGCGTCTTGCAGCAGGCCGATGTCGCCATGGCCATGGTGCATGACGAATACGGCCATCTCGACGGCATCGTGACCCCGGTAGACCTGCTGACCGCGCTGGTCGGCGATTTCGCCAGCGACCAGGACCCCGACGACACGCCCGGCATCGTGGAGCGGGAGGATGGCTCGCTGCTGGTGGCAGGCTCGCTCTCTGCCGATGCGCTCGCCGACCGGCTGGAGCTCGACTACGGCGACGATCGCGAATTCGCGACCGTGGCCGGTTACTGCCTCGCCGTGATGAAGAAGCTGCCCTCCGAGGGCGAATGGTTCGAGGAACAGGGCTGGCGCTTCGAAGTGGTAGATCTGGACGAACGCCGGATCGACAAGGTGCTGGTGAGCGCCATCGCCGGCGACCCGGAAGTGGACGACGTCGCCGGGGATTAGGTTAGGTTTTAGTTTTTGTTTTGCGAACCGAGCTCCGTCGGTTCGTCCTCGCTATGCGTGCAGCAAGCTGCACCCGCTGCGGGTGGGCACTTGCCCTTGCGGTTCGCTGGTCGGGAACCGGACTAGCGCGATATAGGAGGAATCCTGTTCCTGGTCGCGGCAGCCAAAGCGCGACCGCGCGCCGCCGCTTATGCGGCGAAGCCAAGCAACGCGGATGCGTTGCGTCCGGCGTTTGAGGGCGAAAACAAAAACTGCGGAGCCACGAAGGTTGCAGATCGAGCGCCTGCGATCTCGCGCCCAGATCAGCCGGGAATTGCGGCTGCGGCCAACGGGGCCTTAAGGCCCCGCAAGGCCAAGCGGCCGCCCGCAGGTGCCCGACGCGAAACGCGTCGAATGGCACCGAGGACGCTCGCACGGAGGTGCGAGCGCAAAACAAGAAAAAGTAATTCCCGGGCGTCAGCCCGGAATTACGGCCTGCGCGGTACCGCCGTCGCCTTCGACGGTGCCTCCTGTAACGCAAGCCGATGCAACAGCAGCTGCAACAGCAGCCGCAACAGCAGCCG
>NZOF01000164.1 GCA_002695185.1 Erythrobacter sp.
ATTGGTGTGAGGCTTATGGCGATTGTTGCACAAGGGACGCGCGGTCGCGTCTATCTGACACCGACACCTGAGAATGAAGCTGCTGCGCTCAGGGCAAATCCGGAATGGAAACCTGAGATTACGATTTCCGGCAGCACGCAGTATCTCGGCGTGAAGCCCTATGGCATGGATCGATTTCACCAACTCTTCACTGATCGCCAGCTTGTCGCGATGACCACATTCTCCGATCCGGTGGCCGAAGCACAGGCCCAGGTGAGACGTGATGCCATCGCGGCTGACATGGCCGACGAGGCAATGGTCGAGAAAACGCGGGTCGGCAGCAAAGAGCGGCGCCATGGCAGCGGTGCAGATGAACCCGTCCAGCAACACCGGAATGCACCGTTCCCGTGCCTCGATCAGCGCGCCGCACAGCGCCGCCTGTTCGCGCCCGCCAAGCGCCGACAGCAGGCCCAGCCCCCGCGCGTCCGCATGCAGGGCACAGGCTCGCGCCACCGCGTCGCGCTTGCGGGCAAGCCCGGCGTCATCCGAGCCGGTGCCGCGCCCGATCCAGTCCGCCGGTGCGCCGCCGAAGGCCGCACAGGCGAGCGTTGCGGCAATGGTCGAGTTGCCGATGCCCATTTCGCCCAGCAGCAGGATGTCCGCTTCGGGTGACACTGCCGCGGCGCCCCGGCGCAGCTCGGCCAGGGTCTCGGCTTCGGTCATCGCGGCGGTTTCGGTGATGTCCCCTGTCGGGCAATCCAGGTCGCAGGCGACGACCGACAGCTCGGCCCCGGATACCCGGCAAAGCTGGTTGATCGCGGCGCCGCCATGTTCGAAATTGGCCACCATCTGCGCGGTGACCTCCTGCGGGAAAGGGTTCACCCCCTGGGCGCAGATCCCGTGATTGCCGGCAAAGACCAGCGCCTGCGCCTGGCCGATCTCGGGACGCGCGCGCTGCTGCCAGGAGGCCATGAACAGCGCGAGGTCCTCGAGCCGCCCAAGCGCGCCCGGCGGCTTGGTCAGGGTCGCCTGCCGTTCGGCGGCGGCGGCACGGGCCGCATCGTCGGCGGCCGGCAGACGGTCGCCCAGGCGGGCGACATCGTCCAGGGAGGTCAGATCAGAAAGGATGGTCATTCGGTTTCACTCTCATCGGTTGGCCCGCGACCGCGAGCCAGACTTCGTCACAGGCCGTGGCGACGGCCTGGTTTACCCAGCCGGCGGCGTCGCGGAACGACCGGCCAAGCGCGGTTTCAGGCACGATCCCCAGTCCGACCTCGTTGCCGACAAAGATCACGTCGGACCGCTGGCGCGCGATCTCGGCGGTCAGGGCGTTGGTTTCGGCGCGCCAGTCGGCCTCGGCCAGTATCAGGTTCGTGAGCCAGAGCGTCAGGCAATCGACCAGCCTCGGAACACCTTCGTCACTTGCCCGCAACGCGGCGCAAAGATCCAGAGGCGCATGCAGGTCCTGCCATGCGGCGCCGCGTCGCGCCCGGTGCTGCGCGATGCGCTCGGACATCTCCGTGTCCTCGGGCATAGGATGAGCGGTGGCGATATAGATCGCCCGGCCGCAGGACCGCAGAGCCCGCGTTTCGGCGAGTTGCGATTTGCCGGAGCGCGCTCCGCCGGTAATAAGAACGGATCTGACCATGGGCCAAAGGGAAACCATTCCTGAAGGGAAAAGGAAAGAAAATTCGTATACGGAATACGAATTACCGTTGCGAGGAGCCCCTCGCGACCGGTAGGTTCAGGGTGACGCAAGCAGCAGAGGACGCGGCGCAAGGTGCTCGAAACACGGGTTTCCGTCAGTGGTCATTTCGGAGAATGGCTGCAGGGACGATACGGGCCGGATGGCCCGGTGGCACTGGTGACAGTGCCGTGCCCGGCGCTGCGCATCACCACGCCGGGCGATGCACCGGCGCTGTTCCCGCAGACCGAGCTGCGCCGCTTTGCCGACTTGCTTGGAATCGCTCCGTACTTTCCCGGGACGGCACGGGCGCTGCCGGTGGGCGCTGGCGCCGGAGCCTCGACGGCAACGCTGGTGGCGCTGGCCCGTGCAGCGGGATTCGAAGGGACGGCAGAGGCGCTTGCCCGCGCCTGCCTCGCCATCGAGGGCGCCAGTGATCCGCTGATGTTCGACCAGCCCGACACCCTGCTCTGGGCCTCTCGCGAGGGGCGCGTGCTGCGGCATTTGCCTGCGATGCCGGCCTGCGAGATCGTGGGAGGGTTCTCTGGCCCGGCAGTGAGGACCGACGCGCAGGACAGCGATTACGACGACATCCGCGATCTTGTCGACGCATGGGCCGAGGCGGCGGNCNGNTCAGACCTGNAAAGNCTGGCAGCGCTNGCCTCGGCCTCGGCAAGGCGGTGCGCCCGGCGGCGCGGTCCGGCCGGTGATCCGACGCCGGATCTGGCGCGCAAGCTCGGCGCGCTCGGCTGGCAGCGCGCGCATACCGGCTCGGCGCGGGGTCTGATCTTTGCTCCCGGGACGGTTCCCGCGCATGCCGAGGCGATGTTGACCGCCGCAGGCCTGCGCCACGTTCTGCGCTTTGTGACGGGGGGCGCATGAGTTTTGCGCTGATGATGTTGGGCGCAATGGCGCTGGATGCTGCCATTGACTGGCCCGCATGGCTTTACCGCGCCATCGGCCATCCGGTGACCTGGCTCGGGCGGGTGATCTCTGCGCTGGAACGACGGTTGAACACGGGGACACGTGCGCGGCGGATCGCGGCGGGGGCGCTGTGCTGCGGTGCCGTGCTCTGTGTTGCAGGGCTTCCGGCCCTGGCGGCGCAGGCGCTTATGCCGGACACGCTGGCCGGGGCGCTGATCGGTGCGGTGCTCGCCTGGCCGCTGGTGGCGCTGCGGTCGATGCACGATCATGTGGCGGCCATCGCGCGTCCGCTTGCCGCCGAGGACCTGCCCGGCGCGCGCAGGGCTGTGTCGATGATCGTCGGGCGCGATCCCGAGCAGCTGGATGCGGGGGGCGTCGCGCGCGCGGCGACCGAGAGCCTTGCCGAGAACGCCTCGGACGGGATCGTTGCGCCCCTCTTCTGGGGCGCGATCGCAGGGCTGCCGGGAATCACGCTCTACAAGGCGATCAACACGATGGATTCGATGATCGGGCACCGCAATGATCGTTATGAGGCCTTCGGCAAGGTCNCNGCCCGGCTCGACGACCTGGTGAACCTGCTCCCCGCGCGCCTGACAGGGCTGCTCTTTGCGTTGACCTCTAGGCGCACGCGCCATGCGCTGCGGGTGATGTGGCGCGACGCGGGGCGACATCGCTCGCCCAATGCAGGCTGGCCGGAATCGGCGATGGCGGCGGCGCTTGGCATCCGCCTGTCGGGGCCGCGCATCTATGGCAGCCATGTCGCGCCCGAGCCCTGGCTCAACGAAGGCGCGCCCGATCCCTCTGCCGCGGACCTGTGGCGTGCGCTTGCGCTGTTCCGGCGCGGCATGGGGCTCGGCGCGGTTGCGCTGGCGCTCGCGTTCCTCGTGGGGTGATCCAAATGAAAGACCGCATGACGGGCCGTGATCACGGCGGCAATCTCGACGCGGCGATGACGCGGTTCGGCGGGACAAAGGCCGACTGGATCGACCTCTCGACCGGGATCAACCCGGACCCCTATCCGGTGCCGCCACTGGATCCGGACTGCTGGGCGGTGCTGCCACGCAGGCAGGACATGGCTCGGCTGATCGAGGCCGCCCGCATTGCCTACCGGACTCCGGCGGGCATCGTGGCGATGAACGGCGCGCAGGGTGCGATCCAGGCAATCCCGGTGCTGCGCGCGCCGGGCCGGGCCGCGGTGCTGTCGCCGACCTACAACGAACACGCCGGGGCTCTGGCTGCCGCCGGGTGGCAGGCGGCCGAGGCCCGCACGCTCGCCGAGACGGAGGGGGCCGACCTTGCCGTCGTCGTGACGCCGAACAACCCCGACGGTCGGGTAACGACGCCCGAGGCGCTCGAGGCGCTTGCCGCCCGGGTGGGCCTGCTGATCGTCGACGAAAGCTTTGCCGATGCCGACCCGGCGCAATCCATCGCGCCGCGCCTCGGGCCGGGGCTGGCGAATGTCATCGTGCTGCGGTCCTTCGGGAAGTTCTACGGGCTCGCCGGGCTGCGGCTGGGCTTTGCTCTCGCCCATGGCGAACTGTCGGAACGGCTGGCGCAGCGCGCAGGGCCCTGGCCCGTCAGCGGCCCGGCGATCGAGATTGCATCGGCAGCGCTCACCGACACCCGCTGGCACGCCGCCTGCTGCGACAGGCTTGCCAGGGGCGCGGCGCGGCTCGATGCGCTGGCGGCGCGGGCGGGCTGGAAGCTCCTGGGCGGCACGACGCTGTTCCGCACCTATGTCACGCCTGATGCCGAGGCCGCGCAGGAGCATCTCGCGCGCGACCATGTCTGGAGCCGCATCTTTCCCTATTCCGGCAGCTGGATGCGCCTTGGGCTGCCGCCTGCGGATCGCTGGCAGCAGCTCGAGGACGCCCTAGCCCGCCAGCCCTAGCAGCCCGTCCACATCGAGATGCGCCTCGAGATGCGCGGCCAGCGCGTCGAGGGTCTGCTCGACGCGGGATGCGTAGCGCGCTTCGGAGGGCGGCGCGCCGAGCCCTTCCAGAAAGGCGCGGCGAAAGGCGTCCTGCGTGAACATGCCGTGCAGGTAGCTGCCGGTCACGAGGCCATCCGCCGAGCGGGCGCCCTCGGGCACACCGTCCACCATCGCGAAGGGCCGCGCCCGGTCGGGGCCGTCCGAAACGCCGATGTGGATCTCGTAGCCATCGACCTCGCATCCCGTCGCGACATGCTGCGCGCGCACCTCGCGCAGGCTCTTGTCGGCGCTCATCACCGTCTCGATGTCCAGCAGGCCGAGGCCTGGGGTCTCGCCAGCCTCGCCCTCGATACCCATCGGATCGCAGACCTTCCGCCCCAGCATCTGATAGCCGCCGCAGATCCCCATGACCCGCCCGCCGCGCCGGTGATGCGCGGCGATGTCGATGTCCCAGCCCTGCGTCCGCAGGAAGGCAAGATCGCCGCAGGTGGACTTCGAGCCGGGGATCAGAACAAGATCCGCATCCGCCGGGATCGGACGCCCCGGGGGCAGCATGGTCACCCGGATTCCCTCTTCCTGCGTCAGCGGGTCGAGATCGTCGAAATTCGCGATGCGCGAGAGCTGAAGGCAGACGATGTGGATGCCGCTCGTGCCCCGCGCCTGCCCGATGTCGAGCGCATCCTCAGCGGGCAGCCGCCAAGCCTCGGGGAACCAGGGCGCGATGCCGAAGCCGCGCCAACCGGTATGTTTCCCGATCATCCGGTAGCCGTCTTCGAAGAGCCGGACATCACCGCGGAACTTGTTGACGAGGAACCCCTTGATGCGGGCCCGATCCTCGGGCGGAAGCACCGCCTGCGTGCCGACGATCTGCGCGATCACCCCGCCCCGGTCGATGTCGCCGCAGAGCACGACCGGCACGTCCGCCATCTCGACAAAGCCCATGTTGGCAATGTCGGCCTGCCGCAGGTTGATCTCGGCCGGGCTGCCCGCGCCTTCGACGATCACCAGGTCATGNGCGCCCCGCAGCCGCTCGAAGCTGTCCAGCACCGAGGCGCGCAGCGCCGGTTTCAGCCCAGCATAATCGAGCGCCTTGGTCGTGGTCAGGCGCTTTCCCTGCACCACCACCTGCGCGCCGATGTCGGTCTCGGGCTTCAGGAGTACCGGGTTCATGTCCACATGCGCGGGGATCCCGCAGGCCAGCGCCTGAAGCGCCTGGGCACGGCCGATCTCGCCGCCCTCGCAGACGGCGGCATTGTTCGACATGTTCTGCGGCTTGAACGGCGCAACGCGTAGCCCGCGCAGCTTTGCCGCCCGGCACAGCCCCGCCACCAGCATCGACTTGCCGACGTTCGAGCCGGTGCCCTGGATCATCAGCGCGGGCATTCAGAACTCCACGCCCTGCTGCGCCTTGATCCCGTCGCGGAACGGATGCTTGACGAGCGTCATCTCGGTCACCAGATCCGCCGCCTCGATCAGCTCGGGCTTGGCATTGCGCCCGGTGAGGCAGACATGGGTCATCTGCGGCTTCTGCGTCAGAAGGAAATCGACCACCTCGTCGATGTCGAGATAGTCATAGCGCAGCGCGATGTTGATCTCGTCGAGCAGCACGAAACGGATCTCGGGATCGAGGATCTGCTCCTTGGCGATCTCCCAGCCGCGACGTGCGGCGGCGATGTCCCGCTCGCGGTCCTGCGTTTCCCAGGTAAAGCCCTCGCCCGACACGAAGAACCGGCATTCCTCGGCAAAGCGTTTCCGAATCATTTCGGCCTCTCCGGTGATCCAGTTGCCCTTGATGAACTGCACGACGGCGCAGGGCATGCCATGCGCGATACAGCGCAGGATCATCCCGAACCCGGACGAGGACTTGCCCTTTCCGGGCCCTGTATGCACCAGGATCAGGCCCTTTTCCTCGGTCCTGCCAGCCATCATCCGATCGCGCGCGGCCTTGATCTTCTTCATCTTTTCCGTGTGGCGGGCGGCGTCTTCGTCTTTCATGTCAATCTCCGCTCTTGACTCGTATACGAAATTTGCTTCATGTGAACCTACGCTGGTGCCTGTGTAAACAGGTGAAAAGGGAATGTTGGATTTCGGGGCCCTTGCCGGACCCGGTGTCAAGACAGCCGCCCCCGCGACCGTGAACGGAACAGGGTTTCCGACGCCACTGGCCATGTGCCGGGAAGGTGGAGACCCGCAGGGCCTATGGCCCGAAACGCCGTGAGCCGGGAGACCTGCCAGCCCGAAACGAAGACCGATCGGACGGGGTGTGCCGGTGTCGGAGTGCGTCCGGGCGTGCCCCCGACGCGGTTCCGCCCGAGCCCCCTGCCCGCCAAGCCGATGGGGCCGCGAGAATGAAAGACAGCTTGCACGCGCAAGAGACAGAGCTGCTGGTCTGCGTGACCTGCCGCCGCAAGGGCGCGCCGCCCGAAGACGAGCGCCGCCCGGGCCGGGTGCTCTTTGACGCGATCCTCGCGCAGGACGTGCCCGAGGGGCTGCGGGTGACGCCGGTCGAATGCCTTCAGAACTGCTCTCAATCCTGCACTGTCGCGCTGCGCGGTGGCGACGAGAAATGGACCTATGTCTTTTCCAACGTCGACGAGACCGAGCATGCCGGGATGATCCTTTCCGGCGCCGCGCAATATCACGCCGCGCCCGACGGGGTGATCCCCTGGCGCGAGCGCCCCGAGCATTTCAAGCGCAATTGCCTTGCGCGCATCCCTCCCATCCGCCCTGCATCCCCCAAGGAGTCCTGATCCATGAGCGATCTGTCCAAGCTTCCCGTCACCGTGATCACCGGCTTTCTCGGCTCTGGAAAGACCACGCTGATTTCCCACCTGATGCAGAATCCGGGCGGACGGCGGCTTGCCGTGGTGGTGAACGAATTCGGTGATGTCGGAGTCGACGGCGAGATCCTGCGCGGCTGCGCCATCCCCGACTGCCCCGCCGAGAACATCGTCGAGCTGGCCAACGGCTGCATCTGCTGCACCGTGGCCGATGATTTCATCCCGACCATCGAGGCGCTGATGAAGCTCGAGCCGCGCCCCGATCACATCCTGATTGAGACCTCGGGCCTGGCGCTGCCGAAGCCGCTGCTGAAGGCCTTCGACTGGCCCGAGATCCGCGCGAAGATCACCGTCGACGGGGTGATCGCCCTTGCCGATGCCGAGGCGGTCGCGGCGGGCCGGTTTGCCCCCGACGTGGCGAAGGTGGACGCGCAGCGCGCCGCCGATGACAGCATCGATCATGAAACACCGCTGTCCGAGGTCTTCGAGGACCAGCTGAGTTGCGCCGACATCGTGCTGCTCACCAAGCCCGATCTCGCCGGCCCCGATGGCATCGCCAGGGCGCGCGAGATCATCGCCGCCGAAGCGCCGCGCCCGCTGCCGGTGGTCGAGGTCGCCGAGGGCGTGGTGGATGCGCGGGTGATCCTCGGGCTCGAGGCCGCCGCGGAGAATGACCTCGATGCGCGCCCCAGCCACCACGACGGCGCCCCCGAGCATGACCACGACGAATTCGAGAGCAGCGTGCTGCCGCTGCCCGTGGTGCCCGACGCGGCGGGGTTGGCCGCGCTGCTGGAACGTCTGGCGCGCGAGCACGACATCCTGCGGATCAAGGGCTATGCTGCCGTTTCGGGCAAGCCGATGCGGCTGCTCGTGCAGGCGGTGGGCGCGCGGGTGCGTCACCAGTACGACCGCATGTGGAGCGCGGACGAGCCGCGCAACGGTCAGCTGGTGGTCATCGCCGAGCATGA
>NZOF01000165.1 GCA_002695185.1 Erythrobacter sp.
CCGATCAGCGAAGAGCTGGTCCGCATCGCGCTCAACGCGAAGGACCACGTCCAGCTGCTGGTAGCCGAACCGGGCGAGCACGCCGCTGCCGGCACGCCGATCCTCAACGCACTGCGCGCACTCGTTGCCGATGGCGGCGGACAGACCGGGCCTGCGCCGACCAGCGACGTGCAGGGCGAGGGCGGTCCGTCCGCAACCGACGCTGCCGGTTGGCAGATCCGCTTCAAGCTCCCCGCCGACGCCATTGCAATGGGCACCAATCCGCTGCTGCTGCTCGACGAGCTGCGCGAGCTTGGACCTTGTGAAATCGTCGCGAATGGCGAGGACGTACCTCCGCTCGACGAACTCGACCCGCTCGGCTGTCATTTCGGCTGGGACGTCACGCTGCGCGCGGCGGTTTCGCAGGACGCGATCGAGGATGTGTTCCTGTTCCTGCGCGAAGACATGGAGCTTTCCATCGAACCGCTCGACGGTGAAAGCGATGCGGAAGTCGATGCCGCGCCATCGGACAAGGCACAGGCAACCACCGCGGCGGATGCTTCTGCCGGTCCTCGCGCAGCGGCGGCTCCCGCAAGTGCATCGCTTCGTGTCGCGGCCGAACGGCTCGACGAGCTGATGGATTGCGTGGGTGAACTGGTGATCGCGCAGGCACGCCTGTCGCAGATCGCAGCCGGCAGCCAGGATGTCGGCCTCACCGGCGTTGCCGAGGATATCGAACGGCTCGCGGCGACGCTGCGCGATACGACGATGGGTGTGCGCATGGTCCCCATCGGCAGCCTGTTCGGTCGCTTCCGCCGCTTGGTCCACGATCTGGCGAGCGACCTCGACAAGAAGGTCGAATTCGTCACCACCGGCGAAGAGACCGAGCTCGACAAAACCATGGTCGAACGGCTCGCCGATCCACTGGTCCACATCATCCGCAACGCAATCGACCACGGGATGGAAACCCCCGAGGCCCGCAGCGCGGCAGGCAAGGCGGAATGCGGCAAGGTGCAGATCACCGCGGTCCACTCGGGGGCCGAGGTCGCAATCTCGGTGTCGGACGATGGCGCGGGCCTCGATGCAGAGCGCATTCGTGCGAAGGCAGAGGAAAGCGGCCTCATCGCACCCGATGCGAAGCTGAGCGATCACGAGCTGTTTCAGTACATCTTCCACCCGGGCTTTTCGACCGCGAAGGAAATCACCTCGGTCTCGGGCCGCGGCGTCGGGATGGACGTCGTCAAACGCGCGATCGAAGGCCTGCGCGGCACGATCGAGCTGACCAGCAAGCCCGGTGAGGGGACGAAGGCGACCCTGCGCCTGCCGCTGACGCTGGCAATTGTCGAAGGCATGCTGGTTCGCGTCGGTGACGGACGCTACGCGATCCCGCTTTCGGCGGTCGAGGAATGTCTCGAACTGCCCGCTTCCGAAGTGGCGGGCACCAGCGGTCGCAACTTCCTCGACGTGCGCGGCACGCTCGTTCCCTACCTCAGACTTCGCGACATGTTCGGTACGCAGACGCCCGCCGACCTGTATCAGAAAGTGGTCATCGTCGGCTCGGGTGAACAGCGTGTGGGCCTGGTGGTCGATCAGATCATCGGCAACGCCCAGACGGTCATCAAATCGCTGTCCCGGCTGCACTCGACGATCGGCACCTTCTCGGGGGCGACGATCCTGGGCGACGGCGAAGTCGCACTGATCCTCGACGTGGCGCAGCTCGTCAGCTCCGCCGAACAGCAACAGCGCCGCGCAGCCGGCCGCCATCTGGAGCTTGCAGCATGAGCGCGACTCTTGCCGAACCCGAAGCCGAAGCCGAAACGCACGCAGGAACCCGCCGCGCATTGACCCTGGCCCTGCAGGGCGAAGTCTTCGCGATCGACGCCGGAACCGTGCGCGAAATCCTCGACATGCCGCCGGTTACGCAGGTGCCGAATGCACCGGCATTCGCCACCGGGCTGATCAATGTGCGCGGCCGGGTCGTGCCGCTGGTGGACCTGCGCGTGACCTTCGCAATGGAGCGCCCGGAGCCGGACCACGACACGCGGATCATCGTGATCGAGACGCTGCTCGACGGCGAAGAGAACATCCTCGGCATCCTCGCCGACAAGGTTCTCGACGTGTGCGATCTGGAAGACGTGTCCGTCGAGGAAGCACCCCAGGTCGGCATGCGCTGGCGGCCAGAATTCCTGCTCGGGATCGCCCGCTACAACGGCGATTTCGTCATCCTTCCGAACATTGCCCGGATCTTCGCCGAGCACCTCGGCACCCTCATTCCCGACACCAACTAATCCACCTCAAACACCAAGGTAGAGCCATGAAGATGACCCTCAAGCTGAAACTGGCGGCGGCATTTTCCGCCATTCTTCTGCTGACCGCCATTCTTGGCGTTGTCGGCATCATGAAGATGAGCACGATCAACGATCAGTCGACGGAAATCGCTTCGAACTGGATGCCAAGCATCGATGCCGTCCACCGGATCAACACGTCGACATCGGATCTGCGGATCAAGGAATTTCGCCATGTGGTCTCTACTGATGCCGCTTCGATGCGCGCAGCGGAAACCGCGATCGAGGACATTCTCGCCGAGATGCGCAAAGAGCGCAACGCCTACGAGAAGCTGATCTCCTCGCCAGAGGAGAAGGCGATCTATGATCGCTTCTCCGCATCCTTCGACAAGTACATGGAGCGCCACAACCAGTTTATCGCTCTTTCGCGTCAGAACCAGAACGAAGCGGCGACCGCTTTGCTGTTCGAAACCACTGCCTTGTATGACGAGTATTCTGCCGAACTGCTGACGCTTGTGAAAATGAACACCGATGGCGGACAGCAGGCCAGCGCTCAGGGTGATGCGGTTTATTCCCAGTCGCGCACCCTCTTCATTGCGATCATTGTCATTGCCCTGGTCGTTGGCGTCGCTGCGGCACTGTTCGTGACGCGCAGCATCCTGAAGCAGATCGGCGGCGAGCCCGACTATGCCCGCGATGTGATGCGTGAGATTGCCGGTGGCAACCTGTCCGTGGCGGTGAACACCAAGCCCAACGACAACGACAGCCTCCTGGCCGGCACGCGCGACATGGTTGCAAAGCTGAAGGGCGTCATCGGCGAAGTTGCAGGCGCGGCGCGCAATGTCGCTTCGGGTAGCGAGCAGATGGCGGCAGGTGCCGAGCAGCTCTCGCAGGGCGCGACCGAACAGGCCGCCTCGACCGAAGAAGCGTCCAGCTCCATCGAAGAGATGGCCGCCAACATCAAGCAGAGCGCCGACAATGCGTCGCAGACCGAGGAAATCGCCCGCCAGTCGTCGGCCAATGCCGAAGTCTCCGGCAAGGCGGTGGCCGAAGCTGTGATCGCGATGGAAACCATCGCCGAGAAGATCATGATCGTGCAGGAAATCGCGCGCCAGACCGATCTTCTGGCGCTCAACGCGGCGGTCGAGGCAGCCCGTGCAGGCGAACATGGCCGCGGCTTCGCGGTGGTGGCCGCCGAGGTCCGCAAGCTCGCCGAACGCAGCCAGGCGGCAGCCCAGGAAATCTCCGGCCTGTCGGGCAACACGGTGAAGGCGGCGCAGAGCGCGGGCGAAATGCTGACCAAGCTGGTCCCCGACATCCGCAAGACCGCCGAACTGGTCGCCGAGATTGCCGGAGCGAGCAACGAGCAGAATGCAGGTGCCGCCCAGATCAACCAGGCGATCCAGCAGCTCGACCGGGTGACCCAGCAGAACACCTCAGCTGCCGAGGAAATGTCCTCGACCGCAGAGGAGCTTTCGAGCCAGGCCGATCAACTGTCGAGTGCGATCAGCTACTTCCGTCTCGATGGCAATGAAGGCGCCGCGCGTCCGACGGTCACCGTGACCAAGCCCGCTCGCAACCCGGTCGGCGCGATGCATGAGCGGCTGAAAAGCGCGACCGGCAGTATGCGTGCGTCGAGCGGCGGCGGTTTCGACCTCAACATGGGGGATGCGGGCGATGATATCGACCGCGAATTCACCCGGAACCGTGACGCGGCCTGACAGGGGACCGACAAATGGCTGACACCACACAATATGTCACCATGAGCGTGGCGGGCGAGATCTTCGCCCTCCCCGTGGCCCGGGTGCGGGAAATTCTGGAGAACCGCCAGATTTCCCGCATGCCCCACGCGCCGGAAGGCTTCTTGGGTGTGATCGACGTGCGCAACCACAGTGTCTCGGTGTTCGATCTGCGCGCGCAGCTCGGCTTCGAGGCGGGCGAGGACGGCGACAATACCCGCATCGTCGTCCTCACCGTGGTCACGCCCGAAGGGGAGGAGATGACGGTCGGGTTGAAGACCGACCGCGTGTTCGAGGTCACCGTGCTCGATGATGAGGGCGCGCTCGATCCGCCGCCCTCGGTTGGCCCGGTATCCAAGACGGAATGCGTGGTCGGCATCGGTCGGCGCAACGGCACCTTCGTCACCTTGCTGGACATCGACCGGCTGTTTTCCCTGCGGCAGATCGGCGCCTTCGCGGGCGCACCGAATCTGGCTGCCTGACCGAAAGTAACCACGCCGCCATGGCTTCCGCCCCGTGTAATTCGGCCCCGCGATCCGCAGCCGGTTCCTCAACCCTCAGCGAGCAAGACTTCGCGCGCATCGCAAGTATCGTCAGCGACCATACTGGTATCAAGCTGCCCGCGGGAAAGCGGCTGATGCTGGAGGGCCGTCTGCGGCGTCGTGCGGGCCTGGCCGGCTTCCGAACCGTAGGCGAATACTGCGACTATCTGTTCGAAGAAGGCGGGCTGAAAGACGAATTCCAGCACGTGGTCGACGTCGCGACGACCAACAAGACCGACTTCTTCCGCGAGTCCAGCCACTTCGATTTTCTCTCTGGGAAGATCATACCCCCGCTGTTTTCCTCGCAGCGTACGATCAAGTTGTGGAGCGCGGCGAGTTCCAATGGTGCCGAAGCCTACACCATCGCCATGGTGATGGCCGAATTGGCGCGCAGCTACACCGGCCTGCGCTACGCCATCCTGGGAACCGACATCTCTTCCGCGATGATCGAAAGCGCACGCAAGGCGATCTATCCCCGGGCGATGCTCGACCCGGTGCCGTCAGCGCTCCAGCAGCGCTACGTAATGTTCGACGAGGGTATCGGCGACAGCGGTCGGGCGCGGATTGTCCCTGAGCTGCGCAGGAAGTGCGGCTTCCAGGCGATGAACCTGATGGATGACAGTTATCCCGTCGATCGTGACGTCGATGTGATCTTCGTGCGCAACGTGCTGATCTATTTCGAACCTGAGGTCCAGGATGCAGTCGTCAGACGGCTGTGGGGTCATTTGCGACCGGGTGGGCACCTCATCCTCGGCCATTCTGAATCGATGATTGGAACCCGCATTGGGCTGTCGCAGGCCGCAAGCGGCGTCTTCCGCAAAGACCCGCGATAGGGAGATTATTCCGTGCCTTACGATTTCTCTCCGGCTGTCGGGCGCAAGAAGCGTATCCTGATCGTCGATGATTCCGCGGCGGTGCGCCAGGCGCTCAGCTCTATCATCGCCAGCGATCCCGCGCTCGAAGTGATGGGCGTGGCACCCGATCCTTATGCCGCAGCCAAGCGCATTCGCGAGGAAGTGCCCGACGCGATCATCCTCGACATCGAAATGCCGAAGATGGACGGGCTCACTTTTCTGCGGAAGCTGATGAGCCAGCGGCCGATCCCGGTCGTGATCTGCTCCACGCTCACCGAAGACGGGTCGAGCGCGATGGTCGCCGCGCTCGAGGCGGGCGCGGTCGATGTGATCAACAAGCCTCGGATCGACACCGCCCAGGCCCTGCGCGAATCGACCGTCCATATCTGTGACGTCGCCCGCGCCGCCGCGCAGGCTCGGCCCGGCCTCGCGCGCGTCGCGCGCGTTGCGCCGCCAGCGGTGAAGATCGAGAAGAAGCTTACCGCCGACGCGGTGCTTCCCTCCCGCCCGTTGCGGCGCGCACCGTCGGGATCGACGGGGCCGATCGTGTGCATCGGTGCCTCGACCGGCGGAACCGAGGCCTTGCGCGAAGTGCTGATGGAGCTGCCCTACAATTGCCCCGCGACGGTGATCGTGCAGCATATGCCCGAAAAGTTCACCGCCGCCTTTTCTTCCCGGCTCGATGGCCTGTGCGCGCCGGAGATCAAGGAAGCGGCAAACGGCGACGCGGTCATTCCCGGGCGCGTGCTGATTGCCCCGGGCAATCGCCACATGATGCTCGAACGCATCGGCAGCAGCTATCGCGTCGCGATCAAAGATGGTCCGCGTGTTTCCCGGCATCGTCCCTCGGTCGATGTGCTGTTTCGTTCAGCGGCGCAGAATGCAGGTCCCTCGGCGCTCGGCATCCTGATGACGGGCATGGGCGACGACGGCGCACAGGGCTTGCTCGAAATGCGCGGCGCGGGTGCGGCTACGATTGCGCAGGACGAGGCCTCCTGCGTCGTTTTCGGCATGCCCAAGGCTGCCATCGACCTGGGCGCGGCGGCGAAAGTCGTTTCGCTGCACCGGATCGCCCGAGAAATTGGCGCTTTCGCGTCGCGAGCAGAAATGGTGCAAGAATGAAGAACGAGGCAGTTCCTGCGAGCGAGGCGACACCTCTGGACCCGCTCACCTCGCTTGCGATCGGCGTCGGTGCCACGCTCGCGGAGACGCGCGCCGCGATCGAATCCAGCTTTTCGGCGACGGGGGACAGCCTGGTCGAATGCACGATGAACCTGAACGCCGTTTCGGCTGCGCATGAGGGGCTGCCCGGTGCACTGGACGGCGAGGAGTTCGCGCAGGCCGAAGCCAGCCTGGTGACGATCTCGGAAGAATTGGCGCGCATTTCCGGCAGCGACCGGGGCGATGAATCCGAGATGGGCGAACTCGAGAAACTGGCGACGGATATGGCCGATCCCCTGGCCGAACTGCGCAAGGTGATGCTGCTCCTCGAAATCATATCGGCCAATGCGGGGATTTTGGCTGCCGAGGTCTCGGGCGAAAATACCGAACTGGGAGCGTTTACCGGCAATATGATCGCGCTGGCGCATGGCGCGATCGATGGTCTTGCGACATTTGCAAAATCGCGGTCGGTGGTCCTCAATCAGCTTTCGGGTGCAACGGCAGCCGGGAAGCGCTTTGCCGAGACCCACGCCGACACGCTCGAACATGTGCGCACCCGGCTGACCGAGCATGCCGACGCGATCGCGCGGTATCGCGCCTCTGCCGGTCAGCAGCTGGCCCACAATGGTGATGCCACGCGTCGCATCGCCACGCGCGTGGCCGACGTCGTTGCGGCGATGCAGATCGGAGACATCACGCGCCAGCGGATCGAACATGTCGAACGCGGCCTCGAAATGCTGGTCGAGCTGTCGCAGCCTGACAGTGCGGTCGACCCGGCGCTGCGGCCCGCGACGAGATCGCAGCTTCGTCGTCTGGTGGAAGCGCAGCTACGCGACACGATTGCGGAATATCGCGATCGCACACAGTTCATCAGCCAATCGCTGCCACAACTGGCCGACGATACCGATCGCGTGCTGGCGGATGGTGATGCGCAGGCGCGGACCTTGACGATGAGCAGCGGCGACACGCTCGCAGGAATGCTTGCCGATCTACGCCAGGTGCGGAGCATCTTCGCCGATTTCCGATCGGTTCACGGCGAAGCCGATCAGACGGCGCAGGCCGTCGCTACCGCGATCGAAGAGATGGTCAGGCAACTGACCACGATCGACCGGATCGAGCGCCAGATCCGCATGCTGAGCTTCAACATGGCAGCGCGGTGCAACCGGTTGGGAGAGGATGGCCGTGCGATGACGGTCATTACCCAGCAGTTGCGCGAACTCGCCATGCGCACCGAGAGTGCCGCCGGGCAGGTGCAGGGGTACCTGGGCGACGGTGCAAAACGTGCCGCGACGATTGCGAGTGGCGATGATCGCTCAGCCGAGCTGGCCCGACTCGACGATGCGACGAACGAGACGATTGCCCGGATCGAGCACGTGACTGAAGTCATGAACGGCCACGCGCAAACGCTGGCCGAGCGTGGGCCCGGCGCGCTCGCAATCCTGCGACATGCCGCATTGGCGGCACGAAGCCTCGACGATGTTACCGAGGTCTGGGACGCAGCGCTGATGGAAATCGAGGCGAAGCAGGACTTGGTGGATGCCGAAGGCGAGCCGGATGCAGCGACATTTGCGGAGCTGAGGCGGAGCTATACCATGGATAGCGAGCGGCGCGTTCACGACGAGATTTGTGGCGCGGCAGGCTTCGACGAAGAGGTTGGCACCTCTTATGCCACCGAAGACATCGACGACGACCCCTTGGCCGCGCTCTTTTAGCGTGTGAACTTGCAAACCGGGCGCGGGGTTACTCAGCGTCTCCGACCGATCAGATCCAACACCGCGTCGAAGGATTGCGCAGAACTCCTCTATTGGCACAAGCTTGACTTGGCCCCGATCCCTCTACGGACGTTCTTTTTAAAATCTTGGCGTCGCAAGTGATTGGTAGCCTTAGAGGTCGTTATGCAAGGCACGTGTGCCCTTGGCGCACAAGAGAGGAATTAGACAGGATCGGAAAAGCCTTCGCAGACGCGAGCTTGGCACGATCCGGATCACATGCGCTTCAAGTGTCCTCGGCCAGCGCATGCATGGTCGCCTCACGCGGCCAGCCAAGAGGGGTCCGGCTGACCCCAAGTGCGCGCATTTTTTCGGCTGCACGAGCTCGGGAAGTAGCTCCCGTCCTGCGCTCCAACTCGGCTGAACTCATGTATTCCGAAGCGACGCGCAGGACTTCGGTTCGCGCGAACAGGTAGGAATTCTTGGGTCCTCGCTCAAAACCGATAGCGCCGCTCTCGACTGCCATGGAGACATGCTTCTCGACGATACCGAGGACCTCGGCCGCATCGCGCTGGACATAGCTATCGCCCAGTCGGAAAGCTGTATTGCTTGCTCGTTCATCGGCGGAATGACGTAGATCCACCGGAACGTCGGAGATTTCGATACGCGAACCCAAGGCGAAGGAATACGAAGGCTCAGGATGCACGAGGTTCGCGGCGAGCTTTCCGGACAGGATCGCAGAGATGATCGGCCCATACGGCTTCTCCCCGATATAGGCCGATGCGAGGAACATCCGAAGTGGGCGATCGACGCTCTCCACGCGATCGCAAGCTTCGTCCAATAGCCGAACCAACTCCAGGATGCTTCTCAGCTCAACCCGTGGTGTTTGTCCTAAGGCAACGAGTGCCGCATGATCCCAGATGGTCAGCCATCCATCAGCGCCGAGTTGCTCAATGGCGTATGTGGGGAGGCCCAGCCTGTTCGCCGCAGCGCCTATCGGTATTGCCTCGCGCATGAGCTTTGTGATCTCGTCAGCTATTCCCTTGTTGATCTGGAAACTCTTGCGGATGTCACCCGTCGGGATGACTTCTCCGAGCAAACCCTCCCGCTCGAGGACCCTCACCTCTTTAAGTTGAAGACCGGACAGCTCTTGGAATTCGCGCGCGCCGACGTAGCGCCCGCTGAGACCCACGACGGTGCTGCGACGGTCATCGGTCAGCCCAGGCAGTTCGGCTCGGATGAATTCGGCCAACCGTCTATCCTCACAGCTGGCCGCAGCCATCCCTCGCATGGTTGTCCAGAAGCGCTTTTCCGCTGCTTTGGATTGTCGCACCACCTGTTCCGCACTCTCCAGGAAGGAATCCGGCCAACTCGTTAGGGCCATCAGGCCATGGCAGTATGTCTCAGTGCGCTTGAGGCTGGAGGAACCAAGCGCGTGACGACGGACGTGTTCGCTGCCCGCTGTAAGGGCCTTGCCTAGCGCTAGGGCGACGTCGAGGAACTGGTCCAATTCCATCGAGGCGATGAGATTCGGAAAGCGCCTTGTCGCAGCTGAGCGCATCGCTGGGTCAATGGAGCTCAATTCGAAGAGCGAGACATAGGCATCCCTCAGGTTCGTCGGAAGACTCTCCTCGACGGTCCTACGCACATCCACTCGACAGGTCGGGCAGGCGGCGATCCCTCGCGCCCCGTTCCAACCGAGCCGCTCGCCACACTGGTGGCATGTGTCGACGAGGGGAAGGAAGCAGTGGATGCAATAGGGCAGATGATCCAGCGCCCATTGGGCGGGCAACCACTCCTGCTCTGACGCCAACTCTGGGCATACACGGCGTATCCTGCTCGAGACGTCTGACCAGCGGACCACAGTGGTGCCATACCGGACCGACCCCACTCTTGCAGGGAGGGGCTCGTTAAGGCGATGAAGGACGTCTTCCTCCGCGCAACCGAGGATCAGTGCGAGGTCGGCCGCATCGTGCGCCTGGATGTGTTTGGAAGCGTGGCCGCTGAATTGGAGCTTCAACTCCATCTCGGCGAGAATGACCTTCGTATGCCCTAGGCGATTGCGGTAAGTCGCTCGGGCTAGCAATGCATGAAAGCCCTCCTCGTTGTTCGGGACTGTGGCCCGCAGCAGGGATTGGATGGTCTCATCCGCTTCGCTCACTGCCTCTGCCCCTTACGGAAGGGATTCTCGATGCAGTATCTTCTAGGGATCGCGAATGTCTGGACGGCTGCGTCGAGATCGTAGACTTCTACGAACTCGGCCTCGCGCCTGAGGGCGTGTTCCACGGCCACCGTAACGATCCGACACACTCGCCCGAGATGACCGCCCGATGCGGTTATGAGTGCCGTCAGACAATGCGGCTCGGCGATCGCCGAGGGTATCTCGAAGATCCCTGCCTTCCTAATTTCTTGATCGAGAGCACGACAGAAGTCGCGGAAATTTCTGCGATCGGTGCGAGAGCTGCGCTTGGCGGGAGACAGATCGAGAAGATCGCCAAGTCGGCCGGCGAGCTCGACGTTTTCCTCGAAGAATTCCTTTGCCTTCTCGGTCCCGGCGAACACCACTGGGACGATGCCTGAATCGAGTAGTCCCTTGAGTTCGTCCGCGATTGCGAGCTTGTCCTTGCTCGCACCCTTCAGGTGCTGGACCTCATCGACAATGAGCAGTTCGACCTTGCGCTCTTCGAAGGAGATCTCGAGGCGATCGCGCACGTCATCGGCATTGCCCTTGTTCCAGTTGGGGTCGCCAACCTTCTTCAGGATGCGCCGGATAAGCATGTTGAGTGTGCCGGCGACCTTCATCTCGATATAGACAACGCGATACGGATTGATTGCACCGTCAGCGGTCGGGGTGGCATTGGTCTCCCTCGCGAGCCTTTTGAGTATCGTGGTTTTGCCCGCTCCGGTCTTCTCTACGACCGCACGGCCCTCGAAGGCTTCGCCGGTTCCGAGCATCGGGAGGCAGGATATCCGCAGGGTGTTGATCTTAGACCTGATCGCTCTGTGCTTGTCGTGAGGGACGTAGATGCCCTTGAGTGCGCCGAGTGCCTGCGCGCAGCGCTCATCGACCTCGTCGGTCAGCACGGGCTCCAGCCGACCCGTGGTCGGCTGGAGATTCGTCTGCACGGCGCTCACCGGTCGTCCTCCGGAGGCAGGTCCTCGTCGACGATCGGCTCCTCTCGGCCGACCTCAGCATCATGCTCTTGCTCCTCATCCCCGAACACCCAATCGTCGTCGTCCAGCGCGGTTTCGATCGGGCCGTAATATCCTTCGGCTCGCGCAGGAGCTGGCTGGGACTTCCTTTTGTTCTCGCTCTTCGGGGTTACCCGGGGAAGACCATCGTCCCGCCTGTCGTTCTCGGAGGTTCGCTGGTCGACGCCTGGAAGATCGCCAATATTGTCAGTCTCGCGACCCCGCAGCTTCTTCACGCTCTCGGAGACATAGAGCGCGGCCATCTCGCCGCGGCGCTGGAAGGGCAGCTTGGGCGCCATCTCGTCGATCTCGCGAAGCGTCGCGGCACGCGAGGCGATCATGTCTCGCTCGGTTTCGAATGCTTCCCCACGGCGCTTGGCAGCGCGACGATATACCTCATGCTCCCATTCGCTGAGGTTCTTCGTATAGAGCGGCCTGGTCGAGGGTAGCTCGATCCATTCCCGATCGACCTCGTCGAACACCTGGATGGTGTCGAGGTTGCCCGGGTTCCACCGGATCCTGACCTCTACTACGAGGTCTCCGCTATTACGCTCATAGGCCTTGTCGGTGCCGGCCATGTTGTCGAGGAGGCGCCCGCACTTGACGGCGTCACGCCAACGGAGCCGAAACTTCTCGATGCCGTTGCGGGTGAGCAAGGCCGTGGCGGTGCGTCCGATGATCCTGGCGAGCCTGGCACGGTCCTCGAAGACGGGAAGAGCACGCCTGCGGGCGTGTGCCGCCCATACCTCCGCGGGGGACCTGCCATCGAGGGACTTCTGCGGCGTCGAATTGTATTCTGCGACGAAGCGGGCGATGATCTTCCTCAACTGAGGGAGGGTGAGGCAGGCTTCCGCGACGGGATCGTAGTCAAGTTCCACGGCACGCTTTGGGTCGATGAGCGTCCCGGGAATGGTCCTAAGGCGCGTCTTGAGCGTTCCGAACCAGCGCTCCAACTTCGCTTTGGCGGTGGGCATCTCGATAGGAGGCATGAGGACCGTCATTCCTGCCTCTTCGAAGGACGGAAGGGTCGACGGACCGATCAGCGTCTTCGCATTGTCCGGCAGGATCGCGGAGAACTTGCCCATGATCCATCCGAGAATAGGGAAACGCGCCAGCAGGTCCTCCGGAACCTCCGGGGGCGACACCGCGTCGAGGACCGCCTCTATCGATGTCTCCGACCTATCGGGCCCCGGATAGACGTGGAAGCCGACGATCGCGTGGGTCGCGAGGTCCATGAGCGCCACGATGCGCACGCGACAGGCTGGCAACTGCCAGTCATCGTCGAACACGATGGTCTGTTCGAGCATCGTTGCATCCATCAGACCGATCTCGAGCGGGAAGCTGGCAGTGGTGCCCTCACCCGAACCCTTGAACAGCTTGTCGGCGTGCTTCTTCCCGAACTTGGCCGCAACCGTGTCGTGACATTTGAGCCGCCGGATGCGGTTGCGCATGGTCTGTTCGGAGAAGACCTTCAGCGGCGTCTCGCCGGGTTCGAGCCCTGCGTTGCGAGCGAGGATCTCCTCTTTCGCCTTCACGTGCGCGTTCCGGGCGCTCTCGTTGGGCGTGGCCCAATACCAGATGGCCCACTTGTCCACGATCTGGTCGACGCGTGGATCGAGTTGACTGACACCGGGGGTTCTTCCGCGCACGAAGATCATGTTCCACGCCGATCCCCTTCCCTTGAGCCATTCGCGGATCCATCTCTTCAGCGTCGATCCCGACGGGCGCTGCTTCCCTTCGTCGTCGGCGTGACTACCGAAACTGGCATTGAGCCATTCATCGAGGTCGTGGTCGGTGCGTGGCACCCCTGCCTCGTGAGCGCGGCCGCACAGACCGCGCCGCCAGCGGGCATCCGGGTCACGCTCTAGGAGCCGGTCGGGATCGAGCAGGTGGTCCCGCCCATCCATGCTGAAGGCTATCTCGATCGGTTCGACCGGACGGACCTCGCCTGCGATGTAGCGCTCGCGCAGCCAATCCAACGTAGGTGAGATCGGTTCTCCGGACTTCTCGGACCTTATCTGTATGGGTGCCATCGTGAGCTGGTCGATGATCTCGAGCACGCCGTTATCATGGATCTTCTCGATCTTGACGTAGCGCCCCTTGATGTCGAGCAGCATACCCGCAGCGATGCCGACTGACGCGAGCGGGTGGGGCCTTGTTTCCTTGATGTCATCGATGAACATGGCCGAGTTCCTTTTCGTAGTGCTCGACCAGGCGGGCGTAGATTTCGCCCTTGTCGAGATCGGTTTCGCTCCAGAAGAGCAGGGAGAGTCCATCCGCGGTGAAGTCATTCTTCACGAGCGCGGAGCGATGTGCCTTGCGGCGGCGGACCGGAGCCGTGGCCACGGTTGAACGGGTCTCCGACCGGCGGGAACCGTCGCTGGGATTCATGGGGTTGATGTTGCGGTAGTGCTCTGGCGGCCCGATGGTGACATGGTCGCGAGCGACGGTGCTTCGGGCCATGGGGCGGCATGGCGAGCGTGCTCGGATCATCATGTGCCGAGCCCGGCGAAGAGGGAACGGTTCACGGGGACGGTTACGTCGATGCTGTGGATATCGATGAACGGCCGAGGCATTGCCACGGGGAAGACGGTCGTATCGGCTTCCAACCGCCCGTCGAGTTCGAAGCCCAAGACCCTGTTGCACAGCATCGCGGCGGCGCGGCCGAGCGCGGCGCCGAGATTGGGGCCGAGCATGGGAACGAGGTCGCCCATTACACGGAGGTCACCGTCCGCCAGTCCTGCGCGGACCCGATTTTCCTGATCGGGCGAATAGTCCGTGAAGCGATGTTTGTAGACATAGTCTACGTTCTTCCGGCGCCTTCCAGATCCCCGAACGCAAGCCCCTGTCTCCCGATCGAACGTATACCCCGCCGCCGCCGAGGCGTCCTCCGCGATCGCGATCGTCGCCCGGTAGACCGGGTCGACGTAGAAGTAGGATGCGCTGGTCTTCAGTTCGCTGATGACGATTCCGAGCCTGCTGTCGAGGTAGTGACAGTCCGGCGTGTAGAGCGAGCCATCCGGCAGTTCGAACACAAGCGACTGCATTGCGTGTTCGACGGCCGTATGGCTGACGACCAGATCCTTCACCTTTGCCAGTTCGTTCGGCCCGACCCCCGACATGCTGCGCCCCCCATGGGGATCTAGGCCGGAGAAACTTCCCAGCCGCTTCCTGTGGAATGTGATCGCCTGCAGCGGCTTGACCGATCTGATCCTCACGAGGGGATTTCCCTCGTCGTCACACCGCAGCGTGCCTCGGGCCACAGCCTGGGTCAGGACGAAGGGCGCTCCCCGGTCGGCCCACGTGTCGTATCCCGGCGCCTCCTTACGACGGCTTTCGGGGCTCCGCGCGACGGTGACGGTATCGAGGAGATCGGGGATCTCGATCGCGGGTGTTTGCATCTCGTGATCAGGCATGTCCATTTCCTCACATATTATTTGATGATGATTATTGAGGACATGATTTATGGGTCACGCTGTATTATGTCAACTCTATGCGTGCATATTTGATGACGGTTATACAGGACATCCATGGCTGAAGGACGGCAGAGCTGCGATCCCCGAGCCTCCAAGTGGTTGAAAAACTTATCGGACTCGGACGCCCTTCTTCTCAGGACGATGCCGGAGGATCGGCGTTCGGCCACTCTTCGCCGGTTGTCCGCCTTGCTGGCGTTGGATGAAGGAGCGGTCGGCGTGGTGGAAGCCGGAGAGGCAGCGGGGATGGCGCGCAGCGCATTTCACAAGTTGAGGAAGCGGTGGGAGCGGAGTCCATCCATAGTCTCTGTCGCACCTTACGCGACACGTTCCGCCCGTGGCTCCGAAATCAGCCGCGCAAGCATTCGCGAAGTGGCATCCGGTGAGGATGGCGCTCACCCACCCCTGTTGGGTCTTGTGCGCGAAATTCTCCTGAACGACGGATCGATGTCGAACGGTCAGGTGGCCAGGTTCGTTCGAGACGCCGACCCCGACGCTCCCGAACAGCAGACATTGGTCAAGCTTGTGCGCAGGATGCGGCAGGAGCTGTCGTTGCTGCCCGAAGCCCTGCAGAAGAGCTACGGACGCCGTCTGCTGGTCGACCTATGCGCTCTCGGTATCATCGTTGCCGGGACCGAACCTGCCGAGGTGCCGCTCGCCGGCTTTGTCGTCGATCAAGCAAGTGGATTGGTGCTGGCGGCCAAGGTGGCACGGCGAGAAGAAATGTGGACGGCGCTGGAAGGAGCGATCAGGAAAGCTAGAACCGTCCTGAGGGAGGATGGACTCGATGTGGTTCGAGAAACCGATGGAGTGGCGACAGTCGTCGCCCCGGACATATCCTTGGAGGCGGCGAAGGGCTTTAGGTCACGCGTTGCGCCGATCGCCTATATCGCGAGCGGCGAACGTCGCTTCGGGCAGCGCTTGGTCTCCGTCGTGGGTCGCAAGATTGGGCGGATCGAGCTCAAGTCGGCTTATACGATGCCCCACACCGGCGTGCCCGGAAAGATCGAGGGGCCGTTCACGGTTCCGATGTCCATGGAGGACATCGAAGCCCTCGTCGAAGCTGAGATCCGCCATTGGAACGAGCCGATCCTGGCCCGTATCCGAAGCTCTGGGCTGGACACCGTATCGCCTGGAAGAGATCGGGGTTCGATCGACGCAACCCTTGCGCTAATCGAGGCCCAGCTTTCGTCCGTTCAGCCCTCGGCAGGTTCGGGTCCAGCCGCGTGATCCGGGGCGCCTCGTAGGCGAAAGGCTTTTCGCTGTATCGTCAGGCCCTCCCGAGGGCGAGGTCCACTCGGTCGTGGTCCCCACGAAGGCCTCATCCGACGACGTGGGTTGCGCTGTTGCCTCTTTTACCTCGGTCAGTCCTTTGCCCTGCTTCTCCCGTCAGTGGTAAGCGCCCAGGCTTTCCAGATCGCTCCAAGGACATCCACGACACCCATCAGGATCAGGATGGGCGGTGCCAAGCCGGAGACGACGAACCCCGTGAAGAACACGGGAACCGCCAGTCGACCGTAGACGGTTGCGCGAAAGAAGGCCCTCACGTCCTGCAGAGCCATCATCCCGTAGTAGAACCCCAGGATCATCGTCAGCATACCTTCGACACGGATCCAGGCCGTCGTAGATTTTTCCGCACTCAAAGTTTGTCCCGGCCTCTCCCTCGACCAACCCGACGAGCCGCTGCGCGGCCTTTTCGGGACTGATGGTGATCAGGTATTGATCGTATGGCTAACGGCGGCGGGATCGGGCGCGCATCAGCCTCCCACGCAGGATCTTCGCCGCCTCGTCGAGCGTCATGGGCGGGATCTCTTGCAATGGGCGATCCATCGCCTTCACCGAAATCACCTTGATCGGATGGCCGGCGAGAAAGCGACCGACCGTAGAAAGGATCGAGCGGCCATTGCCCCTTCTGCGGAATGCGCCTGCGTCTCTGCCTGCCGTGCCAGGGGGTTCGGCCAAGCCCTCGATGGTTATTCCGGCACCTGCCACCATCTCCTCGACGGCGCGCCAGCACCTGTCGGATTCTCGATCCACTAACACCACGCTACCAGGTTCGAATGCGTCATTGGCGATGGCGTCCAGCAGCGCGTGTTTGGCGCCGTGCGCTCCATGCATTTCCAATCCGAGATGCACACCAACTGGCGTCGAGACCTTCCGATCGACGACCAGTGTCGCAACGGGACGGACGATGTCTCCGTTATCCGCGACGACAGGAACGTCCCAGAGACACCTATCGACGAAATGGCTGACGTCCGGCATCGCCGGAACCGAGCCTTTCCGGAGCCTGCGAAGATGATTGCCGATCGTCTGGTCGGTGGGAAGGTCAATATCGCGTCCTGCCGCCGCCTGTCGCACGAGGAATATGATGTCTCCTGCTCGCGCGCCGGGATTCTGCGCAGCGACCTGGCTGATCAGCTTTGACAAGGTGGGGTCAACAGCGTGGCTACGTCTGCGATGCCGGGCACCGGGTAGCTTGGCGGCATCTCGGTGGAGGTTCCAGGCCTTCACCAGACCATAGAAGGCGCTGGGGCTCATCCCGATGCCTTCAGCCTCGCGCTTGGCTGTGGCGCGGCCAGGATTGGCGTTGAACCTTTCGATTGCCTCTAACCGCCTGAGTATCTCTCCGCGTCGGTGAGGATCGATGTCCGTCAGGTCGTAACCCATTATTTTTCCTCTCCTTAGTTAAACTCCCACGTCACTTTTCCTCCAGTGCGCCCTCACACGTTCTGCTCTCGGTGCAGGTTCGTGACTTCAAGGTGCGGGAATGGTGGAGCGAGTCCGCCGCGGCCTCTCGCGGTCCGTCTCGCGCTTCATCAGGCTAGGTCACTAGGCGTCGTCCGATAGGGTGAGGCCGTGTCCTCACAGGATTGGTAAGAAGTTCGACTGTCGTTCTCGCGGCGGCGTTCGTGCCCAGGCGAAAGCCCGCCTATCCGGCTTGCGGGCATCGCTGCCCGCGAACTCGACGGCTCCCGGTCCGCCGGCCATCCTTGCCTCACGGCAGGCGCGATCACGGCGAGAAACGCACCGGTCGAGTTGATCGGCCCTCCCACTGGCGTCGGGCGTCACGGGCATGTCCTGTTGACAGGCCCTCGCGATGCGAGGGGTTTCGACCGACTCTGCAGGAGACGAGCGAACAGGCGCATTGTGTGTTTTGCCGAGGTCCGGCGATCTATCCTGTGCTATGGTGCGCGGAGGTTGGGCCGATCGGTCGGACCGGTATTGGGGAGGCACGAATGGCGCTGAGGGAGTGGGCCGATCGCAAAAGCGGAGGACGGCATTGCCACCGCGCGCGCGCCACGCAGGCTGAGCCGCGTCAGCCGACAAGGGTTGAGATTTACTACGCCAATTGCACGGCGGCGCGCGCTGCAGGAGCGGCTCCTGTTCGTAGGGGGGACCCGGGCTACGCCCGCCATCTCGATCGGGATGGCGACGGCGTCGGGTGCGAGTAGGGCATGCCGTTCTACATCAGGAAGTCGGTGAGCGCGGGTCCGTTTCGCTTCAATTTCTCCAAGGGAGGCGTCGGCCTATCCGTGGGGGTGCGTGGCTTCCGGCTCGGAACAGGCCCGCGCGGTCACTACGTGCATGCAGGTCGCGGCGGCCTCTATTACCGTAAGACCCTCAACGCATCGCGATCGGCTCGATATGGCGAAAGGCGCGTGTCCAGCGAGCCTCCTGCAGCGCACGACAGGGAGCCTGAGGCGGTCTCAAGAGTCGATATGGTTGCCGTATCCTCCGGCGCCGTCGCCGAGATGGAGGACGCGCGCTTCGCCGACGTGCTCGCCGCAATGGTCGAGAAGCAGCGGTCGGCTCGGTTAGCGACCGTATTGATGTGGTGCGGCATCGCGTTCGCGGCGTTCGCCACGATCGGCGGAGGGGTGATCGGCTTCCTACTTGGCGCCGCCGTTGCGTTCGGAGGCCGGGTTTTGGGGGCTTGGCTGGACGAAAGTCGGCGTTCGGTCGTCCTGATGTATGACCTCGAGGACGAGGCCGCCAATGCGTATGAGGCTATGACGAACGCCTTCGACAGAGTCGCGGCCTGTCATGGCAAATGGCATGTCGATGCCGGTGGGGCGGTCAATGATTTGGTGACTTGGAAGCGCAATGCTGGAGCGAGCCATGTGCTGGACAAGCGCCCAACCGCTCTCGGTTACGGGCTGCCGACGATCTTGAAGAGCAACATTACCCCGCCTTCGATGAGCGTGGGTAAGGAGACGCTCTTCTTCCTCCCCGATTTCCTGTTGGTCGTCCACGACGACAATGTCGGTGCAGTCTCCTACGACCAGCTTTCGATCGTGTGGCAGGATTCCAATTTCATCGAAGAAGGGACGGTCCCTGGCGATACGACAGTCCTCTTCCACACCTGGAAACATCCGAACAAGAGCGGCGGCCCTGACCGACGGTTCGCGAACAACTACCAGATCCCTGTATGCCTCTACGAGAGCATCCACCTCACCAGCACCAACGGGCTGAACGAGCTGCTTCAGGTCTCGTGCAATGGCGTCGCAGCTCCTCTCGCGATGGCCGTGACGAAATTGTCGAGGTGTAATGGGGCCTCCGCAATCGACCGTTCTCTGCCGAGGCTGACGAGCGGCTAAGATCGCCGAATTTTGCAAGGTCTGACCGGCCATTGGACGCATGAGTGGCGACCGTTAGTCGGCTTGTGTGGGCCTAGAGAACGTGCCGCCTTCTAGCCGGGTTTCGCGGTGGCACCGCCATGCCTCTCACCTTGATCCAGACTCGTCGGCGCCCGATCACTTGATTGCCCAGCAGGACCGTCAGGTCCATCGCATGATCGCCATTGTATGCGGAATGCTCCGTGATGGTGGCCTCGTCCCCCGCGTGGTGACCCAGATCGTTCTCGCCCGCCGCCTCGTCGCCGCGGTTGCGGACCGTCCATCGCAGTCTCGATCCGGCGGGGGGCGCATTTTGCAGGCTGAATTCGATGTCGCAGTCTTTGGGGATGGGCTGCAACTCGTTCAGACCTTTCCAGGACACATGCGAATTCTTCTTAGGTGTGGCCAGGATGGATATCTGCGGGTCGAACTGGAACGGGATGAGCGCATTCCTCGTATCTGCTTTCTCGACCACCATCTCCTCGTTGTCCTCGGGCATCGGGAAGAAATGGCCGAACGCCTCGGTCCATGTCTCTGCTGCCGTGAACTTGTCCTGCGCGCCATTGGCCCTCGCGGCGACGTCGACGAGGGTTTCCAGCTGAGCGACGAACTCTGCATGTTCCTCATCCGACAGGCGATTGAGGTCTTCGTCTGTGTCCACGGGATTGGGCACTTTCGCACCATCAGCGAGGCGTGCATGAACCACCGCAGCGATGCTTTCGAACAGATCGGCATCATCGGTCGAAGCCAGATCCATTTCGCGAACTGCATCTGCGACGAGCACCGTAAGCAGGATAGAGGACGGTCTGGAGCCCTCAACAAAGGTCAATGCCGCCCACATCTTAAAGTAGCGCACCTGACGCCGGACCTTCGTCCGCAGTGCTTGGTCCTCCTGCTCGTCCTTGAACCAGACGTAGATGGCCTTGGGATCGCTTCCTTCCCAACCCAGCGTCTCGGTCGCCAGCGCACGTGCATCGCGTTCCGCATCCAGATGGTAGCTTGGCACATCGATATGGAAATCGGGCGCGAACGTGATGCGGTTGCAGCGCTCCTTCGGATCTTCGACACCCGTGGCGTCCTTCTCCGCGTCGCTATGGTAAGCCAGCAGCGCGTCCTGAACCAGCGCTTTGAGTCCCTCCGGCTCGTGGTCACCGTCCTCGGGCTCACCCTCCCATTCGAAATACAAGCCGAGATCGATATCGAATTGGGCACGGGCGTTGTGAGGCCGGATCTGTGTCTTGAATTGGTAAGATCCCTGAAGGCGTGTGCGAGTTGGTAGTCCCGTCTGGTCCTTAAGCTTGGCTTTCAAGACCTCTGCGAGGTCGTTCCAGCGCTCCTGTTGCGCCGCCTGCTGATCGTCCGTCGGAGTAATGCGGCGATGCAGTGTCTCCCTATCGGGATCGGAGGAGTGAAACAGGTCAGCGGCGATACCCATGGCTACCTACATGCTGGCGTTAATGAAGGGACGATCCGCAGCCTCGTGCTGCAGCATCGATTGAAGAAGCGGATCGGGCGAATATTCGGCGAAGGAATTCGCCGCCATCGCGAGCAGCGTGGCCCTTGCCCGCGGGCTCGCGCAATCGAGCGCCAGGTCGGTGCGTTGGCTGTCGGCCTGGTTCCGGTCGATCCGGAGATATCTATCTCTCAGACGGTGCTTCATCATGTCATCGGTCAGCGCCTGCTGTGATCCGATGATGGCATTGCTGAGCCTGTCACCCTTCACCCAATCCCATACGCCCATTGACGTCGAAGTGCCTGCCGAGAAGGCGAACGATTGCGATGTCGTGCCGACGCTCAGCATCCGAATTTTCTGTGGGTCAATCCCTAGGAAATGTTCCGCTTCATGCACCGCTATCGCGTCAGGTGAGTTCGCGAAAAGGCCACCGTCGGCGAAGAGTTCGTGCTGGATTCGATGGGTCGGGAAATACGTTGGCGCGGCCGAGGTGGCGAGGGCGACATCAACTACGGGGAGGCGCCAGTCGACCTTGAAATTGGCATGGTGGCCTGTCTTGAAGACCTTCGGCCCACCCTTGGTGAGGTCCACCGCAGCGACCACCGTTGGGCGACGGAGGTCCTTTATCAACGTGTCCTCGCCGACAATGTCTTCGATAGTCGTGCGTAGAGCTGTGGCGGAATACTTCGGTCGGGCGACGTTCCCGAGGAATTCGGCCCACTTTCGAGGTCCACGAGTTGGCGGCTGGCGACCGAAGATCTTCTCGCCGTTCTCGACGAAGGCGTCGCGAATATGCGCGGCGGCGACCCCGGATGCCAGTCCTAGAGCGACGATGCCGCCGATCGAGGTGCCAGCGAAGAGATCTATGAAATCGGCCGCCCTGCGGCCGCTCTGCTCCTCGATCTCTGCAAGGACAGCGATCGAATAGAGGCCGAGATAACCGCCACCGGAAAGAGATAGGATCTGGAACGTCACGAGGCCCCCTCGCCCCGAACATAGTGAGAACAGGGGTGGGTTCAAGGTGCCCGGTCGGCTTAACCACACCTCGTGTCCGCTGCCCCGCTAGCGATCCGTCAGGAGGGTGTCGCTTCTCGCGCGGTTGACCTGACCGACCCTCAATAGACAGTCATACAGCCCCGCCGGCGAGGCTAAGCTAGTATACCGCCCCCTGTTCGCAAGTCAGTGACCGTCATCTGGCGGAAGTTCCTCGCGATATGGAGACATCGACCGCATCGACATCACCTGGATGGTTTCCGGCAGGTCGAACGCGCGCACGTCGCCCACGTCGTCGACGAGCGGGAGCTCAAAAGCCCTCTCAGCAATCCATGCCGCGTATTGATCGAAGCACCCGTCAAGTTCGAGCCCCTTGCTCCAGTCCTCGAGCTGCTGACGCTCTTCGTCCGAAAGCGCCACTGAACCGTCCTCGGCCAGGCGCGACAGTAGCCGTTCGCGCACATCCAACTCAAGGCCATCGCCCCGACCCAATGCGATGGCGGCGAGTTTCACCAAGGCCGCTCGGTCTTGGTGGCCGTTGCGCTCAAGTTGGGCGAGTAGGGTCGCCCGCCCGGAACCGACCAGCATGCCTAGCGCCATAAGCAAAGGAGCGGCGACGGACGGTCTATCGCTCACCGCGAACTCCGCGGCGCATCCGAGATCATCGATCTTGCCAGCGATGGCTCGATCAAAGAGGGCCCAAGCCCCGGCCTGTGCCTTCGGACGATGGGTTGGTGAGTCCCGGAAGCCCGGAGCGTCAAGCGAAGTCAGCAGTGCCGGCGTGATCCGAGCGTCGTCCTTCGTCGCCAATGCGTTCAGTGCCGCCGCCGCAACGAAGGGATCCTCCGAGCGACCGGCGGCGAATGTCAGAAGTTCGTCGATCGCGGCAGTCGGCAAGTCCTCGAAACTGCCGAGTGCAGTCGCGGCGGCTCGCGCTACCGCAAACCGTGGCCAGGAATTCCGCATCCCCATACTGCTCGCGAAATTGCGGTCGTCGGCAAGGAGGGTCACCAGCGAAGTGATGGACTCAGGCCACTTATATTCTTCCATCAAGTTAGCGAAAGCGAGCCGCACGTCGGCACTCGCGTCACCCGAAGCCTTGGTCACGAGCCGGTGCCGCTCCGCAGGATCCGTAGTGTCGGGGACGAGGTGCCGCAGTGCTTCGCGACGGATTTTGTAGCGCTTGTGCTCGAGAGCGTCGGTCATGCGTTCGCGCGGCTCGGTCGGGTCCGCGATCCGCAACGCCTGCAGGGCAACTTGCCCATCCCGGACATCTCCGGTGGCTAGCAGAGTAGCGACCGCGTCGTCCACTTCCACGCCCGCGACCGCGGCGAGCAGGACGAGCGGCTGCACCACATCGGTCGATGCATGCGCGAGGCGTTCCGCTATCTGACCACGCGTCGTGTCGCCTAGCGCGTCTACGACTTCGCAGATATTCTGTCCGGACAGAACATCCGCGAGCGCCCGGGCGAGCGCCTGCTCCTCCGATGGATAGCTGTCGGCCAGAGCGTGGGCGCGCTCGAGCCGCCTCGCGTCGCCAGCCGCGCTGCGCGAGCCATCGCCCCCGCTGATTGTCATTATGTCTCGCACCAGCTCGAGACGGCGATCCACCGTCGCGGCCGATGCGGCGGTCACGAAGACTGGGACAGGGTCGGCCGGCCGGTTTCGCGCGGCGATCTCGACCAGCCGCTTCCTAAAACTGGATCCCTCAATGTCGGGCCGGGCGAGCTCCGCGATCAGATCCGGCTCTAGCTCAGAGTCCCAGTGCTGCCGCACCGCAGCCCATGCGTAGTCGCGGACCCAGCCTTCCGCCAATCCGAGCAACTGCCTCAGGTCGGCAGCATCGACGCCCGGCGAGTTCTTGAGCACCTCAGCCAGCGCACGCGTCAGTAGATCAGCCCTCGGATGCCCCCGAATGAAGTCCACCCCGTCCCGCCCCTTCCGGAGCGCAACGATTTTCTCCATGCCGCTATGCGCGTTGTGGTAGGCTTCGCCCGGCTCCTCGAGTTCGTGATCTGCAGCGTCGGCGTCTATTGCGTGCTCCTCGGCGGCCAGTCGGTCGCCCGCAGATTTCTCCATCCACGCATCAGCGCGCTCTTCGGACTTGGCGAACGCCTCGATCGCGCGGTCGTAGTCGGGCGTTTCCCCACGCAGCGCACCTAGGACGATCGGCTCAATGTTGGAGCTGGGATCGCCGGGACCCTCGATGCTGCTGAGCCCGCCCCAAAATTCCTCCTCGATGCCTGGCGCAAGGGCGTCGATGACGTCGACGATGTCCGTGGCATAGCCGACATGAGTGAAGGGCAGGATCTCGCCGATGAAGCGCTTGATGAGCGGCGCGGTCGTCGGGTCGGCACGCAGGCTGGCTACGTCTTCCTCGGTGATCTCAGGTGCGGTCCAAACCGGACCGAAGGAGGGACGCTTCGTGCTTTCCGCACCGTCAAGTAGGATGCGGGCGAGCTTAGTTGGCAGGTGGGTCGGCGAGCCGAAGCGTATCAGGTCCCGCAGCGCTCTCTCGAAGTCCCGGCGCCCGCCCTCCCCGAGCGCGACCGAGACCAAGAATTCCTGCAACCGGGCGCGGGTGGCGTCCGGGATCTCCGGATCGACTTCCTCGATGGCCGACACGCGCCGCAGCATGGCGAGCGCCGTCTCGCGTCCCCAATCCTGACCTACGGCGTCCCATCCGACGAGCGCTTGGACGACCAGGCCGAGCGAGAACTCGGCCTCGCCGGATTTGGCGCGGAGCGCCAGCAGCAGGCCGTCCTCGACACGTGGATGGGCGAACGACAGCGCGGCGCCGTCCCGCTTCAGGTTGCGACCGGCCTGGAGAAAGTCCAGCAGACCCTGCACGTCGGGTCTGAAGGACGGGTCGAGCGAGCGGAGTCGGCGAGCGAGTTGCGTGAAGACGGCGTCTGGCACCGCGCTCCTGGCGATGAGCATCGACCAGATGATCGCTGCGCCCTGGATGCCGTCGGTGCCGAACGAAGAGACTTGGTCGGCCACCACATGCGAGATCGCCTCGATCTGGGAGTCGGCGATCAGCTTCGCGACGGGCCGGGGCTCTTCCGGGTTCTCCCGTCCGAGCGACACCAGGAAGCGGCTGACCTCGTAGGGTCGGCCGAGCGAGGCGATCGCGTCGTCGCGGAATGTGGTTGCGAGGGTGCGGGCGTGTCCCCGCAGGTCGGAGGCGATCCCGTCGTAGATCTCCGCGATCCTCTCGGATCCGTAGTCCTCGACCTCGATCCGCTCGATGTAGGGATTGAGGTCCTTCAGCACTTGTGAACCGGCGCTGCTAAGCACGTCGGACCGCGACGTGATGATGAACTTGCGCCCCGGGCCCGCCTGCTGGAGCAGCTTCGGCAGCTCGCCGCTCCATCGATCCGCGTCGGGGGTCAGCCTGTTCCCACCCCAGGGATCCCGCAGGTGAAAGACGACGGGGTCGGCGCGGGTCAGGTTGGCTCGGATCTGGCTAGGGCCATTCTCCTCGCCGATCACCGAGAAAGGGGGAGCGGCGGCCCGGAGTTCGAGCTCGAGAATGTCGGCGGTCAGCGTCTTGCCAGTGCCGGACGGCCCGGCAATCACCACCGCATGCTGTTCCCTCAGCCGGCGGCTGATCTCCTCGTAGGAGGCCGGACGGACGTAGTGGTCCATGTCGCGTGTGGGAGCGATCGACCCGCCATGGCGGACTAGGATGTCGATCACCTCGTCGCGCGTCAGCACGCCGTAGTCCTGGCCCCGGATCTTATCGCGCACAAGATCGCGAAGGTCGCGGATGCATTGGTGGTGGGCCGGGCTCGCGACGTGACCGTGCCGCTCGAGCTGGGCGACAATGCGCGACTTGAGCGTCTCTACAGTCACGCCGGACAGCAGCACGATGCGTGGCGCGAGCTCCGCCTGCTGCGCCAGAGTCCGCTTGGTGCGAGCGTGCGGGGGCAGTTTGTCGACGTCCGGGAAATCCAGCAGGTGCTCGCCCTCGTGCGGCCGCAGACCCTCGGCGAGGCTCTCGTTCGTCGCGAAGACGTAACGTCGTGCCGGATCCGCCTCGAGCATTTCCAAGGGCCGGCTCCGCTTCCCACCCGAATCCTTGCCCGAGCGCGCCTTGCCTAGCAGGACGTCCGCGATTGCCGATGCGGTCCAAGGCGCCCCAGACCGCGTTTTGGCCTGGATGACCAGTTCGATCGCGTCTGCCTTGGCCGAGGCTTCGGACAGGCCCGTAGCGGGGTCCTTGACGGCCGCTTCGATGTCCTCGTCGGAGCGGGGTTCGACCTGTATCTGCGTCGTCGCCATCTTCACGAGCATCAGATCCAGTGCGACCCAGACCGTCACGGTGATCTGGTATTCGTAGCCCGCGTAGCCGGGATTGCCCGGCTTGGTGTTTCGGCGGGTCGCCGGGATACCACCGTTCGTGACGGTGCGACGCTTCACCGCAGGCTTTGCGGGTGCGGCCTTACCGGCCATGCGAAGTCGCCATCTTCGGATTGGTCCGCATCTTACACATCCGGCTATCGGTAACCGAGACGTGGACTTCGCGCCACGGTTTTGCGGTCGTGCACTACAACGCGGGTCATCGGTGATGCGGGGCTAGAGATAGGCGTCGTCGATTACTTCGACGCTGTCGGGATTCACTTCATAGGAGTGCTCGAACTGTTGTTTCGCGAGCGCGATGAGATCGCAGTTCTCATCCTTTCCGGTCAGCCACTTGAAGTCGTATGCGAACGGGCCCGGGAACAGCGTCCACTGCAAGGCAAGGTCGAAGGCGAGCATGCCGCTGAAGAAGCCGTTGACCAGGCTCTCGATATTCTTTGTGCTTCTGCCGGGCATTGCGCGCGGGAAGATTTGCTCCGTGTCGCCGCGGTCCTGGAACAGCGAGAGGTGCGCCTGGAACGTTTTCTGGATCTCGCCGGAGCACCGCTCGCCCGCCAGCCACATCCCGGGCCAGCAAAACATTTCGGGCTGCCGCCTCTTGTCCCGCGCGAAGGCGAGGTGGTGGGAAAAGATCACCCTCACTGGCATGTTCACGGGGCCAAACCCAAAGGTCCGGTGCTCGTCCAGCAGCGCGTCGACGGGGCCGCCGTCGCCGATCATGCCCACGATCGCGTCCAGTCCAGCGAAGGGGTGGTCGTAGCCGCACCGGTCGGCGAGGCGGGACCCGACTAACTCGTATTCCATCGCTGAGAAGCTCTGTATCGCTTTCTGGAGCTCGGGTGCCTCGGCCGCTGCGAGGCACAGCCGCGTGAACCGGGCTCCGGGATCGACGTCGCAGATGAAATCTTCGAAGGACTCGATCTCGAGCGGATATCCCCGCGTCGGGTTAATGGCGAGGTCGCATATCAGGAGGAAAAGCCCGACGAGTGGATCATCGTAGCGCTTCGGCCAATCCGCGCCCAGCAGTTGCAGGAACAGCTCGAACGCAGATACGTAGATGGGCGCGAACTGCCCCTTCTCCCGGTAGCTCTCGAGCAACACCGGCCCGCCCGAGTTGGCGAGGAACTGGAGCTGGCAGAAGCGCGCTTGGCCCTCGAATATCTCCGCCAGACCGACCTCGGCCGTCGGAGGCATCGAACCGTGGACAAAGCCCTCGGCGTGCTCCACCCTCAGCCGCAGGATGTGAGGATCCCAGCCCGCAGGATTGGGAAGCTGGGCCTCGCGCAGGTCGCAAGAGCCGATGATCGCGAACACGGTCTCGCCGTAGGCCTTGAGGTAGCTGTGGCCGACGCTCTCGAAATATGGCGTGTGACGCAGCTCCAAAGCGCATTTCGGCGACAGCACGATCTTCTTGTAGAAATCGATGTCGAGCGCGTTGTTGACTGCGATATTCGCAGCCGCGAGCGTCGGATCTTCATGCGTGACACCGGCCAGCATCGCCCGGTGCGCCCAGCTCTTGACCGGCTTGACGCACCCGGCGCCGCGGCCGAACTGCTGCAGGAACACCATACTTCCGTAGACCTGGGCCGAATAGGCGAGGCTGAGCATCAGCCCGGCCGACGAGCCCATGTGCTGCCACCAGTGGATCGTCTCGTGGAGGTAGACCGAATAGGCCTGCATGAGGTCCGCCGTATCGTGGCCGTCGGTGTCGCGCCTCGTGATGGCGTCGACAAGTTCGTGCACGCGAGGGCTGAGGCGGAGGACGAAATGCTCGGTCGTGTATGTCCCGTGCGCATTGAGGGTCGCGTTGAAGACGCTTGGCGCGGATACTGGATCGAGAAGGTGCGGGTCGAGGCGTGAGAAGCGAAGCATGCCCCTAGATAGCACCGAGCTTTGCCCGGCGTCCCCAACAATGCCCCGAAGGCGTCGCTATCGAGAGGTGTAGATGGCAGATGGATATTCGCGGAAGATCCAATCGCCGCCTCCGCTTTCGCGGCTCAGCATCCTCACGGTGCTCTCGACGACCCCCGGGTTCCCGTGACCGGTCGGTATGGGATACTGGCGGACCAGGAACGCGGCCGGGACTCGGATGCCGCCGTCGTGCTCCCAGTCGCCTATTCGGTTCATGAGGGCCTTCGTGCGGTTGTCTGCGATGTCAGCCCGCGCGCCTTCGGCGTAGGCGATGTAGACGAGGCCGAACTCGCCACGCGGGACTTGGGTCATGGCCTTGCCGAACAGCCCGACGGGCGCGCGGCTCCTCTTTATCACCGCCTCTTGGGCGACCACGCGCCATGCAATGGCGACTGGCGACATGGCGACGTCGAGGGTCCCACCTGGGGGATGCGCGACCTTGCAGATGAGGCCGTCCCACTCTGGTGTCTCCATGTCCCATCTGAAGACTCGTTTCAGCATGGCCGGGCTGTATGCCTTGGTCACCTCTGCGAGGTGGACGCGGCTCGGCAGCTCATGAAACGCCACTGTCCCCCATGGATACTCGAGCGGCGAATCGGGGCGGGTCACGAAGCATTGCATTGCGCACTTCGAGGCAATCGCGTCGAGGTCCAATCCCGTGGCTTCGACCGTCAGCTCCACGTCGAACCGGCCGAACTGTTCCCTGGCAAGGCAGGAAGCGTGCAGCCGTCGGAAAAGGTCACGCATCCGTGCCTCCTCCGCGACCTCGTAGTCCGAGAGCGCCTTGCTGCGCTTACACTCGACGACCATGCTGAACTTGTCGTTGCATCTGAGGTCCGGCGACTTCTTCTCAGTCGCCTCGACGAAGGACATATCTCGGCCGCTGGCTGCGCATGCCGATGCCACGAGGAGCTCAAAAAGGGTCGCGTCCGTGTCCACGCCCGAGAAGAGCGTCTGGAGCTTGTCGGCGGCACCAACGACGCCGCGGAGCGCATCGGCGCGCGCGCCGAGTTGCGCCAGCTGCGTTACTGCGAGCGCGCCTGCGAAGTGGTCGTAGCGGACGTCGCTGGCGAGATAGTCCTTGGCGAGGCGGACCGCCTGTCGAAGCCGGTGCCCTTTTGGTCGCTCGCTCTCCAGTCTGACGCCCTTCACGATCGAGATGGGTTCGCCGTCGTCCGCCTCCGAGAGGCGGAACAGGCCAGCCGGGTCCCGCTTGAACCATCCCTTCGGCGCGTGGAGTTCGAGCAGTGCCAGTGCATCCGGCAGATGGTCCTCCACGAACGCGCTGGCCGCCGGCGCTCCGGACATCACCGTCTCGCGCGCGATGGCGGGGAAAGGATCGCCTGTCGGTGGCGGCTCGAGGTCATCGGGGTCGACACCGCTGGCGGCGACCATCGCAGCGATCGCCGCCTCGAGTTCTTCCCGTGCGATTCCCGCTTCGCGTATTGCGGTCTCCATCGCCGCCCTCGCCGCCTTGCCCCCGTCGAGGAAGAAGATGCGCCGAAGGCGGAGCGCCTCCGGCCAGAGATCGTCGAAGGCCCGCTGCCTTTGATCAACTAGCTCGACGAGTTGACGCAAATGCTCTGGAAGATCATCCGGTAATAAAGGAGAAGGGTCTTCGGTCATTTCCGTCGAACGCGATGGGATGGAGAGAAGCACCAGACTTGGGGGGACACGTGCATCTCGCGCAGCTTACGATCAACAACTTCCGGCGCATTGCCGAGGCGTCGCTTGAGTTCCAGCCCGGGCTCAACATTATCCTCGGGCCGAACAACATTGGCAAGACCGCGATCGTGGACGCCCTGCGCGCGCTGCTTGCGGGCGCGGACGACCCGTATCCGCGCTTCACATGCGAGGACATCCATATTCCTTTGGGCGGGACGGCCACCGGGGAGATCAGGTTCGAATACCTGTTCCGCGGATTGAGCCACGACGACGAGGCCGAATTTATTCACGCGCTGCGCGAGCGTCCTGACGGGTCGACCGAGGCGCTGATGGGCGTGACCTATGGAGAGGCGGACAAGTCGGGGCGGCTCAAGCCACGCCGCTGGTGCGGCGAATTCGACGAGGTATCGATGACGTCGTCGATGCTGGAGAACCTGCGGAGCGTTTACCTGCAGCCGTTGCGCGACGCCGAGCAAGGACTCAGGCCGAGCCGCAACAGCCAGCTTTCCCGTCTTATTCACCTACTGTCGGACGACACTGGCCGAGGGGACATCGCGAAGGCGCTGCGGGAGCTCGACGACAAACTACGGTTACACAAGCCGATCAAGGACACACATTCCGCCATTTCGGGACGCCACGTCTCGATGCTGGGCACCAAGCTAGCGCAGGCTTTAGAGGTGGGCATCGCCGGCACCGACTTTAGCAAGCTCGCAGCCCGGCTGTCGCTCGTAGTCGACACCTTCGAAATCGATCGCAATGGTCTTGGCTACAACAACCTCATCTACATGGCGGTGGTCCTTAGCGAACTCGCGAAGAACGCGGATGCGGCGTTCCGCAGCCTGATCGTGGAGGAGCCCGAGGCCCACCTCCACCCTCAGCTACAGGCAGTGCTGCTGCGTTATCTGTCGGGCATCGACACCGGTGGTCCCGGCGAGAAGCCTGTCCAAGTCTTCGTGACGAGCCACTCGCCGAACTTCGCCAGCATCGCGGACCTCGATTCGTTGGTGTGCCTGGTGGAGAATGAGGGGCGAGCGGTGGCTTTCCACCCGCGATCGGTCAATTTCGCAAAAGGCAAGCGCGAGAAACTAGCCCGCTACCTTGACGTGACCAGAGCGGAGCTTTTCTTCGCGCGGCGCGCCTTGCTCGTTGAGGGTGCCGCCGAGCTGCTGTTGGTCCACGTCCTTGCGCTGCGTCACGGATACGACCTGCGGGACCACGGAGTCAGCCTCATCAGCGTGGAAGGCCTAAACTTTGACAGCTTCATGCCGCTGTTCGGCGAGAAGGCGATCACGATCCCGGTAGCGGTCCTGACCGACGCGGACCCGTCTGCGAAGACGGATGGCAAGACGGTTCCGCTGTATCCAGGGCCGAACGACACGGTGATGCCGTCGGACACGGCGAAGCAAATGCTCGCGGGTCAAGATGATCTCGTGAAGGTTTTTCTCGGCAAGAAGACATTCGAGTATGACCTCGCACTCGTTGCCGGCAACAGGCCCGCGATGCTGGCGGCGCTCAAGGAGCTGCACCCGATGATAGGTGCCCGCGTGGCGATGGCAGTGGATGCGGCAGTCGACGATCAGGCCAAGGCTAAAGCCTTATTCTGCGGAATGTTCGAGCGGGAACACGGTAACGTATCGAAGGGCCGGTTCGCGCAGGCGCTCGCTGCGCAGATAGAGGACGAGAAGCTCGACATCGAAGCGCCCGGCTACATCCTCGACGCCATCAAGCACGTCTGCCAATGACGGTCTCCCTGTCGACTGAACAGATGGACATCGTCAACATGCCGCTCGGGCCGGTCGCGGTGACTGCTTGCGCGGGAAGCGGCAAGACACGAACGGCGGTGCATCGGCTCGCATCGATGCGAAAAATGGAGGAGGGTCGCGGCACGGTCGCGCTGCTGGCGTTCTCCAACGTGGCCGTCGACACCTTCCGCCGCGAATATGCGGAGCTCCTGCGCGGCTTGCCGGTCATCGGTCGCTCGGCGTCCGTCGAGATCGACACGATGGACGGGTTCATCACCACCAACGTGCTGCGACCGCATGGCCATCTTGTGATGGGCTGCTCATGTGCGCCCTTTCTCGTTGAGGGAGGCGAGGCTTTCCTCAAGGCCTTCACCGTCTTCGATGGCAAAATCCCCCGACCGACGATCGACATCGACGTCGCCTGGGATGGTGTCAGGTTCCAATTTCTAGCCGGACGGGCGGCGATGCAGCTCCCATCGGCTAGGGCCCAAGCCGGACTCGCCCGGCTCGGAAACATCGGTGCCTATTCGCACTCCTCCGGCCGATATTGGGTCATGCGGATCCTTCGCGAGAAGCCGTTCGTGCTGCGCGCGCTTTCGCGGCGATACCCACATATTCTGGTGGACGAAGCGCAGGACATTGGACCGGAACACCAGGCCATACTAGATCTGCTGATCGACGCGGGGTCGCAGGTCTCGCTAATCGGCGACCCGAACCAAGCGATCTTCGACTTTGCCCGCGCCGACGGGAGCTTCCTGCGGTCCTACGGAGCGCGATCCTCGGTCTCGGCGCGCACTCTATCCGTAAACTACCGGTCGCTGCCTGGCATCGTCGGTGTCGCCAACCGCCTGACTGGTGGCTTGGACACCGCAGACCGCGAGTCCCCAAATCAGCGCGGCGTCGCGTATTACATTCCCTATAGGACGGATTGTCGAGACGATGCGCTGGCATCCTTTCGCAGCCTGATGAGCGCTGCGGGTCTCAACGCTAGGAATGGAGTGGTTCTCTGTCGTTCGTCGGATCTAACGGCGCAGTGGCGCGGCGAGATGGATGGCCAGGGCGTTGGGGTCGTTCGTTCCATGGCGGAAGCCGCGATCAGCCGCAATCGGCGCGACTTTAGAAGAGCGTTTGAGAAGGCCTGCGTCGGCTTGTCAGGTCTGCTAGCCGCCAAGCACGGGTCTCTGGGATCGGACCTGGCGCGCCCCATCGATGAACGAACGCGGTTGCTGAGGAGGTTGGTCTGGTCGTTCGTCCGCGATCCTGTCGCAGGGCTACCTTCCGCCACGCTGGTCGCTGACACTGTCTGGCATCCACAGATGAAAAAGCGTGTTTGCGCTTTTGTCGATATGTTGGTGGCCGACTTCGGCTTCGAGGCAGCCGACAACCTCGGCCGGCGCCTCGCAAACAAAAAGCTAACGAGTCAACCTTTGGTCGCGACCCCGTCCCTCGCGACCGAGCAGGCCGTGCCCCTCCGAACTTCAACCGTTCATCGCGTGAAGGGGGAGAGTCTTGAATCGGTGCTATATGTCGCGAAGAAGCCACACGTGCGCGCGATGCTCGCCGGCACTGGCACCGAGGACGGTCGCATCGGCTATGTCGCGTTGACCCGCGCCAAGGACCTGTTCGTCCTTGCCGTGCCAGAGAACTGCCTCAACGAGTTCGAGTCCGACCTACAGGCGCTAGGCTTTGTTCGAGCGTGACTGCGTAACTGCTGCGACTCTCACTTTGCCATATCAATGACTTTTAGGGTGTGCCCGACATAGCTTATCGCTGCATGCTGACACCATCTGGGTGAAACGAGATCGTGGATCAACCGCCGCCCGCGCTGAGGTCCAGATGGGGGCAATGCTGCTCATCCAACAGATATGAACCGAGTAGCAGCTTTGCTAAACTCCACTTCTAAATCGGGACAGGCGGCAAGCGGCCCAATAACGACCGGCAGGATCCTACTTGGCGGCTTCGGACAAAAAGGTCGCTAGTCTCTGCACGGCTACCCGCTCGGCTCTGTAGGTAACTGAGCGTCCTTCTTTCGTGGATGAGACCAGCCCCGCGTTCCTCAACACCGACAGGTGCACCGAGGTGTTGTTGGGCATCGTATCGGTCTGCTCGGCAACTTCGCTAGACGTAATCCCGTCCGCCGCTCGCGCTATGGCCAGGAATATCTCCAGCCGGGTTGGCTGTGCCAGGGCACTGAGTTTCGCGACGGCATCCATCTTTTCCATTCTCCTCCTGATAGCGCCAGCGATCCCTACCGACAAGTTAATTCAATACTTCATTACCTATTGAAGTATTTTCTGTTCATGCTATGTGCCGTCTCACGAGGCGCTGGTAGGTCCGGCGCGGAACGTGGGAGCGGTGCGATGAGCGATACCGCAGAATTCGAAATCGACCCTTATTTCGAGCAGGCCCCGGTGGACTGGGCGCTCGATCCTCTCGAGGACAGGAGTGGAGGCATGTTGGCTGTTCACCGCGTCGCGCTCGTCCGGATCGCATGCGTGGCCGCAGAGACCGGTGCCCGAATGCAGCGGGACGGCTTGGCGGAGGATCCGGTCGGCTGGATGGTCTCGCCGCTCGAGCTCTTTGAAGGCCGCGCGCCGATCGAAGCCTGCATGGAGCTCAGCGCCTGCTCGAAGGCGATCCTCCTTCACGGCCTGGGTCTCGGCCTCGATGCGGATCCATCAGTGATTGATCGATTGCTATTCGACCATTCGGCATCCTTGGAGAGCGGACGTGGTTGAACCGGCGCAGTCCGACATCCGGCAGCTCCACCGTGTCGATCTTCACGTAGGTGAAACAGGCTTCGGGGATCCGGACAATCCCCAACGTGTCGCGGCCGTTCTGGATGTGGAGACCACCGGGCTCGATCTCGTAAGCGACAGGGTCATCGAACTGGCGGTGCGACGCTTCAGGTATGATCCCGGCGGGAACATCACCGAGATCGGCCGGGCGTGGTGCTGGCGCGAGGATCCCGGCGTTCCGCTGCCCGAAGATGTGATCCGGATCACAGGCATCACGGATCAGGACCTCATTGGACGGCGAATCGACGACCGGGTCGCGAGTGATATCATATCGTCCGCCGATGTCGTCATCGCCCACAACGCCGCTTTCGATCGTCCCATGGTGGAGAAGCGCCTTACTGACCTGCCGATCAAGCAGTGGGCTTGCTCCTGCGTGGAGATCGACTGGGCCGCCGCTGGCTTCGAGGGCCGTTCGCTCGGTTGGCTCTGCGCGCAAGCAGGATGGTTCTATGATGCGCACCGAGCGCAGGGGGATGTCGATGCGCTCATCCAGCTCCTGCGCCATGAGCGGGCCGATGGACGCCCGCTGCTCTACGAGCTCGATGGCAGCTCCTCGTGCGACAGCTTCGTAATCGAAGCGGTCGGCTCGGCCTTCTCGACCAAGGATGCTCTGCGGATGCGCGGCTATCGCTGGGATCCGAAGACGCAGGTCTGGTGGCGTGAGGTCAGGGATGATCGGCTCGTGGCCGAGCAGGCCTGGCTGGCCAGCGAGGTCTACGCGAGCGGCAAGGGAGCGCGGTCTCTGGGTCCCCGCCTGACCCGCCTCAATGCGTTCAGCCGCTACCGGTGACACCCCAGCGGATGAGCCTCTCACCCACGAGCACAGGAGAAATAGGCATGGCGAGGAAACCCACGCAGCGAAAGGCAGCGGGCAAGCAGGTGGAAAAGGCAGCCCTGCCGGATGGCTTGGTGAACGCGGCACCGGTTCCCTACCCGGTGGCAGATACCAGCATCACCGCATTGCAGGTGTATCACAATCCCGATCGCCGGCCGTCCGGCGACGGTCCTTGGAACAACGAAGCCGACAAGGTCTCCTGGATCGACAACGAGACCGGCTTAGGCTGTATCATGCTTCGCCAGAAGAACGGGACGATCTCTGGCTATGTGGGGGTGAGCCCCGAGCATCCACTCTTCGGCTTCGAGGCGGACGCAGTGCCGGTCGGCGTTTCGAACACGGTCCACGGCGGCGTGACCTACGGCAAGGCATGCGAGGTCAACCGGTTCGAACGGCGAGCTCACGGCAAGCCACGTCGGGAGCGCTACACGGTATGCCATACGAGTTGGGTCAGGACGGTCCAGGACTATCGCATGGTGCAGACCACCGAGGACGAGTTTCACGAAGATCTCTGGTGGCTGGGTTTCGACACCGACCATCCGGGCGATCTCGTTCCCAACAGTAGATACGGCGAAGGTCGCAGGGGTGATGTCTATCGCGATCAGTCATTCGTCTACGCGAACTGCATCGAATTGGCGCGGAAGCTGAAAGCGCTGATCGGGGACGGTCGGACCGGGCATACGCCGACACGCGAGCCGCTTGGCCTTCCGTCTCCCACCAAGCGCAAGGGTGAGTGATGGCCAGCTCGTTTCACCCTTTCGGTGCCGGTAAGGAACGCTACGGCGATGATCGGCATCCCGATCTACCCTGGGGATACTGGATGGTTTCGAGCGGATCGGTGCCGGGAGAACCGCCGTTGGTCGATGAGGATGGCCGTGAGTGGGGATCGGTGCGCGAAGCATTCTGGATCGATCGCCTCCGACTGCCCTCCATCCACTCCGGGTGGATGAACGGGATCATGGAATTCATGGCGAGCTACCTCGCTATTGCCGATGGTCGCTTCGTGGCACCGGAGGAGCGGGTCTGTGATATCTTTCTTGGTGATGGTCACCTCGATCAGTTCTTCAGAGCCTACCTACTCGCAGCTGGGCTAGTGAACGACACGGATGGACGGCCGACGCCTGAGGGGCGTGCGGCGCTGTTGATGCTTATCGCGACGCGGACGTGCGAGGATGTCGGAGAAGAGGTCGGTCTCGACTGGATTATCGCGAACCGGACGGTCGCGAGTCATTCCGAGCGCATGGCTGCTGCCGACCAGGTGGAAAGGCGGGAGCGCGTCGCTGCCCGCATGGCGCATCGTTTCGCTACCGATGCGATCGGCGGCGATCCGGTGGTTAAGCTAATCGGATTGCGGTTCACCCGGGAGATTCCTGTGCGCAGCACCTTGTGGACGATGACCTGGCCCGATGGCGATCGCCATTCGCGAGACCGCTTTTACCTATGGCTGCTCGAGCGCATCGACCGCTGGGATGAATGGAGCGAGATGGTCACACGTGATGGTGCGCGCGCACTGACCGAGCATTTCATGAAACTCGCGTTCTGCGATCGCTCCGGGCTCAAGGACTCAAGCGGCGATAATAATCGCTGACGCCTTGTCGGACTGTATCTTGCGAGGATCTTCTATCGGCATGAAATCTTCCTCGGTCGCGGACTTCGAGCAGCCGACCCCATGAGGGTCCGCGAACCCGACATTCCAGGTTTCTTGGTCGGCTTCCGTCACTCCATTGCCTAGGCTTCGCTATCTTCATCGCCATCATTGCTGCTCGCGGGGAATGTTCTTTCAGTATCTTGCAGGCCCCGGGACCTCCTGTATGTCTATTGGTTCAGGTGGGGGAGCAGCGACATGCCTGTCGAACGCGCGCAGATCGATCTTCAAGAGGCCATCAATGCGATCTCGGACGTCGTCCAGAATCGTCCTCGGCCGATCCGGAGCATCGATCAGATATACATGAAGGCCGGGGACATGGTCATGCAGGCCGAGCTCGTCGCCTATTGGGCCAACGGCAAGAAGCTGGCCTTCATCGGGGACGGCGATGCAATCAGCGTGTGTGTGGCGCACCTCAAGGAACGCGGCATTCTGCCGTATGGCCCGTCCCAGATAACCGTCTTCGACTTCGACGAGCGGCAGGTCCATTCCATCAAGAGCTTCGCGGAGCGCAAGCACATCCGGCTGCTCAATGCCGAGTTGTATAATGCTCGCGACCCTTTCCCGATGACCAATCGCTTTGAGCGCTTCTACACCAATCCGCCTTGGGGGCAGTCGAACGATGGCGAGAGCGTCCATATCTTCATGGAAAGAGGGATGGAGGCCTGCGGTCACGGTGGTCAGGGAATGATCGTCATCGCCGACGACGAGGAGCTCGAATGGCCCAAGCGCGTCCTCTATACCACCCAGAAGCGCGCTTCCGAACTTGGCTATTTCGTCAGCCGGATGCAGCCGCTGATGCATTCCTATCACCTCGACGACGACGCGCTTCTCAGGTCCTGCAATCTTTTCGTCGAAGCTCTCCCCGGGAACCGCCAACCGGCGGAAAGCAGGGAAGTGGACAAGGAGCGGCTGACGAATTTCTACGGACGCGACCAGAATCTCCGGATGCGCTATATAAGGTCCAGCCGCCCCCTCACGTTCGAAGCGGCGGACGAGGATGATTGGAAGCCAGAATTCTACGAGGACACCGAATGAGCGAGATAATCCACCCGGGCGCCGGACTGCTGTATATGAAGGTGGGGACCCACGCACGTGAAGGCCTCGAGGAGATCATCGCGCGCAAGCGCAAGGAGATCGACGACGCCGGGTTCGCGATGTGGGGCTATGGGGGAAACACCTGCCATCCGCGCTCCATGGTCCAGCCATTTGCGAAGAGCATCGCCGAGAAGGGGCAACCGATCCATCTCGTAATGCATGAGATGAACTCCCGCCATTATGCGGAGCAGGTGCGGGCCGAGCGCTATTCCATCGACGGCACGAAGTGGGAAACCATCCCCAAGGCGATCAATGTGCTGGGGTCGCGGTTCGCCCTGATGATTAAGGATCTGCGTGAACACGAGGATGAGCTGGATCTGGCCGCCACCAGGGTTGGCGTAGGACGCAATGAAGGCCGCCTCGGAAGCCGCTATGTCCAGGGACAGGCGGACAAGGCCTGTCTCCTGGTCACCGAGCCTGAACTGGTCAACGAGGAAAGAAGGCCCGTGAAGATCGACCTCGTCGCGGAACTCGTGGATCCGTATGCGGTCTTCCTAAGCGAGAAGTGAGCCGTCGTGCAGGAGGGGGCCTGCTCCTCGCCTGATCTCGGCGATGAAGCTTTCCAGGCCCTCGTCCAATTGCCCCGGGTCCCAATCCTGGCGCCCGCAAGAACAGATGAGGCGCATTGCACCGTCGACTTCTGGTTCGGCGCAGATCTTGTTACGCACCGTGAGGGGTTGCGTCGCAGCGACGATCGCTCGGATCGCTTGCTCCAGGCACACAAGGCGATCCTTGAGCGCGAGGCCTTGGTCTTCGTTGATCTCGGACATCGCGCGTATGGCGCGTTTGTCGCCGGTGAGGAGCAGCGGGATGCACCTGTTCGCTGCGATGGCGAACAGCTGCGCCTCTCCGGGATCGATCGGCAGATTCCGCACTTGGGCGACCTCCACGATCTCCGCCGCCAGTTCGGCCTCTTGCTGGTCAGGCTCCAGGCATTCCAGCTGGGACAGGAGGATATCGAGGTTCCTGCCTCCGGCCTCCCGATCATTTAGCCTCAGGCGTGACATCTGACTTGCTGCGATGAGATGCACGAGACCAAGCGTGGCCGGTTTCCCGTTCGCGGACAGTATCCCGAGCAGCTCTCCCTCGAGATTCCAGGCAGCGCATTTCAGGACGATGTCGGTATCGAGGCAGGGTCCTTCACTCATCGTCGAAACCGAGGATTCTCTTGACGAAAGAGGCGTTGTCGGAGCCTAGGCTCTCGAAACTGAGCTGACTCCGGGCCACGGCGTTGACCAGATCACCGACCGGAGCAGGTTCGGTCTGGATGAGCTTCAGGGCTGCCATCGCAACAGGCCAGGCGTTCTGACGGTAGCCTACGGCGAGAGCGAGCGCTCCCGGGTCGATACCCATTTCCGGACCCTGGCGCTTTACCGCTTCTGCGAGCATGGCATGGTTGAAGGTGTCCAGATTAAGCCGGATATCAGGATCGGGATCGCCTAGGAGGACTTCGAGGGCATACCGGTCCGCGGCGCGTTCCTCTTCATCGTCTTCGACAGCAGCACCGGGATCCTCAGCATCGACAAGGAGCTCATTGGAGCGAACATGGCCGAGGGCGATGTGTCCTATTTCATGCGCGAGGGTGAAGGCCATAGGGGAGAGGAACGAGGTTTCCCGCACCAGAAGGATGGCGTGGCGCTTATCGCGGGAAGCGACCATGGCGTGCATGGCCTTGCGATCCAGCGGCCAGATCTTGAGGTGGGCTACCGGGACGCCAAGGGCCCAGCAGGCGGTGATCAGGCTCGGCAGATCGACTGTCGAACTTTCCGTCAGCAGGATGCTCCTGAGGTTCGCGGCGGAGAGGCCGACAAGTCCGGGACCGTCGCCCGCGGCTTGGATGAGCGATCCGGCCATACTGGTCCCGAAGGAGTCCAGAGCGCCGAGTTCGGACGTCTCGCTGGCCTTCAGGTGCTTGAAGCGCGCCCGATCGTGCCAGACGAAATCGACCTTCTCCCCGATCAGGGCCTTGGGGGCGATACCGAGGTTACGGGCAAGTGAAAGCCGGAGTTCCACCTGAGCCGAGGTCGAGCTGGCGGCGGCGTCGCTCCACCAGGCGGGCCAGGCAGCGTCGATGACTGCCGAACTCAGACCGGCAGCGCGCAGATCCTGCCTCAGTTTCGACGCGCTATCGGTCATTGGGATCGTCCCCCGGTTCAATCCTGCCCGAAGGCATAGCGGGAGAAGTGGGCCGGATCAAATCGCGAACAGGTAATCCTGCTGATCGTGCCGCGCCGGGATTGCGGGCCGGGTCGTGCGCCTTGCCGCATCGACCATCTCCAGCCATTCCTGCTCGTCCATTGGAGTTTCGTCGAGCAGCGCCCTCATCGACGAGGACAGCTCCACGGGATCGACCAGCTTGACCCACATCCCACCTGTCATTCGTGCACGCATCGCAATCCTGTAGTCGGGATCTCCGAATGGTGAGTGCCGTTCGAGCAAGGCGGTAGTCTGCGAAGCGCCAACCGCCTTGCCAGCGCCAAAATTGCGATAGGCGCCGGGGTCGAAGGGGCCTTCGTCCGCGACCGCGAGCTCCTTTTCCGACCGACAGACCAGAGCGTAGTGGCAGTTTCTGGTCCCGGCGCGGCTCGTCACGAGGACATGCCTCGGCAGGTCCCGGACCGCACCGAACTGATCGATGTATCGACGCCAGGCGTGCACCTTCGCGGGAGCTACGTCTTTCGCCTTCGGTTTCGACTTCATCATCGAGAATACGACGTCCAGTGTTGCGCCCATGCGCGCTAGGGCAGGAATGGCTCTGGCCGGGGCATTGCCGACTCCCCAGAAGAACAGCCCATCGCCGATACGCCGTTCCATTTCCTTGCGGCACACGATGGTATTCAGCCCCTGCCCGGACTCGGCCTGCATACGCGTCCAGCAGATCCGGTCGAGATCGGTTTGAAGCGTTGCAACCACGTCGTTCTCCTCTTTACAGAATCGTATCATATACCATAGCAGCGATCTACCGAATTCCGTTCCGCCTGTGGACATCTGTGTTTACAAGGCTGGTTGGAGGTGGTGGGCGGTCGGTTGACGGGAGGGGACAAGATCGTTTCTTTTTTTTACAGATACGCTCCATGAAGCCGGGGAGGACGCCTGAGTGGAATGTGGTCGCGGAACAGGGCAGGCCATTCTGGCTGGACCTCGTGACGATCACATCGGACGCGAAGGTCCAGCTGCCTGTGGTGCTTCGACGGCGCGTGTCGTGGGCGACCCCCGAGGCGAGCCTCGCGCTCCTCGCGGTCCTGTCGAGTGATGGCAGTGTGTGCATGTCTCCGCTAAAGGACCGCCGGGCGGATCTCGACCGTCTTTCGCAGACGCTATCGGAGTGCGAGCCCGACGAATGCGAGTCGCTCGTCTTCGCCGCCATGGCGACCTACAATCGTGTTACGTTGCAGCCCGATGGTCGATTGCGTCTTTCCCCCCTACTCGCGCATGCGCTCGACGCTAAGAAGGATGCGGTAGTCTGGGTCGGTGCCTATCGCGAGTCAATCAGGCTCTGGTCGGAAGCCGCATGGTCGGCGGCATTCGCCAACGGCGTTCCGTTGCTGGAAACCGCGATGACGGAGAGCGAGCGTTCGTAGCCGTGCTGCGGTCTTGTCAACCGAAGGTCCGTTGCCTTCCATCCCTAACCGCGGCCCATTGATCCTTGCGGCGCAAGGTCAGACTAGGTTTGCGCAGGGCCAAGGCTAGGTTTTGCTAATATCCTCGAGCTCTGTGGTGGTGCCGCTTAGGTGACTCGAACACCTGACCCCATCATTACGAATGATGTGCTCTACCAACTGAGCTAAAGCGGCATATCGCTTGGAGGGACGCCCCTTATCCTCGCGATGCGGTTGCTGCAAGGGGGATGCTGGGGGCAGCCTCTCCAATTCGTTCGCACACGGCCTGCGCGACCTCCTGTGTGGCGGCATTGCCGCCAATATCGGCGGTGCTCACGCCGTCGGCCAGGCAGGTGGCGACCGCGCGTTCGATGGTCGCAGCGGCCGCGTCCTGGCGCAGCGCGTGGCGCAGCAGCATCGCGGCGCTGAGAATCGCGCCCACGGGATTGGCCTTGCCCTGCCCGGCNATGTCGGGGGCGGAGCCNTGAATAGGCTCGAACANCCCGCCATGCGTCAGGCCNAGCGAGGCCGANGGNGCGAGGCCGATCGANCCNGCGATCACCGAAGCCTCATCNCTCAGGATGTCGCCGAACATGTTNTCGGTCAGGATCACGTCGAAAGCCGAAGGGCGCTCGATCAGCTTCATCGCCATCGCGTCGACCAGCACGTGATCGAGTTCGACATCGGGAAACTCCGCATCGCGCAGCGCGATCACGGTCTTGCGCCACAACCGGCTGGTCGCGAGCACGTTCGCCTTGTCGACCGAGGTCACCCGGCCATCGCGGCCACGCGCCGCTTCGAAGGCGATGCGTGCGATCCGCTCCACCTCGCCGCGCGAATAAGCGCATTCGTCGGTGGCGTTCTCGTCCCCCTCCACCTTGTCGCCGAAATAGATCCCCCCGGTCAGCTCGCGCACGATCAGCAGATCGGTGCCCGCGACCCGCTCTGGCTTGAGGGGAGAGAGCGCTTCGAGCCCTTCGAACAGGGTGATCGGGCGCAGGTTGGCGAAGGTGCCCAGCGCAGTCCGCAGCGCCAACAGGCCCTGTTCGGGACGCGGGCCGCCGCCTTCCCACTTGGGCCCGCCGACCGCACCGAGAAATACGGCGTCGGCCGCGAGGCAGGCTTGTCTGGTGGCTTCGGGAAAGGGATCGCCATGTGCGTCGATCGCGCAACCACCGAAATCGTGGCTGGTGAAGGCGAGCGAGAGCGCATGCTTCGCCGCGACCGCTTCCAGAACGGCACGCGCCGCCTGCGTTACCTCGGGCCCGATCCCGTCGCCGGGGAGCAATGCGATTGTCTGGGTCACGCGGCGGCCTCGTATTCTGCGATCTGCGCGTCGTGCGCGAGGATGTGGCCGAGCGGATCGACTCCGTCGAGCAGGCAGCGGCGGGCGAAGGGTTCGACCGCGAAGCTGGCTTCGATCCCGTCCTCGGTCGTCAGGGTGCACTCTTCCAGATCGATGGCGATGGCGACACCGGGGCGGTCGAGCAGCGCGGCGTGGGTTTCGGCGTCGACCTCGACCGGCAGCAGGCCGTTCTTGAGCGAGTTGCTCTTGAAGATGTCGGCAATGTCCGAGCTGACCACCGCCCGAAAGCCGTAGTCGAGCAGCGCCCACGGCGCGTGTTCGCGCGAGGAGCCGCAGCCGAAGTTCGGCCCCGCGACCAGTACCTTACGGTCGCCTGCCCCGGCCACCGGGAAAGGCGAGGCGTTCTTGGGTTGATCGTCGGCGGTGTAGCGCCAGTCGTAGAACGCGTTCGCGCCCAGCCCCTCGCGCGTGGTGGTGGTGAGGAAGCGCGCGGGGATGATCTGGTCGGTGTCGATATTGCTCTGGCGCACCACCAG
>NZOF01000166.1 GCA_002695185.1 Erythrobacter sp.
CAGCATGTCGGCGGTTTCGTGATCACCCAAGGTCGGCTCGACGAACTCTGCCCCATCGAGAACGCGGCGATGGAGGATCGCACGATCATCGAATGGGACAAGGACGATATCGACGCGCTCGGACTCCTGAAGGTCGATGTGCTGGGCCTCGGCATGTTGACCTGCATCCGCAAGGCGTTCGGGCTTCTGGAGGATCACCGCCACCTGCAACTGACCCTCGCCAATGTCCCGCCCGAAGACCCATGCGTCTATGACATGCTCTGCAAGGCGGACGCCATCGGGGTTTTCCAGGTGGAGAGCCGCGCGCAACTCAACTTCCTGCCGCGGATGCGGCCGCGCAAGTTCTACGATCTCGTGTGCGAGGTCGCGATCATCCGCCCCGGCCCGATCCATGGCGGCATGGTCCATCCCTTCATCAACCGCCGCCAGGGCAAGGAGAAGGTGGAGGATCTCGGCCCCGCCATGATGGAGGTGCTGGGCCGCACCTATGGCGTGCCGCTCTTCCAGGAACAGGCCATGCAGATCGCGGTGGTCGCAGCCGGATTTTCCGCGGCGGAGGCCGACCGGCTGCGCCGCTCGCTCGCCACCTTCAAGCGCATGGGCACCATCGGCGCATTCCGCGAGCGCTTCATCTCCGGGATGCTGGCGCGCGGCTACGAGGCCGATTTTGCCGAGCGCTGCTTCGCCCAGATCGAGGGCTTCGGCTCCTACGGCTTCCCGGAAAGCCATGCGGCGAGTTTCGCGCGGCTGGTCTATATCTCGGCCTGGCTGAAACGGCATCACCCGGCCGGGTTCACCTGCGCGCTGCTGAACGCGCAGCCGATGGGCTTCTACGCCCCCGCCCAGCTTGTCCGGGATGCGCGCGAGCATGGCGTCGAGATCCGTCCCGTCTCGGTCAACCATTCGGAATGGGACTGCACCCTGGAGCCGCGGCCTGACGGCGCGCTCGCGTTGCGGCTGGGGTTCCGGCAGATCAAGGGGATGCGCGAGGAGGACGCCGACTGGATCGCGGCGGCGCGCGGCAACGGATACCCGGATGTCGAAAGCCTCTGGCGCCGGGCCGGGGTTCACCCGACCACGCTGGAACGGCTGGCCGAGGCCGACGCCTTCGCCGCGCTCGGCCTCAATCGGCGCGATGCGCTCTGGGCCGCCCGCGCGCTGCGCGGTCCCAAACCCTTACCGCTGTTCGGCGCCGACGGTGAAGGCGAGATGGAGCCCGCGGTCTCGCTGCCGGCGATGACGCTCGGGCAGGAGGTGATCGAGGACCACCTCTCCCTCCGTCTCAGCCTGCGCGCCCATCCGCTGGAACTGCTGCGGCCACGCCTGCCCGAATGCCTGCCCCATGAACGGCTGGACCGGGCCACCGGCCGGATCACCGTGGCGGGTCTCGTCATCACCCGCCAACGCCCGGGCACGGCTTCGGGCGTGATCTTCCTGACACTCGAGGACGAGACCGGCGTGTCCAACATCGTGGTCTGGCGCAAGACTAAGCTACCCCCAGAAAATCGGACACTGACGTAAGCTACGATTTGTTGTCTGCTGATCTTCGACGAGAAGGAGATCAGAGATGTCGAAACGGAAGCAGCATTCGCCTGAGTTCAAGGCGAAGGTGGCGCTTGAAGCGCTGAAGGGTGAACAGACGGTGGCCGATCTGGCGAGCCGGTTCGGGATTCACCCGACGATGATCCACACCTGGAAGCGGGCGTTGCTTGAAGGCGCATCCGGCGTGTTCGAACGTGGTAGCAAGAAAGCCCCCGAGATTGACGAGGAGCAGGTTAAGGAGCTGCACGCCAAGATTGGGGAGCTGGCTGTGGCCAACGATTTTTTGTCCAGAAAGCTCAAGCCGTGGACCGGAAAGTGAGGCGGGAGATGATCGAGACAGCCAATCCGGATCTGTCCATCGGCAAGCAGTGCAAGCTGCTGTCGATCTCGCGGTCGTCGTTCTACTACACGCCCAAAGGTGAGACGGCGATGAACCTGATGCTCATGCGCCAGATTGATGAACAATTCCTTGAGACACCGTTCTTTGGTGTGCGGCAGATGACCTGGCACCTGCGTAACGAAGGCCATCTGGTGAACGAGAAACGCATACGCCGGCTGATGCGGTTGATGAGCCTGATGCCGATCTACCAGAAGCCCAACACCAGCAAGGCGGCGAAGGGGCACAAGACCTATCCCTACCTGCTGCGCGGGCTGCGGGTGGATCGACCCGGCCAGGTCTGGGCCGCAGACATCACCTATCTGCCGATGCGGCGCGGGTTCCTGTATCTGGTGGCGATCATGGATTGGCACACGCGCAAGGTTCTGGCCTGGCGCATCTCGAACACGCTGGAAGCCGAGTTCTGCGTCGAGGCGCTAAACGAAGCCATCCATAAGTTCGGCCCGCCCGAGATCATGAATACGGATCAGGGCAGCCAATTCACGTCGTTTGCCTGGACGGACCGATTGCGCCGATCCGGTGTGCGCATCTCCATGGACGGCAAAGGTAGGTTCCTCGACAACATCTTCGTGGAACGGCTCTGGAGGAGCCTGAAATACGAGTGTGTCTACCTGCACGCCTGGGAGACCGGATCGGAGGCAAAGGCGGGCGTCGGAAAATGGATCGAGTTCTACAACCGCAAGCGCCCCCATTCCGCCCTTGGCGGCAAACCCCCAGCCGTGGTCTATTGGCTGAGAAAAGACGAAACCCAACCCGATCAGCAGGAGCAGAGAGTAGCTTAATTTATGCCAGATCCTGTCCAACGGATGGGGAGTAGCTCAATGATTGTTGTCGCCATGACGCGGGGCGTGCTCGAAAAGAGCAACGATGAACTTACCAAAATTGGTATGGACATTGGTGACCTTCCCGACGCCCTAGATGCACGAGCGGACTTCTTTGCTGCCTGCATCGAAAATCGCGATGTAAAGCGCATTGGCTTTTCAAGCGATGATGATTTTCCGATCCCCCGCAATCAGTTTCCTGAGCGCGCCCAGAAACCCGCCCGAAAGGAAAAAGACGATGAGCCGCCAGAATGGACGGTCACAATCGAAGGCATCTACGTGACCTCGCCAAACTGGGATCAGGAAGACCAGAAGACTCGTCAATGGAAGGGCAAGGACTCAGTTCGCCGTGACTGCTATTTCATCATTGAAGACGCTGAGTTCTGGCATTTGGTAAAGCGGAAGGATTTGCACGTCGAGGTTCTGGATAACCTCAAGGTGCAGTGGGCATTTCAGGTGACTGATGGACGGCCAAAGAACCGCCGTGTGTTGCGTGTGCTTGAGTTCAATGGGGACAAGCTTGCGGAACCTTTGACGCCAGATGCGATTAAGGCGCTTCTTGGTGACTTCACGACAGCGGATGCGCCACGCGGGCAACAATCACTCTTTGATGGCAACGAGGACTGAGAGGCCCATTTTACGTGGATAATATCAAGAACTGATATTTTAGGGTAGTGCATTGAGTCATTCAGAACAGATTTGGATCAATTACAAGCTCAAGTTCGAAGGGCGGGATGCTGAAAGGTGCGTGTCCGCTCCTCTGCCCACCGCGGAAGTTCGACGAGGATGCGCCGAACGACCGCTCCCCGCCCTTTCTCTCCGGGGGCAACATTGAGCCTCGTCGGGAGCGGGTGGTACAAGGTCAAGGCTCTTCACGCGAAACCCAGAACCGAAAAGGGCCCCGAACGCTCGCGGCGCTCAGGGCCGACTGGTGTTCATTCAGCGGCTACGCGGACCCCATCAGCCTCTTCAGGTTTGGCGGAATCCTCCTCGTCGTCTCCGCCGAGAGTCGCGGGAAGCGTCTCTTCCCCTTGCTCGGGTTCTTCCGTGGTAGCCATTTCTACCCCGTCGTCCGCCATCCGTAGCGGCTCGGGCAGCCAACCGGTATCGGCGAGCAAGCGCTCGGCCTCCCTGGCCATGTCAGCCTTCTTCAGATGGTCGATGAGCTGAGCGGCCTGCGCGCCGGCGCCTTCGCGCACTGCTTCGAGAATGCGAGATTTCGTGACGCGACCGAGATAGTTTTCGACCGTCGGTCGCCAGCCGGCCGCCACCATGTCGAGTCCTGTCGCCCGCGCCAAGCGGTCGGCCTGCGTGAGGCGAATATGCAGCCCGTGTTGGCTGACACCATTGCCACCATAGGGATTGGGTTTCTCGTGGAGCGCATTGACGCCGTTGCTGACGCCGTGGGCGAGCAAGTCCATGCGGTCGCCGTCATCTAGTTCCGTCAGCCAGTCCCAGAGCGCCGCGTCATCGGCCGGAACGTGGTCGCCCCAGCGTTCGTGGCGGTCATCTACCGCTTTCGCGGCGGCGCTGTCCTTCAGATCCTCCGCCTGCGCCGGAAAGTAGATCTGGCGGACACTGGCCTCGAGCGCGCCCGTGGACGATTGGTGGAGGAAGGCGTCGCTGACGAGCTTGTGGAGCAGCGCCGTCATGGCGACGTCGGGGTTGCTGGCCACCGCATCGCGCAACGCCAGCGTCCGATGCGCGGTCAGCTCGGTGACGAGCCGGTCGGGCAAGGGCTTGACGCCATCATCCTCGTCTTCCTCCGCTTGGGTTGCGCCCCCGGTAGCAGTGACGGCGTGATGTGCGACAGAAGCGTCGGACCGACTCTTTCCATCAGCCACATCATCATCGCCGGGCGCAACCTCGACTTCGTCCTCTGCCCAGACGAAGCCGCGCTCGACGGAAAGCTGACCATCGTGGCGAATGCTTACAAAAACGCCCGCGCGCGCCATCTGGTCGGCGTCATAGCGCATCGGCCGGTTTTCGAAGGCCGCCAACGCCTCCTCGATCTCCCCAAGCCGCCGGTCGACATCGTCAGGGAACTCGTCTGCGTCGGAATAATGCGATTCCAACGCGTCGAACTCATCGCGCAGCCGCTCACGCTCCGCCCGTTCCGCGTCGGTCAAATCGATGGTCATCCCGCTCAGCCGGCGCAGACCCTGCGTGTGGCCATATGGGAAGTCCGTCGCGACCTCGATCCATTTCCAGCCCTCGGCCCCGATTGTCTCACCTTCCATCTTCAGCTTTTCCGTCACGAGGCTTTCAAGCAGAGGCACGTTCTCGACCCAACCGCCGTCGTCATCCTGGAACAGGTCGCGCATGACTGTGCCGCCGGCCTCGACATAGGCGTCGAGTCCGACGAAACGCACTCGCCGATCCGAGGCCCGAACCGTGTTTTCGGTCAGCATGCGGCGTATCTGGTAGGGTTCCTTGTTCCAGCTGTTCTTCACCGCGTCCCAGACCTGCTGCTGCCGATCGTGATCGTCAGTGACGGAGAACGCCATGAGCTGTTCCAGCGTCATCTCGTCCTCGGCATAAATGTCCAGCAATTCGGGCGCGACCGAGGTTAGCCGCAACCGCTGCTTCACCACCTGGGCGGTGACGAAAAAGGCGGCGGCGATTTCCTCCTCGCTCATGCCCTTCTCGCGCAAGGCGAGGAAAGCGCGGAACTGATCCAGCGGATGCAGCGGCGCGCGCTCGATATTCTCGGCAAGCGACACCTCGTCGACTAGGATTCCAGCGCCAGCCTCGGAGACCACACAGGGCACCGGAGCGGTCTTGTTCAACCGCTTCTGCTTGACCAGAAGTTCCAGCGCCCGGAAGCGACGGCCGCCGGCGGGAACCTCGAAGTGGCCGGTTTCCTTCCCTTCCGCATCGAGTTCCGGTCGGACATGCAGGGACTGGATCAGGCCCCGCCGGGCAATGGACTCCGCCAGTTCCTCGATCGAGATCCCGGCCTTCACCCGCCGGACGTTCGACTGGCTGAGGGTCAGCTTGTTGAAGGGGATGTCGCGCGAGGACGCGAGGGTGATCTTCTTCTGGGCTGCATTCGCCATGGTTTTTCACTCCGCGACGGGCGCCGAGAGCCATTCTCTCGAACCACCAAACCCGTCACGCGGCGAAGCGCCGCCCTCTGACTTTCAGGAGGGCGGCGTGGAATAGGGGGAGTAACGAAGGACGCGGGCGCTATGCGCCGGAAAACGGTGTCTCCTTGAGATGCGCGACGCGTTCCGCCCAGACCGAGATAGGCAGGGCGGTGCGGAAGTGAATGTCGCGCTCGATCCCGAGGCCAAAGGGCAGACGGACGCCCTACAATTCCCTGAGGCTGAAGCTACCCAGTTCAGGAAAACCCAGATCCGCCAGACCGAAGAGGACGTCGCCATTTGCGTCGAGTTCGGTGGCGAGCCAGGTACCCTGCCCAACGGGATTGAAGAACTTCACGACGGGAACATGGTCGGCATCGCATTGTAGCCCATTGGTCAGAAGACGGCTCTTTAGTTCGGGGGTCAGAAGGATCATCGGCTGCGCTCCGCGACGGGCGCCGGGAGCCTCTCTCCCGAACTCCAACCCGTCACCAAACGAGGCGCAGCCCTCGAACTCTCAGGGGCGCGCACCATCGGCAACTTCGCGTCCACGTAGGTGGAGAGCGGAACGCCGGAGCAGTGCTTCCACGCACGCCCGGCGCTCCGGCCGTCAGGCCACGCGATCCAGCAGTTTCTTCGCCTTCCCCTCCATTTCGAGCCTTGCGTCCTGATGCGGCTTGTCGCGCGCGGCAGCGGTGATGCCCTGCACAAAGTCGAAGATGCTTTCGGGCGGACGTCCCTCCTCCGCAAGCACGGTATCGATGATCTTTCCGGTCTCGGCCCTGGTGAACCCCCGCTTGCGCAGAAAGTCGGCGCGATCCTCGTCGGTCCTCGCCACGACCCGCTCGCGCGCGGCCTTGATGCCGTTGAGGAAAGGGACCGGCGAGGAGTCCGCGAAGTTCCGCAGCGCCGGTGCCGCTTCATGGGCGAAGCGGGAAGCGGCGTATTTGGAATGCCGGATCTTGATCTCCTGGAAATCCTCGACACCCCAGAGGTTGCGGTTCTGGCAGACGGCGCGCAGGTAAAAGCTGGCGATGCCGAGCGTTTTCGCCCCGACCTCGCTGTTCCAGCAGTAGAACCCCCGGAAGAACAGATCGGGCGACCCGTCGGGCAGCTTGCCCGCTTCGATCGGGTTCCTGTCGTCGACGAGAAACAGGAAGACATCGCGGTCCGAGGCGTAGAGCGTCGTCGAGTCCCTGGTGATCTCCGCGCCGGGATCGTAAACGCCCGTCGACCAGTCGAGCACGCCCGGCACCTTCCAGCGCGTGTCGCCGACGCCGTTTCCGGCGATCCGCTGCACAGCCTCGACCAGCTCGTGATCGAAGATCCGTCCGTAATCCGGCCCGGTCACGGCGCGCAGCTCGACGCGACCGCCTTCGGTTTCCAGCGTCTTGATCTGTTCCGCCCGATGCGAGGTCAGACCGTACTGCAGATTGATGCCCGCGAGCGCGGCCGGAATCTGGCGCAGATAGGCGGCGGGCGCCCCGACCTGGCTGGCAAGCTGGCCAAAGCTCCAATGAGTCGGCGCGACGGGCGCGTCGGCGCCAGGCAGCATCAGGTTCAGCCGTTCGGGGTTGTCGCGGCTGGCCTCGACATGGATCGAAGCGCTCTCCACCACGCGTGTCCGGCTGCG
>NZOF01000167.1 GCA_002695185.1 Erythrobacter sp.
GCCTTGTCGAGATTGCCGTTGTCGGGCCAGCTGTTGAGCGGGGCGAAGCGCTGTTGCCCGCTGGAAGAACCGCCGCGCCCGTCACCGGTGCGATAGGTCCCGGCGGCGTGCCATGCCATGCGGATGAAGAAGGGGCCGTAATGGCCATAGTCGGCCGGCCACCATTCCTGGCTGTCGGTCATGAGATCGGTGAGGTCTTTCTTCAGAGCGGTGTAATCCAGCGTGTTGAAGGCTTCACAATAATCGTAATCTGCGCCCATGGGATCGGCAGCGCGGCCGCCCTCGGTGAGAATTTCGAGGTCGAGCTGGTCAGGCCACCAGTCGCGGTTGTGGCGGCCGAAAAGGGCGCGCGTGTCGCTGTTTCCGGTGAATGGGCAACCGCTGATATCTCCGGTCTTGGCGTCCATGATCTTCTCTCCTGCTAACTTAGACTCGGTCTCCCGTCCGAGGATGAAAGCAATCTGCCCAAGAGCCGGTCATTCGTCCAATCAATTAAACGGTTCTAATTGATTGGCTGAGGCGATTTTGCGGCAAGGTGTGTCAGGCCATGAAAAAGCGCCGCCATCCGCTCGGGATGACGACGCTTCGAAGGCGTATGGAAGAGGAAAATCAGGCCGCTTGGGCGATCTCGTCCACCGGTTCGGTACGGATCAGGTAATCGAAGGCCGACAGGCCGGCTTTCGAGCCTTCGCCCATGGCGACCACGATCTGCTTGTAGGGCACATCGGTAACATCGCCTGCGCCAAAGATGCCGGGCAGATTTGTGCGCCCTTCCTCGTCGGTCCTGATTTCGCCGAACCTCGTCAGCTCCAGCCCGCTGTCTTCCAGCCATTCGGTGTTGGGCACCAGACCGATCTGGATGAACACGCCCTCCAGCTCGATCCGGCGCGTGTCGCCGCTCTCGCGGTTCTTCACCAGCAGGCCATCGACCTTGCCGTTGCTGCCGGTGACTTCCGTCGTCTGGCCGTTGGTAAGGATTTCGACATTGTCCATGCTGCGCAGCTTCTTCTGCAGCACTTCGTCGGCGCGCAGTTTGCTGTCATATTCGATCAGCGTGACGTGGCCCACGATCTTGGCCAGGTCGATCGCCGCCTCGACGCCGGAATTGCCGCCGCCTATCACGGCGATGCGCTTGCCCTTGAACAGCGGTCCATCGCAATGCGGGCAATAGGCCACGCCCTTGTTGCGATATTCCGCTTCGCCGGGGACACCAAGATTGCGCCAGCGCGCGCCGGTGGCAAGGATCAGGCTGCGCGCCTTGAGCGATGCGCCATTGCCCAGTTCGACTGTGTGAAGCCCGCCTTCCTGTTTGGCAGGAACCAGCTTCACTGCCTGGGAAAGGTTCATCACGTCGATCTCGTATTCACCGACATGGCGTTCCAGATCGCCCGCCAGCTTGGGGCCTTCGGTATAGGCGGTGCCGGGAAGGTTCTCGATGCCGAGCGTATCGTGCAGCTGGCCGCCGAAGCGTTCGGCTGCAACGCCTGTGCGGAAGCCCTTGCGCGCGGTATAGATGGCCGATGCCGCGCCGGCAGGTCCGCCGCCGACAACCAGCACTTCGAACGGGTCCTTGGCCGACAGCTTGGCCGCCGTCTTCGCGTCCGCGCCGGTATCGATCTTGGCGAGGATTTCGGCCAGTTCCATCTTGCCGTTGTAGAAGGGTTCGCCGTTCAGGAAGGTGGCAGGCACGGCCATCACGTCGCGCGCGTCCACCTCGTCCTGATAGGTGCCGCCTTCGATCAGCGTGGCGGTGATGCGCGAATTTTCCAGCGCCATCAGTGTCAGCGCCTGCACCACATCGGGGCAGTTGTGGCAGCTGAGCGAGAAATACATCTCGAAATTGAAATCGCCTTCCAGCCCGCGGACCTGCTCCAGCAGATCGGCGTCGACCTTGGGCGGGTGGCCACCGGCCCATAGCAACGCGAGGACCAGCGAGGTAAACTCGTGACCCATCGGCAGGCCGGCAAAGCGCACCCACTTTTCGGCGTCGCTGGCGCGGCGGATCACGAAGCTGGGCTTGCGATCATCGGTGCCGTCGAAGCTTGCGCTCACCATGTCGTGCAGGGCGGAAATTTCTTCGAGCAGTTCGCGCGTCTGGCGCGACTTCTCATCTTCACCAAGCGAGGCGACGAGTTCCACCGGCTCGCGCAGATTGGCAAGATAGGTCTTCAGCTGCTGGGTGAGATTGTCGTCGAGCATCGGTCATATCCTTCGTCATGGCGAGGAGCCCATTGTCGGGGCGACGTGGTAATCCATCTCCTGTTCGCGCTGGTGCCGGACCGTGAATGGATTGCCGCGTCGCCTTCGGCCCCTCGTGAAAATGAGGAGAGGGCGTCGGTGAAAAAAGAAGAGGCCCGGGGCGGGGGGGGGAGGGGAGCCCCGGGCCTCACAATGGGACGAAGACCTGAGTTTTCGTCCCGGAAGGCGGCCTTAAGGGTAAGCGCCGCCTTCAAGGAGTTGCCGGCTTAGATCTTGCCGACGAGGTCGAGCGAAGGCGAAAGCGTTTCGCTGCCTTCTTCCCAGGCCGCGGGGCAGACCTGGCCGGGGTTGGCACGCACATATTGTGCAGCCTTGATCTTGCGGGCCAGTTCATTGGCATTACGGCCAACGCCTTCACAGGTCTGTTCCATGATCTGGATCACACCATCCGGATCGACCACGAAGGTGGCGCGATCGGCGAGGCCGACGCCTTCACGCAGCACGTCGAAGTTGCGTGCGAGGATGTGGTTCTGGTCACCAAGGAACGGGAACTGGAGCTTGCCGATCTTTTCCGATGTGTCGTGCCATGCCTTGTGGCTGAAATGCGTGTCGGTCGAAACGCCGTACACTTCGACATCCATCTTCTGGAGCATGGCGTACTGTTCGCCCAGGTCTTCAAGCTCGGTCGGGCAGACGAAGGTGAAGTCGGCCGGATAGAAGAAGAAAACGGCCCATTTGCCCTTCACGTCTTCGTCGGTGACTTCGAAGAAGTCTTTGCCTGCCTGGAATGCGGTGGCGTTGAACGGTTTGATCTGGCTTCCGATAATACCCATGGGTTTCTCCGTTATTCGGGTTGAACTGATGCACCCCAGATAGGGTCTGTTGCGATGCACAAAAGCGATATGTTGCGATTGCTAGCATCGGAATAATCGATTAAGTCAATGGAACTTCCGAAAAGTGCAACTAACTTTGCGTTATACGTGAGTTTAGCGCAACTGATGGGCCGGGTTGACGTGCTCCATGCGCAATTGCGATGCACATAATTCGACTTGTGGCGGAGGCCGAACTGCCCGAACGCGCCGCCACTGCGGAAAGAGGCGGGCCGGCCCCGCCAATGGCTATTGCGGAGCGTGAGCGTGGAACTGGACGACAGCGAAAAGACGGCGTGGATATTCAAATCCGGCTGGAAAGGCCTGTGCCCGCATTGCGGCAAGGGCAAGATGTTCCAGTCCTGGCTGAAGATCGTCGATCGCTGCGATGTCTGCGGGCTCGATTACCGCTTTGCCTCGCCGGACGATGGCCCGGCCTTCTTCTCGCTGACCTTCGTGGCCTTCCCGCTGTTGTTCCTGATCGTGTGGATGCAGGTGGCGCTGGAACTGCCGGTAGTCCTGCTGTTCGTCATCGCCATTCCGCTGATGGCTCTGGGCTGCGTCCTGCCGCTTCGTCCCATCAAGGGTTGGCTGGTAGCCTCGCAATACGTCAACCGGTCGGTAGAGGCCGGGACCGAGAAACTGTGGGGCGATATGCACGCCCGCGAGGATGAGAAACGGGGCAAGGACGAGGACTGAAGTCGCCGCCTCGCCCGTAGCCGATCAGGTCGCGAACAACATCGCATCGTCGGCAAAGGCTTTCATCTCCAGCGCATTGCCACTGGGATCGCGGAAGAACATCGTTGCCTGTTCGCCCGGCTGCCCCTTGAAGCGGATAGTCGGCTCGATCACGAATTCCATCCCGGCTTTCTTCAGCCGGTCGGCCAGCGCCTGCCAGTCCTCCATCGTCAGCACCACGCCGAAATGCGGCACGGGTACATCGTGCACGTCGACCGGGTTGCTGGCACGGTCGCCCGCATCACCGCCCGTATGCGCCACGATCTGGTGGCCGTAGAAATCGAAATCGATCCATTCCTCCGAAGACCGCCCCTCGGCGCAGCCCAGGGTCTCGCCGTAAAAGGTGCGGGCTTCCGCCAGGTCGCGGACAGGGAAGGCGAGATGGAAGGGGCGCAGGGTCATGGCGGCGGCAATAGCCTGCCAGAAAGCGTTTTCCTACACGCATCTGCCTATGCATGGCTGGGGCTATGAGAGACGAGCTGACACCGGAAACCGCCCTTGCCATGCTGGAGAAATTTTACGCTGAGGTGCGCTCCAAGCGCTACACCATTCAGCATCGACAGCGTGTGGATGAACGGATAGGGGGCAAGGGAACTGGGAATGGTGGAGCCCGCATGAAGATCGTCATCGGTAACAAGAACTACTCGAGCTGGAGCCTGCGCGGCTGGCTGGCTGCCAAGCAGTCGGGCCTGTCATTCGAGGAAATCGTCGTACCTCTCTATGGCGAGGATTGGGAAGCGACCCGCCAGGGCGGCGAGATCATGCCGTCATCCGGCAAGGTCCCGCTGTTGTGGGACGGGGAAACCGTGGTGTGGGACAGCCTCGCCATGCTCGAGTACCTCGCCGACAAGGTTGGGCGCGATCGCTTCTGGCCCAAGGACGACACGGCACGCGGCATGGCCCGGTCGATGGTCGCCGAAATGCATTCCTCCTTCCAGGCTCTGCGCAGCGAATGCCCGATGAATGTGCGCAAGCGCTTCGAAGGTTTCGAGGCGAGCGAGGCCTGCCGGTCGGATATCCTGCGCATTCTCACGCTCTGGGCGGAAGCACGCAGCCGCTTCGGCAGCGGCGGCCCCTACCTATTCGGCACCTTCGGCGCGGCGGACGTGTTCTTCGCCCCCGTCGTCAGCCGCTTCATCAGCTACCAGATCCCCGTGCCCGGCTTCGCGGCGGCCTATATGCAGGCGCTGTGGGAGCATGAATGGATGCAGGCGTGGATCACTGCATCGGAAAACGAAGAATGGGTCATCGAACAATACGAAACCGTGTCCTGACGCTGTTGGCGGCGCTGTGCGCGCTGCTGCCGGTACAAGCGATGGCGTGGGGTGACTACGCGCATCGCACCACTGCCTCGATCGCGCTGGCGAATGTGAAGCCGGAAACACGGGCCGCCATCGCGCGCCTGCTGAAGGCCGCGCCCGAACTGGGTGTGCCGGGATGCGAGCTGGCGACGCTGGAAGATGCGGCGGCTTGGCCCGATTGTCTGCGCAAGGATTACTGGCGCTGGGGCTATACCTTCGCCTGGCATTACCGCACCGCCCCGGTCTGCGAAGCCTATGATCCGCGCGCCAATTGCTCGGGCCAGAACTGCATCCTCGCCCAGATCGAGCGCAACGAGCGTATCCTTGCCGATGAAAGCCTGCCCGCCAATGTCCGGCTGGAAGCGCTCGCTTTCCTCGTCCATTTCATCGGCGATGTGCACATGCCGCTGCACTCGGGCGATCACGATGACCGTGGCGGGAATGACAATACCACTGCCTACGGCATCGCGCCGGGACTGAACCTCCACTGGATCTGGGATGGCCCCTTGGCGGAACGCGCCATCACCTCGTCGCCCACGCCTTTGGTGCGTCGCTATACCGCTGCCGAACGGGCTGAGCTTGGCGGGGGCAACTCGGCCGACTGGGGCCGCGAAAGCTGGGAGACCAGCCGGGACTTCGTCTACCCCAATGCCTTCGACCGCACCCCCTGCGATGGCGAGGACCTTCCCGACGAAACAGCGCTGACGCAGGATGACATCGAACGCGCGATCCCGATCTCGCGCCGGAGAGTCACGCAGGCAGGCGTCCGCATGGCGGAATATCTGGACAAGGCCTTTGCACCGGGTCCGCTGCCGGAGCCGGAAAGCAATTAGGGTACGCGCTTGGTCGGGTAGGGCGTGCCGTCCTTCCGGAAGTACCCATCCGGAGTGAAGACCATGTCGATGTCGGGATACTCGCCACGGTCTTCATCGCGATCTCCGGCACTTACGGCGATGAAGACACAAGGCTTATCGGACCGGTTGTGAAGGCGGTGGCCATTGCGCTCTCCCGCCGGCCAGGCGAGGATGTCACCTCCATGGACCGGGACTTCGCCCTGATCTTCGATCAGCACGGCCTCGCCCTGCAGGAAGATCAGCAGTTCGTCCTGCCCTTCGTGCCAGTGCCTCTGCGAGGAATAGGCGCCCGGCTCCAGCACCACATGGCTGGCGCCCAGCTTGGTAAGCCCGGCTGCCGGGGCGAGGCGACGGTAGAGCCGTCCGCGCACGTCGTCATTATAGGGCGGCGGATAGCCGGTCGTATTGGTCTGGGGAATGGCATCGAGATCGAGCTTGGGCATTGGCACACTCTCCTGCTAGCGGAGGCAACATGACCGAAGTCCTCGAACTCGCCAAGCGGCTGATGTCCGCCCGCAGCGTCACTCCCGCCACTGGTTCGGTATTCGACGAACTGGAGGCGATGCTGAAACCGCTCGGCTTCGAAGTCACGCGCTTCACGCGCGGCGAGGGCGAGGAAGGCACACCAGAAGCGCCGGTCGAGAACCTGTTCGCCATACGCAAGGGGCCCGCAGGCTCCAGACACTTCGCCTTCGCCGGCCATCTCGATGTGGTCCCCCCGGGCGGCGGCTGGACCTCGGATGCCTTCGAGCCGGAGATTCGCGGCGATCTGCTTTACGGTCGCGGCGCGGTGGACATGAAAGGCGCGATCGCCTGCATGGTCGATGCGGTGAAGGAGGTGCCCGCGGATGCAGGCACGATCAGCTTCATCATTACCGGTGACGAGGAAGGCCCCGCGCTGCACGGAACCCGCGCCTTGATCGACTATATGAACAGCCGTGGTTCAACGCCGGATTTGTGCCTGGTGGGTGAGCCGACCAGTGTAAACCGGCTCGGTGACATGATGAAGATCGGGAGACGCGGCTCGGTCAACATATGGCTCGAGGTGCAAGGCACGCAGGGACACGTCGCGTATCCGCACCTCGCCGACAATCCCATTCCCAAGCTGGTCGCGATGCTGGCAGAGCTAGATGGACTGGTTCTCGATAAGGGCAATGACTGGTTCCAGGCTTCGAACCTCGAGATCACCGATCTCGAAGTTGGGAATCCTGCCCATAACGTCATCCCGGAAGTGGCAAAGGCCCGCATCTCGATCCGTTTCAACGACGAACATTCGGGCGCGTCGCTGTCCGAGAAGGTGGTTGCTATTGCAGAGAAACATGGGGGCACCGCGCTGCCGATCATCTCGGGCGAGCCATTCCTTACCCCGCCGGGTGAATTCAGCGACATCATTGCGCGCGCAGTGAACGCCGAAACCGGTGTCGACCCCGAGCCATCCACCACGGGTGGAACCTCCGATGCGCGTTTCTTGCGTGCCGTCTGCCCGGTGATCGAATTCGGCCTTGTCAACGCGACCATGCACAAGCGTGACGAGGCAGTAGCCATCGAGGACCTTTCCACGCTAAGCCGCATCTACGCGCGCATTGCAAAAGACGCGCTGGCGTAAATATACGCCAGCCGAAATACAAGGTGAGGGCATACGCATGCTGAGGGTCTGGTTCGAAATTCCGCTTTGGCAGCGCGTGGTGACTGCGCTGATCCTCGGCGTGCTCACAGGTTATGCCTGGGGACCGGATGCGGAAAGCATCAAATGGATCGGCGATTTCTTCATCAAGTCGATCAAGATGCTGGTGGTCCCCCTGATCTTCTTCAGCCTCGTTGCCGGCGTCGCCGCGATCGGCGATCTGCGCAAACTGGGCGCGGTCGGTGGGCGGGCGATGCTGCTCTTCGTCGTTACTGGCCAGATCTCGGTATGGCTTGGGCTGGCGCTTGGGACGTGGATCGCCCCGGGTGCAGGCGTGGATACCAGCGCAATCCAGATGGGCGCAACGCCCGAGCCGAACCCGACAACGGCGGTGGATATGATCCTGTCGATCGTGCCCGAAAGTCCGGTACAGGTGATGGCGGACGTTTCGGTTCTGCCGCTGATCGTCTTCAGCATGCTGATCGGCATCGGCATCCTGATGGCCAAGGAAGACGGCCTGCCGGTGCAGAAGGTCTTCGATAGCGGCGCCGTGATCATGCAGAAGGTGACCATGGTGGTGATGGAACTCACCCCCTTCGGTGTCTTCGCGCTGATGGCATGGGTCGCAGGTACGCTCGGCCTCGATGCGCTGGTCGCGTTGTCGAAGCTGGTCGCACTAAACTATGCCGGCTGCTTACTGATCATTTTCGTGATGTATTCGGCGATGATCAAATTCCTTGCAAAACTGCCGGTGCGCGACTTCTTCCGCGGCATCGTCGATGCGATGGCGGTGAGCTATTCCACCGCCAGCTCCAACGCCACGCTGCCGGTGACGCTGCGCTGTGCCGAGCGTAATCTGGGCGTCTCGAATTCCGTGGCCAGCTTCGTGATCGCACTCGGCGCGACGATCAACATGAACGGTACGGCCATGTATCTCGGACTCGCCACGCTGTTTGGCGCGCAGATCTTCGGCGTCGATCTATCGATGGGTGACTATTTCCTGATCTCGATCCTCGCCACGCTCGGCGCGGTCGGCGCTGCTGGCATTCCCGGTGCGGGCCTGATCATGATGGCGCTGGTCTTCGGCGCAGTCGGTGTGCCCTTGGAAACGATCGCCTTCGTCGCCGGGGTCGACCGGATCATGGACATGATGCGCACAACGACCAATGTGAGCGGGGATGCCGCAGTCGCGACTACCGTTGCGGTTATGACGGGCGAAATAGACCGGGTCGAAATGGTATCGGCCGATGATGTTTGACCGAGCTAGCTTCGTTTCCAAATCGTGGCTTGTTCTCGTCGGCGTCCTCGCGATGAGCGCATGTACCGGTAGTCAGCCAGCTCAGTCAGATTGCGAAGGAACTGTACTGACGGTCCCGTCCGGCGGCGCCACGATTCCGCAACTGATGGCACATGCTACAGCCATGGGAATGACCCAGCGCGAAGCCGAAACGTTGATCTATCTCGAAGGGCTCAATCCCCAAGTGACGGTGCAAGGCGGCTCTTCCATCTGTCTGGATGGGCGGCCGGATTGAGCTAACGCCCCTTCGGCTTCGCCAGAACTTTCTTCCGGTAACTGCACAGATCGACCGCGCTGCAGCGCCAGCATTCGGGCGTCCGCGCCTTGCAGACATAGCGCCCGTGAAGGATCAGCCAATGATGGGCGCCTAGCCGGAATGGCTGCGGCACGCGCTTTTCAAGCTTCGCTTCGACCTGCTCCGGGGTCTTGCCCTTCGCAAGGCCGGTGCGGTTGCCTACGCGAAGAATGTGGGTGTCAACGGCGAAGGTTTCCTGCCCAAACCAGCAATTGAGCACAACATTGGCGGTCTTGCGGCCGACCCCGGGCAGGCGGACGAGATCTTCGCGGGTATTTGGGACCTCACTACCGTACTCGTCGACGAGCAATTGACTGAGTGCGATGACATTCTTGGCCTTCGAATTGAACAAGCCAATGGTCTTGATATGCTCTTTCAGACCTTCTTCGCCCAGTGCCAGCATCTGCTCTGGGGTCTCGACCTCGCTGAATAGCGCGCGGGTCGCTTTGTTCACGCCTACATCGGTCGCCTGTGCAGATAGCGCTACCGAGACCACCAGCTGATAGGCATTGCCATATTCCAACTCGGTCTCGGGCGAGGGATTATCCTCCGCCAACCGTCGAAAGAATTCGAAGATTTGATCCTTGGTCATAGGTGGTTGTCAGATGCCCAGAATCTGATCCATCGTATAGCGACCTGGTTCTCGCCCGCGCAGCCATTCGGCTGCGCGGACCGCGCCCCTAGCAAAGATAGCCCGGTTCTCCGCACTGTGCGACAGCGTTAGACGCTCCTCTTCACCAGCAAGGATTACACTGTGTTCGCCGGCCACGGTACCGCCGCGCAAGGCGGCGAATCCGATTGCGCCCTCCTCACGCGGACCGCTCGGGCCATCCCGACCGCTTTCGCTGACGGCCTCGAGATCGACACCTCGCGCGTCCGCAGCAGCTTCACCAAGCAGGAGCGCGGTACCCGACGGGGCGTCTACCTTCCGGCGATGGTGCATTTCCAAAATCTCGATGTCCCAGCCATTGCCGAGCTTCTGAGCCGCCTCTCGCACAAGATGGGCCAGAAGGGTGACACCGAGCGATGTATTGCCTGTCTGTAACACCGGTATCGCGTGCGCCGCCTGATCGATCGCGTCGTGGTGTTTGCGTTCCAATCCTGTCGTGCCGACGACGATTGGGATGCCGGCACCGATGGCTGCGTGGAGATTGGAGTGCAAGGCTGCCGGGGCTGAAAAATCAACCAGCAGATCCGACACATCGGCCAGCTTGCCGACATCGTCTCCCTTGTCTGCGCCTCCCGCGTAATCGTGGCCGGACTTCTCGATTACGCGCCGGAGCACTTCACCCATTGCGCCCCTGCTTCCGATGACACCTATGTTAGCCAAGCTGATCTCCGTGTGGGCGGAGCTTGTCGTAGCCCCGTGAATACCTTTAGCGTAGGGCTAGAAGATAAGATGGCCCTACGACAAGGTCGGGTCCAATGGGAGGCGAAACTTGTCCGATCCTATCCGCAACATCGTCGTCCTGACCGGCGCTGGAATTTCAGCGGAAAGCGGCATCGATACATTTCGGGACAGCGGTGGTCTCTGGGAGCAGCACCGTGTCGAGGATGTCGCCACACCAGAGGGATTCGCGCGCAATCCAGAGCTGGTGCAGCGGTTCTACGACGCGCGGCGCGAGGCGGTGCAGCAGGTAGCACCAAACGCGGCTCACGAAGCCTTGGCCCGCCTTGATGCCGAATGGGGCGGGAAGTCAGATCACGATCTCTTGATCGTCACTCAGAATGTCGATGACCTTCACGAACGCGCCGGGGCAGAGCATGTGCTCCACATGCATGGGGAACTGCTGAGCGCGCTATGCTTTGGTTGTGATGCTCGCCATCGCTGGAGCGAGCCGCTGATCGATGGCCCTGCCTGCCCGGGTTGCGGAAAACAGGCTCTTCGTCCCGACGTCGTGTGGTTTGGTGAGATGCCGTACCAGATGGAGCGGATCTACGATGCGCTTCGCCGAGCGGATCTGTTCGTTAGCATCGGTACCAGCGGGGCTGTCTATCCGGCGGCCGGGTTCGTGCGCGACGCGCGGGAGTTCGGTGCGCGAACGCTGGAACTCAATCTGGAGCGTGGCGAGGGTTCATACTGGTTCGACGAATCGCGCCAAGGCAGAGCGAGCGAGTTAGTGCCTGCTTGGGTAGAGGAAGTGCTCGCCAATTAGGTTGAGGAAGCGCAAGCTATCCCGCCCGGGCTTTATCACCACACCCGCTGCATTCGGGGTCTTTGGCAATGGTGAACTGCCGCATGCCCGGTTTCATTCCGTCGAGAAGGTTCACCTTGCTCCATTGCGGATCGCCATAGGCGCTCACTCCATCGAGGAGAACACGCACAGCGTGAAGAGCGGCGAAGCTGCCTACCCAGCCGGCCATCGCGCCCAGCATGCCGTCTTCGGCGCAGGTGTCACAATCGTCCGCGTCGAAGGCATCGCCGACAAAACAGCGATAGCAGGCTTCGCCGGGCAAATGGCCCGCAAACGCTGCGACTTGCCCTTGAAACCGGCCGACCGCAGCGGACAATAACGGCACCCCGGCGTTGACGCAGGCATCGGAGACTGCAAGTCGCGTCGCGAAGTTGTCGGTGCCATCAAGCACGAGGTCGGCCCCTGCAACCAGCGATGCGGCACGGGACGGATCGATCCGGCGATCGCTGATTTCGACGTCGAGCATAGGATCGAATAGGGTCACCCAGCGCTTCGCGGAAATGGCCTTGCCGTGGCCGACATCGCGCTCGTTGTAGAGCGTTTGACGCTGGAGGTTACTGACATCCACCTTGTCGTCATCAACTAGAGTTAGGCGCCTTATTCCAGCGGCGGCAAGATATTGCAGTGCGGGGCTTCCGATGCCGCCTAGGCCGATGAGTACGAGGTGTTTTTCCGCCAACGCCATCTGGCCAGCGCCGCCCACTTCAGGAAGGACGATGTGGCGAGCGAAGCGATCCAATCGCTCTGGCGGGAGACTCACGGATTTTCTCCTTCCGGGCGTTCCCGTTTGAAGCCATGCATACCGTTCCACCATTGTAGTGCGATCACCGCCCCTTTTGATGGTTGCAGCAAGGCGATCAGCATCACCAATGCCAACGGAATGATGATGGCGAGCAACGCCATAGGCGAAAGCGAATAGCTAACGACTAGTGTGATAATCACGGGGGCGAGCAAATGCCCGCTCACGAAGATACCGATATAGGCGGGAAGGTCATCCGAACGCTGGCCGCGCATATCAAGATTACATACGCTGCAGTGGTCGACAGGTTTTAACCACTTGCGGAATAACCGGCCTTCACCGCATCGCGGACAGCGGCATAAAACGCCCCGCCATAACGTCGCTAGGAGCGTTCGGGGCAAACTGACATGCGTGCTCATGTCTGCCCCTTTGAACCCTCGAACACGCGGTGTCGACAAGCCTGTGAACAGGCTGTCGACGAGCGGTGTGCAATATTGGGAGCGCTCAGCTTTCCAACTGGCGCAGCAGGCTTCGCACGTCTCCATCCATATCGGCATCGCGTTGCCGCAGATCCTCGATCAGGCGGACGGCGTGAATGACCGTGGAATGATCGCGCCCGCCAAATTTGCGGCCGATCTCTGGATAGCTCCGCGGGGTGAGGACTTTTGAAAGGTACATTGCAACCTGGCGCGGGCGCACGACTGCCCGGGCGCGGCGCTTAGAGCTCATTTCGCTGCGGTCGATGCGATAGAACTGGCACACTGTCCGCTGGATCTCGTCTATCGTGATGCGGCGCCGATTGGCCGACAGGATATCAGTGAGTTGCTCTTCGGCCAGCTGCAGCGAAACTTCCTGACCTGTCAATTGCGCATAGGCAATCAGCTTGTTGAGGCCGCCAACCAGCTCACGCACATTGCGGGTGATGGTGCGAGCGAGGAATTCGAGCACGTCTTCCGGCACTGCCAGAGGCGCGAACTTACTGAGCTTCGAATGCAGGATCTTCTTACGCAATTCGATATCGGCGGGCTGAATGTCAGCCACGAGCCCCATCGATAAGCGCGAAAGCAGGCGGGGTTCGACGCCATCGAGTGCCTGCGGCGCGCGGTCGGCCGCGAAGACAAGGCGCTTGCCTTCCGCGAGCAGCGCATCGATCGTATACAGCAGTTCTTCTTGGGCCGAAGCCTTGCCGATGATGAACTGGATGTCGTCCACCAGAAGCAAGTCGAAGCTACGCAGTCGCGCCTTGAACTCGATCATGCGGTTGGCCTTCAGGGCCTGGACGAACTCCACCATGAACCGCTCGGCACTGCAGTAGAAGATGCGGCTGCGGCTGTGGGTCTGAAGAAAGGTGTGGCCGATGGCATGCAAGAGATGGGTCTTGCCCTGTCCTGTCGCGCCCTTGAGATAAAGCGGGCTGAACTGCGGCTTTTCGGTCGCCGCCATGCGCTGCGCCGCGTTGAAGGCGAGAATATTCGCTTCGCCCGTTACGAATGCGGCAAAGGTCAAACTCGCGTCCAAGCCGACCGACGAGGTGAAGCCCGTATCGCCCAGGGTATCGGCACCGATCGCCATCATCGATGTGTCGGCATCGTTTGCCGGCCGGCGACCATCACTGTGCAAACGCAGATCTGCAACCTGGCGGCGGCCCGGATGGACCGAGATAGCGACCTGTCGCACTTCGCTACGGGCGATCTTCCATGCCAGGCTCAACCGGTCCGCAAAACGGTCTTTCACCCAGTTGGCGCTGAATTCTGTCGGCAGGTAGAGATCGAGTGTGCCTGTTTCAGTGTCGATCCGGCCAAGCTGGATGGGCTTGATCCACTGGCTGTGAAGCTGGTGACCCAGATCCTTGCGGAGCCCTTGGCTTATGTCTGCCCAATCGGCTGCCAGGTTTACGGCTTCCAGGTCTTCCATTTCGTTATTTGCCTTTCGCTTGCTAGCAAGCTCGCCTGTTTTCGCCATTGGAGTTTCGATCCCCCGAGTGACCGTCCGGTCGCTAAAAATTATATGGGCCAGGAGGAGGGGGGCGCATAGCTTCGCCGCTACCCGGAATCGTACGATTCTCGGGTGGTCCCTCCCCTTGGCCATCGATGTGAATACCCGGGCTGTCCCCCCCGAGCAGATCTATTGTGTAGGTCGCAGCCGCGATGAGTCGCAAGGGGGATAACAGCAAAAAATCTGAAATAATCTAGTTGACTCATCGGTACCCCGCAGGCCTCCGTTGATGCCTTTGAAATACCTTCAGTTTGCTGAATCTGGCATGACGAATCGTAGTATTTCCGTCGATTTCATTACTATTGGGAGACAGTTTGATTTCAAAGTGCAACCCGAACACGACAAAGGGGCCGTCGCTTATCGCGACGACCCCTCGGTTTGTCTGTCTGCGGCCGAAGCCGTGAAAGAATCAGAGCGCGGCGACGCGCTTCGAAAGGCGGCTCATCTTGCGAGCAGCAGTGTTCTTATGCATCACACCGCGAGCAACGCCGCGTGCCATTTCTGGCTGGGCGTTCCGGAGGGCGGTCTGAGCAGCGTCCTTGTCGCCAGCTTCGAGCGCAGTCTCAACCCTCTTCACGTAGTTGCGGATGCGGCTCATGCGCGCACCGTTTACTTCGGCGCGGCGGTTGTTGCGACGGATGCGCTTCTTGGCTTGCGGCGTATTGGCCATATCTGTCCTCGATCGGGCCGCGACAAAAAGCGGCTGGAATTCAATTGGGCGTGTCGAAAAAGGCGGATTAACCGCCGGAAAGCGGCGCACTTAGCGACGTGATACCGAATCGTCAAGCGAAAGCGGAACCGCAGCTTCGGCGCCCTGTTCACCTAATATGGAAGCACATCACACGAAGGACAAGCTGTGAGCGACAAACTTGAAAGAACCGAAGCCGAATGGCGCGAGAAACTCACGCCAGAGCAATACAGAGTGCTGCGCGAAAAAGGTACAGAGCGAGCCTTCACTGGCAAGTATGACAAGAACAAAGCCGATGGCGAATATCTTTGCGCCGCCTGCGGCCAGCTACTGTTCGAAAGCTCGGACAAATATGACAGCGGTTCGGGCTGGCCGAGCTTCACTGCTCCGGCAGAAAGCGGGGCGGTCGAGGAGAACCGGGACGTCACCCATGGTATGATCAGGACGGAGGTCATCTGTTCCAATTGCGAAGGTCATCTTGGTCATGTCTTCCCTGATGGCCCCGGAGAAAACGGCTTGCGCTATTGCATCAATTCGGCGGCACTCGAGTTTGAACCTGAGAAGTAGCGGCATGCCTTGCGGCCATCGTATGATCCGTTAAGCCGAGGTTCCGTCTCGCCATAGGACATTGTGGCGGATATAGGGCAGCGCGCCTGGAACATGAGGAAAGCCGCAGGGAATGGATAAGAGAGGCAGCCGCCGCAAACGCAGCCAGCGTTCCGAACGCGCTCGGCGAGCGGCAGCGGAAGGCAAGGGTGACGCCAGCCGTTTGAAAATCTGGCTGCGCAGGCTGTTCCTGTGGGGAACGGGAATTGCCGTTCTCGGTCTCATTTTTCTGGCAATCGCTGTGGCATTCGCCGCGCGGTCCTTGCCGAGCTATTACCAGCTCAAGGCGACACAGAACGCGCAAACGATTGTCGTCCGGGCACGAGACGGCTCGGAACTAGTCGAGCTTGGCCCCAGCTATGGGAAGTGGATTACGGCCGACGAGATACCGCAGGTCATGAAAGATGCCATGATTTCGGTGGAAGACAGGCGGTTCTACTCGCATCCTGGTGTCGATCCCTACGGCCTCACCCGAGCCGTTTATGTCTGGGCCACGGGCGAGAATCGGTTGGGGGCTACCTCTACCATTACGCAGCAGCTCGCCCGTAACGTGTTTCTGAACAGCAATCGCTCGCTTGATCGCAAACTGCGCGAAGCCATTCTAGCGATGGCGATGGAATGGAAATTCTCCAAGGAGCAGATCCTCGAGCTCTATCTCAACAAGGTCTACTTCGGAGGCGGTGCATACGGTATCGATTCTGCGAGTAGAAACTTCTTCAGTCATCCCGCAACCGAACTCTCGACGGCTGAGGCGGCGATTATTGCAGGGCTGGTAAAAGCGCCAAGCCGCTATTCACCCACTGCCGACGTAAACGCCGCAGTGAGCCGCGCAGGTGTCGTCCTGCAACTTATGCGCGATCAGGGAAGGATCAGCGCAAGCGAGGCGCAGGTCGATGTGTCGGCCGTCAAATTAAAGCCCGAACAGGGAACCAATTCTGTTCGCTACTTCACCGACTGGGCGCTTCCGCAGCTCGACCTTCTTCTGCCCGAGACATTCGAGCCCATTGAAGTCTGGACCACCCTAGATCCCGGCATGCAGAAAGCAGCGACGGCTGCTGTCGCAGGCAATGCACCAGATGGGGCCCAGGGTGCGCTGGTCAGTCTCGATCGTGACGGAGCGATCCTCGCCCTTGTGGGCGGTACGGATTACGTCGAGACGAATTACAACCGGGCCACCAACGCTCTTCGCCAGCCTGGCTCGAGTTGGAAGCTGTTTGTGTACCTTGCCGCGCTCGAGGCTGGCTATACGCCTGACGACCGCGTTGTAGATACGCCGGTATCGATCGGCGGCTGGAGTCCGAGAAACTCCAACGGGCGAAACATTGGCGAGACTAATTTGCGTACTGCCTTTGCTTATTCGATAAACACCGTTGCAGCGCAACTTGGCAATGAGGTGGGCTTTGGATCGGTTGCGTCGATGGCTAGGCGATTCGGGATCACGACCCCCATCAACACCTATCCCGCAATGGTGCTCGGATCGAACGAAGTGCGACTCCTGGATATGACCCGGGCATTTGCCGCGATCTCAGCCGGTGGAAATTCGGTGACGCCGTATGGGATCGTGAAAGTAACCACCACAGACGGAGAGGTGCTTTACCAGCATCAACGCGCCCGTACCACGCAGATCATACCGGACAATGTTACGAGGGGTATAACCGATCTGCTGCAAACGGCGGTCCAGACAGGCACTGGCCGTGCGGCGCAGATCGGTCGCCCGGTCGCAGGTAAGACGGGAACGACCAGTTCTAATAAAGACGGCTATTTCGTAGGGTTTTCCTCAGGCGTAACCACTGGCGTATGGATGGGCCGGGACGATAACCGCCGGGTAGGTGGGCTGCAGGGTGGGCGCGCGCCTGCTCAGGCTTTTGCTGCTTTCATGCGCTATGCTGTGAAGGACCGCCCCGTCGAGGAATTTGAGACAGAAGTTCAGGTGCCGGAATGGCAACTGGACGAAGAAGACGACTTCTTCTTCGGCGACCCGGACGACTATTACTACATCGATGAACAGGGCAATCTGATCGAGCCCGGACGAAGCGACGGACCAGGTGGCGCGCTGCCCGAACCCCGCGACCAGTCAGAACAGGATTCTGGCGTGGAAGTCACGCGGCCGCAGCAGCCGCGAGTTCAACGCGTCCCGCCGCCGCGACCGCAACCTTCTACGGGGCGCGGTGAGGATGGCGCACCCCAGGCGATCGACGACGACTTCTTGGACGGTGTGATCGGGCGAGATCGTTAACCGTCAGAAGCGCGCGACGTTTCTTCCTGAAAAGCATACCGATGTAAAAAAAGCCCTCCCGACAATGTCGGGAGGGCCATTTGAAAGCCTAAATATCAAATCTAGCGAAGCCGAATGGCCACATACTGTGGCGAGCCACCGCGTCGCTGGATACGCAGGAGAACCGCATCACGGTTTTCTGCTTTAGCGGAGCGAACTGCGTTCTCGAGATCGGCAACCGAAGTCATCGGACGGTAATTAGCGGTCAGAATGATATGCCCGCGCTGGAGACCTTTCCGTGCGGCATCGGAATTTTGATCGACCGAAGCGATAACCAAACCCTGTGTATCCGGTGCAACTCCAAGTTGGCGCGCAATCTGCGGCGTCAGCTCGAGAACTTGCAGGCCGACGCTATCCTGAATGACCTCGCTATCGCTGGGAGACATGTCGTCTTCCGGCTCTGCATCGGGATCGAACATCTGGCTGCGACGCATCTCTTCTTCGCTCGGACGTTTACCGACGGTCACATTCACCCGGCGACGTTCGCCATTGCGGATCACTTCCAGAGGGATCGACGTGCCCGGCGAGATGTTGGCAACGAGATAGGACAGCGTCTGATCAGGTGTAACGTCGTTGCCATCTACCTTGAGCACGATATCACCCGCCTCAATGCCCCCGCGATCAGCCGGCTCTCCAGGCTGTACCATTTGCACTATTTCACCGCGATTGCGCGCAAGGCCGAGCGAGGAAGCGACGTCTTCGGTCACCGGCTGGATCTGGATACCCAGATAGCCGCGCTCAATCTCTACGCCGCGGCGCAGTTTATCGACGATTGGAGCAGCCGTTTCCGCGGGAATTGCGAAGCCGATGCCGACGCTCCCGCCGGTCGGCGAAATGATGGCGTTGTTGATGCCGATGACATTACCTTGCATATCGAACAGCGGACCGCCCGAATTGCCGCGGTTGATGCTCGCGTCCGTCTGCAGATAACGGTCGTAAGCGCCACTGCCTGCGTTGCGCAACACGCTCGACACAATACCGCTCGTTACGGTTCCGCCGAGCCCGAAAGGATTGCCGATCGCGATTACCCAGTCGCCAACTCGCGCCTGGCTGGAATCGCCGAACGTCACGAAAGGAAAAGCTTCGCGGCGATTGACCTTGAGTACGGCAAGATCGGATGCCGCGTCGGTGCCGACCAGCTCAGCTTCGTACTCGGTACCATCGGGCAGAGTTACGGTGATTTCCTCGACCGACCCACGGCCGGTGGGGCTCACGACGTGATTATTGGTCACGACATAGCCATCGGAGGAAATGATGAAGCCCGAACCGAGCGATTGGCCCTCGCGATATTGAGGCTCATTATCCTGTTGGCCACGCCGACGGTTGAACATGCCTTCGAAGGGTGTGCCGGCAAACGGATTGCCACCGGTCTGCACCTCGATCCGCTGGCGGGTCGAGATGTTGACGACGGCCGGCTGAAGTTGCTCGGTGAGGTCGGCGAAACTCTCGGGCGCTCCGGCACGCGGCACAACCCGCGCGATCTGGGAGTCGTCGTTCTGGGCGACCTGCGCTCCGGCCGGGAAACCGGCGAGGGAGAGGGCAGCGCCACCAGCTAACAGGGTGGCAGTTACGGAATAAGCGTATCGCACTTTTTTCACGTCCTCTTTCAAATCCTCAATAACTTCGCTCGAAACCAGCACGCTTTCATAAAGCGCGCTGGCTTCAGCTGTTCCGCCGCACTGTCAGCGTCCAGGCGCTGAATGCGTGTTGAACAGCGGGGCAGTCACCGCTGTTCAATCGACGAATGGTCAACGGCGTCCGCGGAACTGCTGTAGATATTCGTTGTCCGGTGAAAGGATGATGCTGCTGGCGGCATCTCCGTTCTCGGAAGCGAACGTTGCATCGTAGCTCTGCATCGCGCGATAGAAGTCGTAGAAATTCGCATCCTTGCCGAAGCTTTCTGCATAAATTCGTGCGGCCTCGGCATCGGCTTCGGCGCGAATGATCCGCGCATCGCGCGAACCTTGCGCGCGGATGGTCCGCGCTTCGCGTTCACGGTCCGATTCCATTCGACTGAAGGCGGATTGCAATGGCGCCTCGGGCAGATCAGTGCGGGTAATCTGCACATCTACCACTTCCGCGCCATACTGGCGGGCCTGCCGGTCAAGATTGGCTCGTGCGTTTTGAAGAGCAGAACCGCGTTCCGCAGTTAGCATGGCCTGAAAAGTGCGGCGACCGAGTTCCTGACGCAAAACCGAGTTGAGAATAGGCTCAAGCGCAGAGCGCACCCCGTCGGTGGTTCCGGCGCGTTCCACCATCCGAACCGGATCGATGATCCGGAACCGGGCGTAGGCGTCCACCAGAAGGCGCTGCTGATCGTTGGAAAGCACCTCTTCATTGGTCATTTCCAGATCGAGCAACCGGCGCTCGATCCTCACTACACGGTCAAGAAAAGGTACGCGAAGGTACGGGCCCGGGCCCTTTGTGCCGTCTGGCGTGTTCACGATGCCCTGCGGTTCACCGGTCCGTACGATGACGACCTGCTCTTCTTCGGGCACAATGTATAGGCTCATCATCAAGCCGATCAGAACCACCGCGGCTACGATGATCGAAAGGCGATGGTCTTCCCAAATGCGCTGCATCTTACTGGCCTCCCGGTGCGGTTACAGTGGTTTCGGGCTGCTGCTGAGCCCGGCGCCGAATTTCCGGGAGCGGGAGATAAGGCGTTACACCCTGGGCCTCTACGATGGTCTTGTCCGTATTGCTCAGCACCCGCTCCATGGTCTCATAATAGAGACGCTGGCGGGTAACTTCAGGAGCAAGGCGGTACTGTTCATAGACCTTGTCGAAGGCTTCGGCCTCACCCTGGGCCTGCGCAAGGACTTGCTGGGCATAACCCTGTGCCTGGTTGCGCGCCGCATCGGCGTTCTGTTCGGCAACCTGCACATCGCGGAAAGCATCGACCACCTGGCTGGGCGGATCGGCCTTCTCGATTTCCACACCCAGTACGCGAATACCGGCCTGATAGCGGTCGAGTGTCGCCTGCATACGCTCGCGCACGTCGAGCTCGATCGCGGCACGGCCCTGACCTGAAAAAGTCTCGTCGAGCTGCTTTTCCGCAACCGCGGCGCGCATGGCAGCTTCGGCAACTTCATTAACCGTCTCTTCCGGATCGACGACGCGGAATTTGTATTGCCGGAGATCCTGAATGTTCCAGCGGACGATATAGCTCAGGTCGACGAGGTTCTGGTCGCCGGTAAGGATCAGCTTGGCTTGATTGTCATTGCCCGGAATGCGGATCGGGCGAACCCCTTCGACATTCTCGACATCGACGGTTTCGATTGGAAAGGGCAGGGTAAACTGAAGTCCGGAATCGAGCGTCCGGCTGTAATCGCCGAGCCGCTTAACAACTGCTTTTTCCTGAGGGTCGATCAAATGCGCGCTGGTGGCGAGAAGCGCGATGCCCACGATCGCGACTACGGCAACGGGAAACCAGCTTTTGCCACCGGGGCGCTGCGGCATCCGGAAGCCGGGCCCACCCGGACCGCCGCCACCGCCTTTGCGGCGCGGACCTTCCGGCCCGCGGTTCTTGAAGATGTCCTCGATGTTAGGGCCACGGCGTCCATCGCCGCTGCCGCCCGAACCAGTTGGCAACCACGGGTTGCGCGGTCCGTCGCTCCCGCCTTTGTCACCCTTGGGTGCATCACCATTGCCGGAACCGGAAGAATCATCGCTTCCCCCGCCCCACGGATTGTTGCCAGCCATCACTAGGCGGATCCTCTGTCCAAGCCCGTCCAAAATTCTCATATCTGTCTTATAAGCAGCCTTGGCCGGAAAAACAGGGGTTGCGGCGCGCTTTTCGATGCTACAGCAGCGCCAGCCATGAGCCGCACCGACTTTTCCGCCGATCTTCCTCCTGAAATAGCCTCTCTCGTAACGGGCTCTGTCCTGAACGAGGGCAGGGCGACGCTTGTCGTCGATGCCGGCAAATTGGACGAAGCGGAGCGTGGCGGGATCGAGACCGCCATAAAACAGGCATTGTCCGGGCGCGCCGATGTCAACGACGTGCGGGTGGTGATGACTGCCGAGCGGAAGGGCCCAGTCATCATCGCGATCGGTTCGGGAAAGGGCGGCGTGGGAAAGTCGACGCTGACTGCGAACCTTGCCATCGCTCTTGCCCGCAAAGGCGTGAAGGTGGGGCTGGTCGATGCCGATATCTATGGTCCGTCGCAGCCGGTAATTTTCGGAACACAGGGCGAGAAGCCGGAAGCCCGAGAGAACAAGCCGATCCCGATCAAAGGCAAATTTGGTGTCCCTCATCTATCGATGGGACACCTCGTAGCACCGGGGAAGGCCTTGGCATGGCGCGGGCCGATGGCGGGGAGTGCGCTTGGTCAGCTTATCGAGGCCCACTGGAGCAAGGATACGGAGGTCCTGCTTATCGACCTGCCCCCTGGCACTGGTGACGTTCAGCTGACCATGGTGCAGAAGTTCAAGCCTGCCGGTGCGGTGCTCGTCTCGACCCCGCAGGATCTGGCGCTTATCGACGCAGCGCGTGCCGGACAGTTGTTCGATAGCGCGGGTGTGCCGGTGATTGGTCTGGTAGAGAACATGTCGGGATATGCGTGCCCTTCCTGCGGAGAGGTATCCAATCCCTTCGGTGCAGGGAACGTGGAAGCCGCGGCCGAACGTCTCGAACTGCCGTTCCTTGGACGGATCCCGCTCAACATCGAAATCCGTCAGGGTAGTGATCATGGCGAGCCGCCAGCGGCTCTGGATGGTCCCATTGCCGAGCCCTTCCTTGCGATAGCGAAAAGTTTGCAAGCGTGGCTGGCCGCACGAAATTAAACGATCTTTCCGTTTCGCGCCGTAAATTGCTCGTCGGGGCAGCGGCGGGAGGCGGCCTTTTGGTCGCATGGAACTATTGGCCACGGAAATATGCCAGCCCTCTGCTTGCGCGCGAGGGCGAGGAAATCTTCGGCGGTTGGCTGGTCATCGGGCGTGACGGCGTCGTGACCATCGCCCAGCCTCAGCTTGAGATGGGCCAAGGTGTTGGCACTGTGCTTGCCCAGATCGCGGCGATCGAGCTTGGTGCAGACTGGCGCCAGATAGGGATCGAGCCTGTGCCGCCCGCCGGCAGCTTCGCCAATCTACCCCTGGCCCAAGAATGGTCTTCGCTGTGGAAAGGCTGGTTACCCGAAAGCGACCGGTCGGTCGCACGGTTCGCACGCAGCCAAGACTTTACCGTCACGGCCTGCGGCACCAGCCTTGCCGCATACGAGCTTCCGCTTCGCGAAGCAGCGGCCAGCGCGCGCGACATGCTTACCCGCGCTGCAGCCGATAGGTGGGAGGTCGAGCCCGAACAGTGCCAAGTAGCAGAAGGGTTCGTCATCCACGGCGAGCAGCGCATGGCCTTCGGCGATCTGGTCGAAGAGGCTGCCCGTCTCGATCCACCCGTTCCAGCGCCTCTGCGTCCCATGCCTGCATTCGAACAGCCGATTCCGGGCGAAGCCGATGCTCAGGGAATGTATCCGCGGCTCGATCTGCCTTCCAAGGTGGACGGCAGCCATTTATTTGCCGGCGACATCCGCCTCCCGGGCATGGTCTATGCATCGATCCGCCACGGCCCGGAGGGTTTGCCAGAGCTCCTGCGGTTCAGCGAGAGAGCTGCGGCCGGCACGCCGGGGTTAGTAGCCGTTGTCCGTTCCAAGCGCTGGCTCGCCGCGGTCGCCGAAAGCTGGTGGATCGCCGATCAGGCATTGGCGAAGATGCGTCCGGAATTCACCGGGCCGGGCGCGCTCGAACAGGTCAGGCTAGAGGCTCAGCTTGAAGATGCAGTTGGTAGGACCGCCGATCTAGCCCAGCGTATCGAGACCGTCGGTGATCCTGATGCGATGCTGAGCGAACCTTCGATTGTACGTCGTTTCGATGTGGCTCCAGCCGCGCATGCCCCGCTCGAAACCGCGTCTGCGACTGCGCGATTGGCAGGCGGGCGGCTGGAACTCTGGTTGGCGGCACAGGCGCCCGCTGCAGCTCGTGATGCGGCTGCACAGGCGGTGGGCCTTTCGGCTTCCGATGTCGTGCTCTACCCGGTGCCCGCGGGTGGTAGCTTCGATGCGCGGCTGGAAAAAAGGCACGCAATCGAAGTGGCCCAGATCGCCGCAGAGGTCGGGCGGCCTGTTCAGCTCACTTGGTCTCGTGCGCAGGATTTTCAGGCAGTTCCGCCACGGGCACCGGTTTCGGCTGAAATTGCTGCGAAGTTGGGGGCTGAGGGGCAACCAGTGGCATGGAGAGCGCGAATTACCTCCCCCTCGTGGATGCGCGAGACGGGACACCGCCTGTTTGACAATTATCTTCCCGATGCCGCGCGGCGAGACAGTTCGGGTGCTGCAGACCCCTTTGCGGTCGAAGGCGCGGTTCCGCCATATGGAATCCCGCATATCGCGGTCGAGCATGTTCCGGCGACCATTTCCTTGCCCACCGGTCGCATGCGCGGTGGAGCGCAAGGGTACACCACTTTCTTCACCGAATGCCTGATCGATGAACTCGCCAAGGCTTCAGGACGCGATCCGTTTCTTTATCGAATGGCTATGCTGGGATCCGCGCCCCGGCTGGCGGAAGCCCTGCGCCGGGCAACGAGGCTGGGCGAATGGGACGGAGCGCAGCCAGGGTCCGGTGAAGGGGTCGCTGCCGTACGAATGGTGTCGGGCGAAGCGGCAGCCGGACACATTGCCTGTGTGGCACATCTCGCGCGGGGAGAAGGCGGGATCAAGGTGCGCCAACTGAGCGCGGTGGTGGATATCGGCCGCATCGTGAATCTCGATATTGCGCGCCAACAGATTGAGGGCGGGCTTGTTTACGGGATGGGGTTGGCGCTGGGCGCGCCGCTTGCATTCGAAAATGGTCATCCCGTGCCGCGCACGTTTGGCGGGATGAGATTGCCCGGACTTGCCGATACTCCTGACATGCGGATCGATTTTATCGAGAGTGATGCCGAGCCATTCGATCCCGGCGAACTGGGCGTGGTCGTGGCCGCTCCTGCCATAGCCAATGCATTGTTCGCCTTGACGGGAGAGCGTTCTTACCGTCTGCCCCTCGTCCCATGACCTGGCAGAAACAGAACCTTCCGAAAGACCATCCGCCTGTCCGCTCCGGCGGCGTTGGTGTTCTCGTCGTCAACCTCGGAACGCCCGATGCGCCCGAAGCGGGGCCGGTAAAGCGGTATCTTGCGGAATTCCTGTCCGACCGCCGCGTGGTCGAGATCCCTCCCCTCGCCTGGCAGCCGATCCTGCGCGGGATAATTCTTAACACCCGACCGAAGAAAAGCGCGCATGCCTATACCCAGGTCTGGACCGAGGAGGGCTCCCCGCTCGCCGTCATCACGCGGCAGCAGGCAGAAGAAATGCAAGCGCGGTTGGGCGACGGCGTGACGGTAGACTGGGCGATGCGTTACGGTACGCCCTCAATCCCTGACCGGCTGCAGGCCCTGATGGACGCCGGTTGCGAGCGCATTCTGCTCGCGCCGCTCTATCCGCAATATTCCGGAGCGACGACGGCAACGGTTGTGGACAAGGCTGCGGACAAGCTGCGGGAAATGCGTTGGCAACCGAGTTTGCGGACCCTGCCGCCCTATCACGACGATCCAGCCTATATCGATGCGTTGGCACAGGACCTGACGCGCCAGCTGGATGGTCTGGATTTCGAGCCCGAGGTGCTGCTGCTGAGTTTCCACGGCATGCCGGAGCGCACCTTGCATCTGGGCGATCCCTATCACTGCCATTGTCAGAAGACCTCACGCCTCCTGCAGGACCGGCTTGCGCAGCGCGGTATGCGGATCCGCACGACTTTCCAGTCCCGCTTCGGCCGGGCGAAATGGCTCGAGCCGGCAACCGATACGGTGATTGCGGAGGAAGCCGGGAAGGGCACAAAGCGCATGGTGATTGCCGCGCCCGGTTTTTCGGCGGACTGCCTCGAGACACTCGAGGAGCTTGCCATGCAGGGGCGCGACCAGTTTCTCGAAGCGGGCGGTGAACGATTTGACGCGCTGTCCTGCCTGAACACTTCGGATGCTGGCGTGGCGATGCTTGAAACATTGCTTCGACGAGAGCTTGCTGGATGGATATAGATTGCTAATTGCTACTTAATGTTGGGTGAGGCATAGTCCTGCCCATGGCCACTCTTGCAGCACATAATCCGATCCCGGCTCACTGGGCCGAAGGCAATCCGACCGACGACCAGCTCGCCCACATTCCTGGCGAAGGCGGCTGGCCGGTAGTCGGCAACACCTTCAAGATGCTGAAGGACCCGCACGCTTTTGCGCAGCACATGGTCGATACCTACGGGCGTGTTTACAAGAGCAAGGCATTCGGCGGGTGGAACATCGCCCTGATCGGCGCGGACGCCAACGAACTGGTGCTGTTCGATCGCGAAAAGAACTTCTCGTCGGAACAGGGCTGGGGCCCGATCCTGGACCAGTTGTTCCCGCGCGGCCTGATGCTGATGGATTTCGACCATCACCGGGCCGATCGCCGCGCGCTCTCGATCGCGTTCAAACCCGGCCCGATGCGGCATTATTCGGGCAGCCTCAACCGGGGCATCGCCCGCAAGGTGGAGGACTGGGGCGCCGGGCGGATGGAATTCTACCCTGCGATCAAGACGCTTACGCTCGATCTGGCGGCTGACAGCTTCATCGGTATCGAATGGGGCCCGGAAGCGGACAGGATCAACACCGCCTTCATCGACATGGTCCAGGCTTCGGTCGCCCCGGTCAGAAAGCCGCTGCCCTTTACGCAGATGAAGCGCGGGACCGACGGGCGCGCATTCCTGGTCGATTTCTTCACGCAGGAAACCCACCGCCGCCGCGCAGAAGGCGGGGGGCAGGACATGTTCAGCCAGTTCGCCACCGCCGAATATGACGATGGCAGCCTGATGCCGGTCGACGAAGTGGTCGACCATATGAACTTCCTGATGATGGCCGCGCATGACACCATCACCAGCTCGGCCACGTCGCTGATCTGGCAATTGGCCAAGAACCCCGACTGGCAAGAGAAGCTGCGCCAGGAAATTGAAAGCGTCACCGGCGGGATGGGTCAGGACGGCAAGCCGCGCGATCTGGCCTATGAGGATATGGGCAAGCTCGAACTGGTAGAGATGGCCTTCAAGGAGGCGCTACGGATAATGCCGCCGGTTCCATCGACCCCGCGCCGCGCCTTGAGGGAGTTCGAATTCGGCGGCTATCGCATCCCGGCCGGATCGCATGTCGGCATCAATGCCAATTTCGTGCACCATGAAGAAGAGCATTGGTCCGACCCCTACGGCTTCGATCCCAACCATTTTACCGCCGAGGCCGTGAAGGCTCGTCATAAATATGCCTGGGTGCCGTTTGGCGGAGGCGCGCACATGTGCCTGGGGCTGCACTTTGCCTATATGCAGGTGAAAATACTGCTGGCGCAATTCCTGCCGCGTTATCGCGTGACGCTGGAGCAGGAGCCCGACTGGCAGGCATGGCCGATCCCCAAGCCCAAGGACGGGCTCAGGATCGCCCTCGAACGGATCTAGAAATCGATCGCGATGCCGTCCTTGACCCAATCGCCATAGCGGGTCGGGCTGAGATCTTCGTCGACTTCGCCTTTTTCCGGCTTGGGCGGCGGTTCGCTCGTCCAGTGATCGGGTTTTTCGAAGGTCTCGGGCCGCTTGTCTGCGCGTTTGGTCATATAACCAAGATGCGCGGGCTGGCGCATGGTTTCAAGTAGGCGTAGGGCGCGGGGCAATGGCACAGCCTTCCGGAATTCACGCGCGCCGCGCCGCGCTTCGCCTGCTCGATGCCGTTTTTCGGCGGGGCGACACCATGGATCTTGCATTTGCAGCCGCAACGAAAGACGTGCGCAAGTTCGAGGACCGGGCGCTGGCCCGGGCAATCGCCAGCGAGGTCCTGCGCTGGCTGGTCGATCTCGATAAGTTGATCGACAGCGCCACCAAGACCGCGCTTCCGCCCGATTCGAAGGCGCGCATGGTTCTGCGCATGATGCTGGCGCAATGGCTGCGGCTCGACACGCCGCCGCATGCCATCATCGGAACCTGTCTGCCGCTCCTCGCCGGCGGTCCGCGCAGATTGGCCCATGGCGTTTTCTCTACGCTTACTAAACAGGAGGCTGCCTTGCCTCCCGCGCCCACATTGCCCGAAGACGTGGCCGCACGCTGGGGCGAGAGGGCGCCCGCCATTGCCGCGGGTCTCGCCGTGCCCCCGCCGCTCGATCTGCGGCTGAAGGATCCGGAGCAGATCGAGATCTGGAAAGCGAAGCTTGCGGCGGACAGCCTGATGCCGGGACACCTGCGTCTGGCCCGCGGCGAGAATGTCGAAAAGCTGCCTGGCTTTTCCGATGGAGTATGGTGGGTACAGGACCTCGCTGCATCGCTGCCGGCACATTTGCTTGGTGCGGGGGAAGGGCAGCACGTCCTCGATCTGTGTGCAGCGCCGGGGGGCAAGACCCTCCAGCTTGCGGCACAGGGATGGAAGGTCACGGCGCTCGACATTTCGAAACGCCGCCTCGGCCTCTTGAAAGAAAACTTGGCCCGCACCGGGCTGAAGGCCAGTGTGGTCCGTGCAGACGCGCTGTCATGGGAGCCGAAGCATCAGTTCGATGCCATCCTGCTGGATGCACCCTGCACGGCGACCGGCACGGCACGGCGTCATCCCGATGTGCTGCACCGGATCGGACCGCGCCAGATCGATGATATGGCTGAACTGCAGTCCGCGCTGATCGCCAAGGCGGCAGCATGGCTAAAGCCGGGGGGCGTCCTTATCTATGCGACATGTTCGCTCGAACGGCCGGAGGGCGAAGAACAGACGCTGCCGGATAGTCTTCGACTCGAGCCAATCGATGCCGCGACACTTCCCGCCACCCTCACGCCAGCGGAGGACGGTACGGTCAGGACCGATCCTGGCATGCTGCCAGAAGTGGGCGGGCTCGACGGTTTCTTCATTTCGATGAGCCGAAAAGAAGCCTGAATCGCCTGATCCGTCACTATGGCGGATCGGTTTATCGCAGCGGCAGCGCAAACTGCCTCCGACTTTGCCTTATTCTTGCCATTGTTCATTTTCGAGCAAGGCCGTGATCAGCACTCAACCCTCCATCGGGCGCAACCGCACCCGCGCTCTTCGGGCGTTAAGCTTGATGAGTAGAGGTATTCTAACCCGTGGGCGGCACCTGCGTCACGGGTTCATGAGCCGTTGCCCGTATCTTCGGGTGGCGGCCCTAGACGGAGGAATTTGAATGACTGCATTGAAGAAAACCGCGGCTCTTCCCCTGCTGCTTTCCGCGTTCACGCTTCCCATGGCAGCGCCATCCATGGCGCAGGATGATTCCGATATCGACGTGTATGGTTCGGCCCTGTCCGATGGCCCCGAAGTGGAAGGCATCATAACGGCTCGAAACGGCGACACCATTCAGGTGACCATGGAAGATGGCCAGAACGCCACGATCATCGTCGATGATGGCACCGAAGTAAGGGCCAAGGGCGGCTTCCTCGGTCTTGGCAGCAAGAGCCTGCAGACCAGCCAGTTGATGAACGGCATTCCGGTCGAAGTGGAAACGCTGCAGTTCGACGGCGGACTGGTCGCCAAGCAGATCAAGCTCAAGGGAAGCGACCTTGAAACGGCCGCGATGATCCGCGGCGCCACCCAGCAGCAGTTTGCCGAACACCGCGCCGATATCGATGCCAATTCCGCTGCTGCCGAAGCCTTGCGCGGCCGGATGGCGAATATCGACCAGTATAATGTGAAGGGCGTGACGAACGTCTATTTCGACAGCGGCAAATGGAATATCTCGCCCGAAGGCCGCCAGGAAATCTGTGCCATCGCGGCTGACGCAGAAACGATGAACAACGCGCTCCTTTTGGTGGTCGGCTATACCGATTCCGATGGCAGCCAGGATTACAACCAGACCCTGAGCGAACGCCGCGCGAGCCGTGTGGTCAACTTCCTGCAGCAGGAATGCAAATGGCAGCCGTGGCGCATGCTGACGCCCACCGGCATGGCGGAATCTGACCCGGCGGCAGACAATTCGACTGCATATGGCAAAGCGCAAAACCGCCGTGTTTCGGTCAACATCCTCGTCAGCAAGGCGACCGAGGAAAGTTAAGCCAACTCTCTCCAGCCAAAAGGAAAGGGGCGGACCGCAATGTCCGCCCCTTTTTCTATTCGGCGTCTGCCTTGAGATATTTTTGGAAGCTTTTCCTCAGCTTCATCAACTTGGGCGGAATAACCGCTTGGCAGTATGGGTTTCGCTGGCCTTCGCCTTCCCAATATTCCTGATGGTAATCCTCTGCCGGATACCAGTCGCCGCTCTCGATCGTCGTGACTGCCTCCTGGCCGGGATGCTCCTCGTTCCAGCGAGCGATCGCCGCATCGGCAGCTTCCCGTTGGTCATCCGCCGGAAAGATGGCGCTGCGATACTGGGTGCCTACGTCATTGCCCTGCCGGTTGAGCTGGGTCGGATCGTGGGTCCCCATGAACACGTCGAGGATCTGTTCCAGACTGATGCGATCGCTGTCATAGGTGACGCGCACGCCCTCGGCATGGCCGGTGGTTCCGCTGCATACTTCCTTATAGGTCGGATCGGCTTTGTCCCCGCCGATGTAGCCGCTTTCGACCTCGGTCACGCCGATCACGTCTTTCATCACCGCCTCGGTGCACCAGAAGCACCCGCCGGCCACGATAATCTGTTCCTGAGCCATTCGTATCTCCTTTGGCCAACGATGTAGGAAGACTGCCGACGCTTGTCATCGGTTGCGGGCGGGGGCAGGAGGACAGCATTCGTTTCACATGGGGAGAATTTCTATGCGCCTACTGCTCGCCGGGGCTGCCGCCCTCGCTCTAGCCGCTCCGGCGGTTGCCGATCATCACAGCGAAGGCCCGATGGCCGAACGCCATAGCCGGCATCAGGCCCTCATGGCCGCGCTGGCGCAGGAAAACCGCGCGGACGACCGGGCCCGCGATCAGTATCGTCACCCGTTCGAAACCCTCGACTTCTTCGGTGTCGAACCCGGTATGACCGTGGTCGACTATATGCCCGCCGGCGGCTGGTATTCCCGCGTGCTCGTGCCCTATCTCGGCACGAATGGCCGCTATATCGGCGTGACACCCGATCCCGATGCGGCGGATTCCAGCCGCTTCGGCGAATATTTCGGGAAGCTCCCGGGCCAGTTCTCGGAAAGCTATCCGCAATGGGGCCTGACCGGCGCACCGGTCGAAGTCCATGGCTCGCAGGATCTGACCGAAGGAATGAATGGCACTGTCGACCGGGTCCTGATCTTCCGGGAGATGCACAACCTTCTTCGCTCGGGCGCGCTTTATACCGAACTGACCCGCTTGCGCAGCGTGCTGAAGGATGACGGCATGCTGGGCATTGTCCAGCATCGTGCCAATGCCGATGCGCCGGGCGATTATACGTTGGGCGGCAACGGTTACCTGCGGCAGGACGATGTGATCGCGCTGGTCGAGGCGCATGGTTTCGATCTGGTCGGCATGAGCGAGATCAACGCCAACCCGCGCGATCCGGCTAATCACGAAGGCGGTGTCTGGCAGATGCCGCCAAGCTGGGGCGGCAAGAAGGAAGAGCTGAAGGATCTCGGCGAAAGTGACCGGATGACGCTGCTCTTCCGCAAGCGGACGTAAGAGATACCAACGGCTGACAGCAGCCGTTAATTTCCAACATGAGAAACCCCTGATGTGATCGTATTTCATCAGGGGTTTTTCATGCGTAAAGTACTGTTCCTGTCCGCTGCCACGCTCGCGCTTGCCGCATGCGGTGACCGGGCGGACGACGTGCGCGGCGTCGAGCACTCGGAAACGCTGCTGTCCGTCAGCGCCAGTGGCCAGGCCGAAAGCAAGCCCGACCGCGCGCAGTTCAACGCCGGGATCGAGACCTTCTCGCGCAGCGCCACCGAGGCGAGCGAGGCGAATGCCGAAAAGATTGCCGAGATCGTCGCCGCCTTGCGCGAACTGGGTGTGAGTGAAGACGATATCCAGACCCAGAACGTCTCTGTCCGCCGGGTCGAATGGGGCGATCGGAAAGGACAGTATCAGGCGTCCAACGTCTTCGAGGTCACGATGGACAATCCCGATCGTGCGGGCGCAGCGGTAAGTGCGGTGACCGAGGCGGGCGCCAATGTCCTGTCGGGCCCCAGCCTGACCATGAGCGATCCCGAAACGGTCGCCAATCTCGCCTATGCCGATGCGTACAAGGCCGCGCGGAGCCGGGCGCAGGCCTATGCAGAGGCTGCCGACATGGAGATCAGCCGTGTACTCTATATCCGCGATGCGGGCGGGCAGCAGGGTCAGCAATGGCTCCGCGGTGCGCAGGCGATGAACGATGCGATGGTCGAAAGCGCGTCTGCTGCTCCTCCGCCGGTTGCGCCGCCGATGGTGCGCACAGCCCCGCGGCCGGAAGAAGGTTCGCCCGGCATGATGGTCGGCACGACGCGCAGCCAGGTTTATATCCAGGTGGACTTCGCCCTGCGGGAGAAATAACGCTCTTCGCCATGAGAGAACTGACCGTATCCGTCCTTCAGCTGCCGCTCGCCCGGGCGGACGAAGCCGACAACATCGCCGCCGTCTGTGCCCTTGTGGAAGAGGCGGCGGGCAAGGGCGCGCAGGTGATCCTGCCGCCCGAACTCTTCGCGGGCGAATATTTCTGCCGCGACGAGGAGGAGGAGCTGTTCGCCCGCGCCCGGCCGACGGTGGAGCACCCCAGTGTGATCGCGATGCAGGAACTGGCGAAAAAGCTCGGCGTGGCCATCCCGACCAGCTTCTTCGAGCGCGACGGCCATCACTATTACAACACTCTGGCGATGGTGGGCCCCGATGGCGAGATCATGGGTACCTATCGCAAGAGCCACATTCCCGACGGGCCGGGCTATGAGGAAAAATACTATTTCCGCCCCGGCAATGACGGGTTCAAGGTGTGGGACCTGTTCGGCGCGCGCATCGGTGTCGGCATTTGCTGGGACCAGTGGTATCCCGAATGCGCGCGGGTGATGGCGCTCAAGGGGGCGGAGGTCCTGTTCTATCCCACCGCCATCGGGTCGGAACCCTATGACGCCGATCTCGACACCAGCCGCATGTGGCGCCGGGCGATGATCGGCCATGCGGTGTCGAACTGCATGCCGGTCTGCGCCGCCAACCGCATCGGTCACGAAGGCCCTGCCGACCGGCAGCAGAGCTTCTACGGCCACAGCTTCATTTCCGACGAATGGGGCGATCTGATCGAGGAATTCGGCGGCTCGGAAAGCG